>JANMUE010000593.1:0-4083 GCA_031391205.1 Lysobacterales bacterium | reverse complement strand
GCAGCCGGTCGATCCGATCCGTTGGCGGGCGGCGGAGTTTGCGTTGGTAAACAGCCATGTCGGAAAAAGTCACCACGAAATACTCGGGCGCTGGTCGCTGAAAGACTGATCGGTCGCGGCAGGGCGGTGTGGCGCGTCAACCAAAAAAACGCCCCGGCAAAAGCCCGGGCGTTTTTTGCATTCGTGTCGCCGAACTCAGCGTTCGAAGTTGGTACGCGTGCTGACGAAACGGGCGCGGCAGCCGGCGGTTACCCAGACCAGTCCCTCGCGGCCTTCATAGCCCCAGGTGCTGTCTTCGACGCAGGCATTGCGCGAGTAGGTTTCCGCAAGGTGTGGACGGCCGTAGCGGCGGTCCCATTCGCATTCACCACGATTACCGCGATTGCTGGTGCAGGTAACGCCATAGCCGGTGTTCCAGTTGGCGTCGTCACGTGGGCCAGGACGTCCGATCGAGGCGAATTCCCCGCGGCAGCCGCGGGTTACCCAAATCGTGCCGGGACGTTGGCCCCAGGTGCGATTCTCGATGCAGGCGGATCTATCACTCAAAAGGTTCACCAGCTCGACTCCGCCGCGGAAACCGGTAGCACACTCCTTGTAGCCACCACGAATACTTTGACACGTAAGCCTTGCGCCGGCGCCCGGGCCGTGGCCATAGCCCTGACCGGAACCGTGTCCGACCGGACCGCCGACATTGCCACCGCCGACCACCATGCCGAAGCGCGCACGGCAGCCGCGGTTGACCCATACCGCGCCCGCTTTTTGTCCCCAGGTGCTGCCTTCAATGCACGGAGATTGAGAGATTTGATAGGTCACCACGGCGCGTCCTCGGAAGGGTGCCGGACATTCACGGTAGCGGTCATTTATGCTGGTACAGATCAGTTCGCTTGCGATCCAGCCGCTGGCCGGCTGCCAAGTGCCGCCGCTCTTCTGAAGACGCAGTGATTCCATGTCGCGCTCGATCTGCGCCATCGTCCAGCCGGAATTGGCGCGGTCCAGGTAGTACTCGAGCTGGTCATCCGGGATATTGCGCCCGTCGTTGATGCGCGCATACTCTTGCTCGATTGTGTCGATGCGATCGCGTACGTCGTTCTGTGCGGCGGCGGTGCCGACCTGTAGCA
This sequence comes from Lysobacterales bacterium, assembly GCA_031391205.1. Classification (GTDB taxonomy): domain Bacteria; phylum Pseudomonadota; class Gammaproteobacteria; order Xanthomonadales; family Ahniellaceae; genus 0-14-3-00-62-12. The sequence goes on along the minus strand of JANMUE010000593.1, from coordinate 2,965 downwards.
GGCTGCCGACCGCGAGTGCGATCGATAACAGCATGCCGGATTTTACTGACTGGAACATAGGGTTCTCCTTGAGTGTGCTTTAGTGCACTGCACAGTGCCAGCGCAGACCCGAAAGGTCTGTTCGCTGTCACACGCAGGCTGGCGCAGGATCGAATGCTGTGTTGAGCCAATGGAACTTTGCCGGCAAATGACAGCGACCGTTCGCTGCGGACGTCTGGCTCCCCATCCATCCCGGTATCGTAGGCGCCGAACGCGACTGGGGATGATTGGGCATGCATGCTGGCGATGAAATCTGGATGAGGCGCGCGCTGGACCTGGCGGCTAGAGCGCGCGATCAGGACGACGAAGTACCGGTCGGGGCGATTCTGCTTGGCGTTGACGGCACCGTGCTCGCGGAAGGCGGAAACCGCAACATCGTGGAGCACGATCCCAGCGCACACGCCGAGATCGTCGTGATGCGGCGTGCCGGGCAAATACTTGGCAATCATCGGCTGATCGGCACCACGCTGTATGTGACACTGGAACCCTGCGCGATGTGCGCGATGGCGATGGTGCATGCGCGTGTCTCGCGCGCGGTCTACGCGGCCAGCGATCCGAAGACGGGTGCGGCTGGCAGCGTGTTCGATCTGTTGCAGGCGCCGCAACACAATCACCGTGTGGATGTGCAGGGTGGTGTGCTGGCGGAGGCCGCTTCGCAGATGCTTACCGATTATTTCCGGGCCAAACGCCGTCGCTTCAAGGGGTCTGTCGGATACGACCCGCAGGAGTGAACACGCAGGCCACGCAGATCAATGTGATCACCTGTGTCCACAGCAAGTAGCGTGCTTCTGCCGCGCCGGCAATCAACGCCAGCGGCAGCACATACGCCCATGCAGAGGCACAGAGAATCAGTGCAGGTTGCCAGCGCTTTGGATTGCGCCACACGACCACGGCGACGACTAGACCGAGCAGCAGGTAGGGTGCCGCCCAGAATAGGGGTGAACGCCACCAGCGATCGGCGAACGCGACTTGGTGTCGCAACAGGAGATTGTTGGCCGGAGCAATGCTCAGGTTGGCGTCCGGCGGCAGCAGCATCAAGGGTACGATGACCAACTCGCGTGGAGCCTCTGCAGGTGGACCGAACAACAGGTATTTCGACAAACGCGCGCGGTGTGCAAACCATGCCTTCGGTTGCTCGCGAACCGCACGCCACCAGGCGCCAGCTACGGCATTGCGTTCGCGCGGCCCGTATGGCACGAAGAAACTCAGCTTGATCTTGCCGGTTTCGAATACCGAAGGATTCGCCCAGGGCTTGAAATGGGTTTTCAGATCGCTCACGGTCAGGCTGGGTGCAGAGATCTCCAGCGGCACGCGTTGTTGATCAGTCGCGATGGAAACCGCTGCGATATCGAATATGGCGATCGCAGGCCAGGCCAATTTGTGTTCGGCGCCGATTATCCGGGTCAGCAGGGATGGGGTTGCGAACAAGGCCAGCGCCGCCACGGCGAAGCGCAGAATCACTCCGCCCCATGGCTTTTTGGTATCGCGGCGGAAAAGCAGCGCGAGCAAGGGCAGGCAGGCCGCGATGGCGTTGTGGCGGTAGGCAGCTGCGACCATCAAGGCGGCGTATGCCAGCACCCACCCGTATCTGCTGCCATCGCGTCGCCAATGCATGGCAGCAGCCGTCGCGATCAGCAGTGCGGCGGTCATGCCGACGTCTTTCCAGACATGACCCAGCATCAGCGCGATGGGCGGCCAGACGCCAATGCTCAACGCGATCAGCGCCAAACGCCACCCCCGCAACCGCAGTGCAAGCGTTGCAACCAGTCCGATCCAGAACGCGAGTGCGTGCACCGCGAAAATTCCACCGGGTCCCGGCACGATGCGGTTGGTCAATGCCCAGATCGCTGCCATCAGCGGCGGATGTACATCGTTGTAATGCCCGCTCAACACCTGTGCATACTGGTCGCCGGAATCGAACGACATCCACCCCGGCCAGAATCCGAACAACGTCAGCGCCCAGCCGACCGCCACGACAATCGTTGCCAGCAGCATGTCCGAGCGCGTGTTCGCTATGGAAGCCGCCTGTGGGTGATGCGGTTGAGGTGAGGTCGCTGAAGGGGATAGCATCGATAAGAGATTAGCAGCGTGCATAGCCGTTCGACATCGGCCGCTGGTGGTCTGGTTCTGGTTTTCATGCTTCGCTCGCAGTGCACGGTCGAAGTACGATTAGCCCCTTGAGTAAAGGGGCGCGCCGCGAAGCGGCGGGGGATGTGGCAACGCCAAGGCCAGATCAGGACCCAAGCGGCAGCGCTGCTCGTGAGATATCAAAAAAGCCAAGGACCTGAAGGTGCAAAACGAAACCAACCTGATCTGGATTGACCTGGAAATGACCGGATTGGATCCGGACAGCGACACGATCATAGAAATCGCAACCGTGGTGACCGACAAGGATCTGAACGTACTGGCCGAAGGTCCGGAGTTCGCGATTCATCACTCGTTGCTGCGATTGAACGCCATGGACGATTGGAATCGTAGCCATCACGATGCATCCGGACTCTGGCAGCGGGTGATCGATTCGAGTGTGGATGCCGCCACTGCCGAGCTGGCGACGATCCAGTTCCTCGAAGCCTGGGTGCCCAAAGGCAAGTCCCCGATCTGCGGTAATTCGATCTGTCAGGATCGACGTTTCCTGGTGCGCTGCATGCCCCAGCTGGAGCGCTATTTCCACTACCGCAATCTGGACGTGTCAACGCTGAAGGAACTTGCACGGCGCTGGAATCCCGCGTTGCTCGAGGGATTCAGCAAGAAGGGCAACCATACCGCGTTGTCGGATGTGCGCGAGTCGATCGCCGAATTGCAGTACTACCGACAGCATATGGGTGCGCTGTCGGGTGTAGGAGCAATGTAGGAGCGGCTGTTGTGGGAGCGGCTTCGGCCGCGATTCTCAACACTGCGGCGGCGGGTGCAATCGCGGCCGAAGCCG
>JANMUE010000485.1:0-1605 GCA_031391205.1 Lysobacterales bacterium | reverse complement strand
GTCCACGCTCAGGCGCAAATCGCCGACGCTTTACTCAGCATCTCAACACTCGCGGAGACTCATATGCAGAAGCAAGTTCAAAAGGGCTTTACCCTGATCGAATTGATGATCGTGGTAGCCATCATCGGTATCCTGGCCGCCATCGCGCTGCCGGCTTATAACCAGTACACGCGACGGGCTAAATTTGCCGAAGTAGTTCAGGCAACCTCCGGCATGAAAACAGATGCCGAGCTTTGCTTGGACGACCAAGCGGGTGTTTACGCCAATTGTATTACTGCTGGTACGAATGGTATCGGCGCATTCCCAACCGCTGCCCGATATGCTGCAGCACCGACCATGGCCGTCGTTGGTGGCTTGCTCCAAATTCAAGCCGCTGGCAACGGTACCAATGGCGTCGGTACGGATACGTATCTGCTTACTGGCACTTTCGCCAACGGAAGAACCACATGGGTAGTGGGTGGCACCTGCCTAACAGCCAACATTTGTAAGCAGTAAGTTTGTAGTTTGGGATTCAGCTCGTAGATTGGGCTGAGTCTGCGAAGCTCAACATGATGAACAAAGCCCCTCTTCTGAGGGGCTTTCTTTATTGCGGATGGTCTCTTGGTATAGCCATTAGCGCAGCTTCCTAGGCAGGCTCGGAGCAAGGAAATTTCGTGGGGAGCAAAGGACGAGAGGCCGATCAAAACGCAACATGTGACGCGCATCTCTCAGCCATCCGTTACAGTCCGGCACAATCGGCTCCAATTTGACAATTGATCCGCCCGCCACTTCCGGCCACACTTAAGGTTCACGGTTCACACAGACTGCCCGCTCATGATCGATCCGTCCCAAATGACCTCCAACGCGCAACGCATGGCCCTGCAGGGCTTGGCGGCGCGCTTGATTCAAGATGGGTTGCTGGACGAGAAGACTGCGTTGCAGGCCATCAGTGACGCCAAAGATGCCAACACTAATCTGGTGGCGCATCTGGTCTCGAAAGGGCTGGCGGATGCCCGCGAAATCGCCATCGCCGCCTCACAGGAGTTCGGCGTACCGCTGCTAGACCTGGATGCCTTCCAGCCCGATCTAGACGTTGTGCGCTTGGTCTCCGACAAGTTGCTGCAAAAGCATCGGGTTCTGCCGCTGGCACGCCGTGGCAAACGGCTGTTTGTGGCCGTCTCCGACCCGACCAATGTCCATGCGCTAGATGAAATTAAGTTCCAGACCAGTATGGCGGTGGAAGCCGTGGTGGTCGAAGAAGACAAGCTGCAGAAGCTGGCCGGCAAGACCATTGAACAGGTCGACACCCAGATGCCCGATCTGGGCAGTGACGATGTTGACCTAGATGGTCTAGACGTTACCGGCGGTGAGGAAGAAGAGTTAGGCCAAGGGGTTAGTCGCGACGATGTTGAAGACGCACCCATCGTGCGCTTCGTCAACAAGATCTTGTTGGATGCCATCAAGAAAGGCGCCTCCGATATTCATTTTGAACCCTACGAAAAGACGTACCGCATCCGTTTACGTATAGACGGTTACCTCAAGGAAATTGCCACCCCCCCGGTCGCCCTGGCCTACAAGTTGGCCGCGCGTGTCAAAGTAATGTCGCGTCTGGATATCGCCGAGCGC
>JANMUE010000478.1:0-6810 GCA_031391205.1 Lysobacterales bacterium | reverse complement strand
GTCAGAGCAAAGCTTCGCGGCTCACGCCGCTCCTACACCCGTTCAGCGCGAGTCAGCTCAGCGGCAGTAGCTTCTGCACGCCACCCTGGGTGGTGCTTCGATCCAGCAGGAACTGCAGCACGCGATCGGCATCCAGCGGGTGCGAGATCAGATTGCCCTGCACCTCATCGCAGCTCTGCTCGGCGAGATAGCGCATCTGATCCAGTGTCTCCACGCCTTCGGCGATAACGTCAAGCCCCAGCGAATGCGCCATCATGATCACGGTGGTGGTGATGGCCTCGTCGTCCGGATCGGTGCTCAGATCGGCAACGAAGGTCTTGTCGATTTTCAGCGTGTCGATCGGAAGGCGTTTGAGGTAGGACAGTGATGAATACCCGGTGCCGAAATCGTCAATGGCAATATGCACGCCCAGCGCCTTGATCTGGGTGAGCGTGGCGATGCTCTGCTCCGGGTTGCCCATCAGCATCGATTCCGTCAGCTCGATCTCGAGCCGATGTGCCGGCACACGCGCCGCTTCGAGGATGGCGCGCATACGCACCACCAGCTCGCCGCGGAACAACTGCAATGCTGAAACGTTCACCGCCATCCTGGGCTCGGTAAGCCCTGCCTCGGTCCAGCGCTTGACCTGCTCGCAGGCCTGTTTCAGCACCCACTCACCGATCGACACGATCAGCCCCGTTTCTTCGGCGATCGGAATGAAAGTCACGGGCGAGACACTGCCCAGCACCGGATTGTTCCAGCGCAACAGGGCTTCGGCACCGGTGATGCGCTGATCCAGCAACGACATCTTGGGCTGGAACACCAGACTGAGCTCGTTGCGTTCCAAAGCCTTGTGCAATTGCCCGGCCATGCTGGCACGCAACCTCGCCTGCGCGTCCATCGCGTCGGTATAGACCTGATAGGTATTCCGGCCACGATCCTTGGCGTGATACATGGCGGTATCGGCGTGCTTCAACAAATCGGTAGGCACCTGACCATGCTCGGGATAGAGGCTGAGCCCGATCGAAGGGGAAATCACTATTTCATGACGCCCATCAATTTCCAGCGGACGCTCGAATCCGGACAACAGTTTGCGCGCGACGCGCTCGGCCTCTTGGATATCTTTCAAATCCTCGAGTACCACGGTGAACTCGTCCCCGCCCAGACGCGCCACCGTATCGGAATCGCGTACGCTGGTCACAATGCGCGCAGCGGCTGCCTTGAGCAGGCGATCGCCGGCGGCGTGCCCCATGGAATCGTTGACATGCTTGAAACGATCCAGATCGAGAAAAAGCACACCGACCTTGTTGCCCAGCCGGCGCGCGCGGATCAGCGAATGTGCGAGACGCTCACCGAGCAAGGTGCGATTGGGCAACCCCGTCAAGGTGTCGTAGTTGGCGAGGTAACGCAGCTCCTGCTCGGCACGTTTGCGATCGGTGATATCCGTGAGCACCGCCACCCAATACAGCCGCTGTCCCGAGGAATCACACACTTCATTGGCTTCCAGTGAAGCCAGGAACTGCTCGCCGTCCTTGCGACGCTGCCACAGCTCGCCGCCCCAATGTCCCTTTTGCAGCAGGGTATCCCGAACCTGCTGAAAGAACTCACGCGGGTGTTGATCCGAGTTCAGCAAAGCCGCGTCCTGACCACTGACTTCATCCATCGAATATCCGGTGATGCGGCAAAATGCCTCGTTCACCGACACGAAACGGAACTGCAGGTCGGTAACGCAGACCACCTCGCGCATCGAGCGAATCACTTCCTGGGCGATACGGCGATCACGATCGAGCAAGCGTTCCTGACTGACATCGCGGAACGTACCGGCCACTTGCAGCGCACGGCCATTGGCATCGCGTCGCACACCACGGCCACGCGCCAGTATCCACGCGGTACGGCCGGAGAAGGTGTTGACGCGGTACTCGGCTTCGTAGTGATCGGTGCGCCCGGTGATGTGGTCTTCCAGTGCCGATTCAACGCGCTGACGATCCTCGGGATGCACTGCAAGTTCGCGCCATTCCCGAGAGGAAATGCGTGCTTCGCGCCCGGGGCCGACGAACTCTTCAGGCCCGGAAAGAAACATGCTGTCGCCTTCCAGATCCCAGTCCCAGAACCCGTCACGGCTTGCCCAGAGCGCCGATGAAAGACGTTCGCTGAACAGCTTCATCTTCTCGTTCTGCTGGCGCAGCGCGCGATTGCGGCGCCGACGCGCAAACCACCAGAGTGCAAGCAGCAAAGTGGTCGCGAGCGCGGCCACCGCCTGCGCCCACCGCGACTGCCACCAACGCGGAGTGACGCCGATGGCGAGTTCCAGCACCGCCGAAGTGCTCAGATCCGCAATGTCGCTGGCAATCACCTGCAAGCGATAATTTCCCGGCGCCAGATTGGTAAATGCCACCTCGCGTCGCGTACCCAGATCGATCCAATTCTCGTCGTATCCGAGCAGTCGATACGAGTAACGGCTATGCCCGGCGGCCGCGAAGTCAAGCGCTGAAAACGCCAACATCAGCACCCGATCTTCGGAACTGATATCCATCGATTTGAAGTCATAGGGCTCGGCAATCAGTTGCCGCGTGTTGCCTACCTGGTAGGCAGTGAATGCAATCGGCACTTCGTGACTGGAGTCAGCGATCGCAGCCGGTGCAAACCAGTTGATACCTTCGGTACCAGCAAAACTGAGGCGGCCGTCGGGCAACTCGGCATAGGCGCCGCCATTGAATTCCAGGCCTTGCAGTCCATCCTGAAGCGTGAAATTGCGGATCTTACCGCTGGCCGGATCCAGACGACTGATACCTGCGTTGCTGCTGATCCAGAGCTTGCCGGCACGGTCTTCCAAAACACCATAGATGGTGTCGTTGGCCAGTCCATTTTCCATGGTGTAGCGACGAAATCTGGGCTCGCCTTGGTGATAGTCCAGCACGCGATTGAGCCCATTATGCGTGCCCACCCAGATGCTGCCATCATCACCCTGGATAACGACCCGCACCAGCTCTCCGGACAGCGCATCGTGACGTTGGCGGTCCTTGCTCACTTTTCGCATGACGCCGCTTTCGATCTCCAGCACATTGAGTCCACCCAGTGTGCCGATCCAGAGACGGCGCGCATCGTCTTCATAGAGCGCCAAAACGCCGGCATGCCATAGACCATCGCTGTCCGCCGAATTGGCTACCGAATAACGCTGCCATTCAGCCTTTTTCGGATGATGGCGAATCAGGCCTGAGCTGATCGTACCCATCCACAGACTGCCATCCGAGCCCACCAGCAACGACCGCACATCGGCACTGGGCAGTGCATCGCTGCGCAGCCGGTTCACTGGCAACGCCTGCGCCGCGTCCTGCTTGGCGTCGAACAGAAAGACGCCCTGATTGCTGGCAATCCAGTACGTATCCATCTCGTCCGCTGGACGGATTGCCGATACGCGCAGTTCCTTGGGTTCGCCAGCGAGTCCCAGCGCACGCCCGATCGCTTTCCCGGCGTAGTGATCGAATCGTCGCGCGACAAAATCGTAGCGCTTCAGACCATCTCCTTCGGTACCCACCCATAGGCCTCGATCGGCATCCGGCCACAATGCACGGATATTGTTCGATGCAATGACCGAGTGCGCATCGCTCTCATCATGCAGATAGGTAAAATCTGCGCCTTCGGGACGGGCATATGCCAGACCAGATACCGTTCCACCCACCCAAAGCAGGCCAGCGCGATCGATCAGCAAACTGCTGAGCGTGTCCTCCGGCAGTGATCCGCGCAGGCGCGGCACATGATGCAGACGTTCATAGCTGGCATCTGTCGGTGAAAAACGCACCAGCCCGCTTCGATCTGTCGCCAACCACAGCACGTGCTGCGCATCCTCCCGGATGTCGACGAAACGGACATCAGCCAATTCGGCATCGGCTTTGCCAGCATCCCAGGCCAGACGCATTTCCCCGTTCTGCCATTCGAACAACTGCGCGCCCGACGTCGCCCATAGTGCACCGGTGGTGTCGCAATGCAGTGCCGACAGATCGCGGCTGCGTTCAGGTATCGACAGCGCGCGCGCCCTGAGCGACCCCGGATTGACGCGAAACAGTCCGTCGCTGGTGCCTACATACAGCGCGGCATCGGTACAACGCGTCAAGTCATTGACCTGCACTTTGCGCGCATCATCGGGCGTCAGACTCAGTACATCACTGCGTTTGCCGCCGAGCGCGAGATGCTCCAGTCCGAAACGCGAGCCAATCCAGATACCGTCGCCAGAATCCGCAAGCAATGCGGTGATGGCTTCACGTCGCGCACTCTCATCCGGTTTGGTGGGAATCCTGATGAAGCGTTTGCCTGATGCATCCCAACGCGCCACGCCATGATGCGCCGTGCCTACAAAAAGGCGCCCGGCCGAGTCCTCGGTCAACGCAGTGACGAAACTCTGAGGCAGCCCGTTCAAATCCCCAGGACGGTGCTGATACCGCTGGAACTCGTAGCCATCGTAGCGATGCAACCCACCCTGTGTGGCAATCCACAGGAATCCCGAGCGATCCTGCTGCATCGCCGTCACGGTATTCTGGGCGAGATCGCCTTCCTGACTGGCCGGCGAAAAATAGAATCGTCGTTCTATCGCATTCTGGGCGCCGACGAACCCCGTCGACAACAGCCCGGCGGCCAACAGCATCCCCTTGATTCCGCTACGTGGCGACAGGGATTTCCGTGCCCGGAGCAACAGCTTTCCCGAGCCGCGAACTGAAACCTGGCTGGGATTGGGTGCACGGCTGGTGGTGAGCTGAAGGTACACGATCCGCGGTCAAGGCTGTGGTGCCGAAGCATAACCTTTGCACCCGGTACCGTCAGTGCCCGCGTAATCATGTTTTTCAACAATAGGGCCGGCACTGGGCCCGGTCGGGATTGCTACACTTGGCCTATGAGCGAACTGCAACACCTTGAAATCGATCTTGCACTGGGCCAGCACCGTATCGGCATCAATGCCTCCGAATTGCACGGATCCCTGTGTGGCTACCTGTGCGCGGGTGGCGCTGCGGGTACCCATGCCTGGTGCGAGGCGCTGGCGCTTGAGGCCCTGCAGGATCTGATCGCCGACGATGCTGAGGCGCGTCAGACCTTTGCCACGTTTTTTGACCAGTCGCGGGCACGCCTGATCGACCCTCTACTGGCTTTCGAACCGATGCTGCCAAACGACGAGATCGCACTACCGCAACGTGCCGCTGCCCTGGTCGAGTGGTGCCGCGGATTTGTCGGCGGGCTTGGCCTGGCGGGTAACGACGGTGCCGGCGCACTCTCCGATGACGGTCAGGAAGTATTGAACGACTTGTCGCGAATCGCCGCCAGTGACCTGGTAACGGGCGAAAGCGATGAAGACGAGGCCGATTTCACCGAAGTGCTGGAATATGTGCGTGTCGGGGTCATGTTGCTGCTCTCGGAGCTCACCGCCGTGGCGCCAGGAACCACCCGTCATTGAGCATCTCGATCACCCCCCGTGAGCATGCCAAGCGTCGCAAACAGCTGATGCGGATGATTGGCCGTGAGGCCATCGCCATCGTCCCGGCAGCGCCCGAACGCATTCGCAGCAACGACGCGCATTATCCCTACCGCCAGGACAGCGACTTTCATTACCTGACGGGTTTTGGCGAAGCAGAGGCGGTTCTGGCCCTGATTCCGGGGCGCCAGCACGGCGAAGTGATCCTGTTCTGTCGTGAACGCGATCCCGAACGCGAGCGCTGGGACGGCCCGCGCCTGGGTACCGATGCCGCGCCCGCCACGCTGGGCGTGGACGATGCGTTTCCGATCGGCGATATCGACGACATCCTGCCCGGCATGATCGAGGGACGGGAACGCGTCTACTATCACTTCGGCCGCGACCCGGACTTCGACCTGAAATTGATGGGCTGGGTCAACCGCGTTCGAGCCATGGTGCGCCAAGGCGCGCGGCCGCCGCATGAGTTCGTCGCACTGGGCCATCTGCTGCACGATCTGCGGCTGTTCAAATCGCCCGCCGAGATCAAGCTAATGAAGCGCGCTGCCGATATCGCAGCCAGCGCGCATCGGCGCGCTATGCAGCACACCCGGCCCGGGCTCACCGAAGCGATCATCGAAGCCGAGCTGCAGCATACCTTTCGCAGCAATCACGCAGTGGCATCCTACGAGCCCATCGTCGGCGGTGGCGCCAATGCCTGCGTGTTGCACTACCGCGCCAACAACGCGCCGCTTCGAGATGGCGATCTGCTGCTGGTCGATGCCGGCGCCGAGTATGAGTGCTACGCCTCGGACATCACCCGTACCTGGCCGGTGAATGGGCGCTATTCGCCCGAACAGCGCGCGCTTTACGAAGTCGTACTGGCAGCCCAGGCCAGCGCCATCGATCAGGCACGCGCCGGCATCCCGTTCACTGCGATGCACGATGCCGCAGTGCGCGTGTTGACGCGGGGACTGTGCAAACTCGGCTTGCTCAAGGGCACGCCGGAGCAAAACCTCAAGAGCGGCGATTACAAGCGCTTCTACATGCACAAGACCGGGCACTGGCTGGGTCTGGATGTGCACGATGTGGGTGACTACCGTGTCGGTGAGGAGTCGCGCGAACTCGAGCCCGGTATGGTGCTTACCGTGGAACCCGGCCTCTATATTGCCACCGACGAAAAAACCGTCGACAAACGCTGGCGCGGCATCGGTATCCGTATCGAGGACGATGTGCTGGTGACCAAGGGTGAACCTATCGTGCTGACCGAAGGCATCACCAAGGACCCCGACCAAATCGACGCGCTGATGCGCGATGCACAGGTGTAACGGAAATGTAGGAGCGGCGTGAGCCGCGAAGCTCCTGCTCTGCTCTTGATAGTAGAGCAAGAGCTTCGC
>JANMUE010000477.1:0-11837 GCA_031391205.1 Lysobacterales bacterium | reverse complement strand
GGTTTGTGCCGTTTTTTTTTTTTACTTTTAATCAAAAACATTACCCATTGCCCTCGGCGCACCACGCCGCTCCTACATGCATCAAGCCAGATCGAACAGACTCGATCGGGTCTTGCCTGCGGACTGCTTCACCTTCGCCTTGCTCGATACCGGACGTTTTTTCTTCTTCTTAGCCGCCACCGGCACAGTTTCTGGTGCATAACGCGCCATCGTGCACGACGCCCCGGCACTGGTGATGTCCTCGTCCCAGTCTTCCATCAAGGTCGCCAGCACCAGCTTCTCGAACTCGGCGGCAAATTGGCCGATGATGCGCTCAGGGTCCGGCACCAGCTTGGCGTCGGTGATCAGGCCGAAATGCACGCGTCCGTTGTAACTGAGGATGCTGATGCCCATGCCGATCGAACCGGTCTGTGGCACCCAGAACATCTGGTCCACGATGCGGCTCCCAGCAAAATACAACGGCATCTGCGGCCCCGGCACATTGGTCGCCACGGCGGTGGCCTTGCGACTGAACATCTCCAGCGCCGGTCCCTGCAGAGCCGCCGGACTCATGCCCAGCGCCGCCAACAGTCCGAACGCCACGATCGCCTGACGCGAGCGCTTCAGTTCGCGCATGTTGTCGGCCACCCGCTCAAGACGGCGCAGCGGATTAGGCTCGCCGATCGGCAGCGTCAGGAACACCAGGCCGAAATGATTGCCCAGTTTCTTGGCGTGTTCCAGCGGACGCAGATTCACTGGCACGGTAGCGCGGATGTCGATGCCATCCGGGTCGTCACCGCGATCGATCAGATAGCTGCGCAACGCACCGGTGGCGCAGGCCATCAACACATCGTTGACGGTGCAGCCCAGCGCCTTGCCTACAACTTTGACCTCCTCGATGGGCATGGGCTCGGCCCAGGCACAGCGTTTGCTGACGCCCAGCGGGCCGCGAAACCGCGTAGGAGGATCATCCGGCAGGCTTATTGCGTGCGCAAGTTCGCGTGCGATCTCGCTGCCTTCGTGCAACACGCGCGCCAGAATCTCGGGATCGTTCAACGCCTCACGACCTTTTTCGATCAAGGTCTCACCGAAATGCACCGCCTGCGAAATACCGTGGCGCGCCGGCGCGACCAGACGATCGACAACTCCGCCACGATCTTCCTTGAACCAGACCTTGGCCAGAGCCTCCCGATGTTCCTCGGTCGGTTTGACGTCGGTGAGCGACAGCAGCACTTCGATCAGAGCCACGCCATCGGCGTAGCAGTGATGGATACGCGTGATCAGCGCGCTGCCCTGACCATAACGCTCGACAATATGAAACTGCCAGCGCGGCTTGGAATAGTCCAGAGGCGTCGAAGCCAGCTGCGAACACAGCCTCTGCAGCTCATTCTGACCGGCATTGCCCGGCAGCGCGGTTACGCGTACATGCCAATCCAGATCGAAATCCTCGTCGATTTCCCAATACGCGCCTCCGGGCCCATCCACCGCCTTCTGTCGGAAGCGGCGAAACGCCAGAAAACGCTCCTGCAACATGCGCTTGAAGCGATCGACGTCCAAGGGATCGGCCAGCATCATCACGCCAGCGATCATCATCAGGTTGGTCGGCCGCTCCATGCGCAACCAGGCCGTATCCACCTTGGACATGGATTCGCGACTACCGATCTTGGCGCCGGTCATCGGCATGGGCTGCTCCCGCATTGGGCAGGGTTCGTTGTACCGCATTCGACTGCGTCCGACCACAGGTCAGACCTACAATGCGATTGGCTCTCGCATATCGGAGCTATTGCAGCGAAAATAACCGCATGCATTCGGAGCCACGAACTTGATCCTGGGTAGCGCCTTGATGGCAATGCTGGCGTTTGGCGGCGCCGGCGATATTTTCCATTGTGCCGGCCCGGATGGCGCCCTGGTCTTTCAGGACAAACCCTGCACCACGAGGAGCGTCCTGCTGAGCAGTAAAACCCAATCGGCCAATGCCGATCTGCTCAAGCTGAGGCAGGCGCTCAAGAAAATCGAACGCACTGCCCCGCGGCCGCCACCGCGGGTGCATACGTCCAGCCTGATGACGCAGCGCTGGAGCAACCGCGGCCCGGCCGATCAAGGCCTGCTGGCGGCGTGCTCGTCGCAGTTTTTCGAATGTGCCGGCAGCAATGCGGCGCGCATGGACCGCTGTGTTGCCGCTATTCCGGCTTGCAGCGGCACCCGCTCCGCCAACTGCTGTCCCGGCGAATGCGTGACTCGCTACCAGGATCTGCGAAGCGCCCGATTCACGCCAGCGCAGTCGGTACGCGATGCCTTGCTGGACAATACGGTGGGCAGCTGCACCGCGCGTTGATGCGGCAGGTGCAGATTGATTCAAACCGCATCGCCACGTTCCTTCGGAAATGTTCGCGTCATCATCAAACGCGGCACCTCGACAAACCCGGCACCGCGATACAGCTGCAGCGCGAGATGATTTTCCGGACTGACCAGTAAATGCAATGCCCTGGCGCCCTGCCCGCGAACTCGGCTGGCCATGGATTCCAGCAGCTCCCGGCCCAAACCGGTGCCGCGGCAGCGTTCGGTGACGTAGAGTTCTGTGACGAAGGCATCGAGACCGGCGAACTCCAGATCGAAATTGAATGTCGCCACGCAGTACCCGGCCAGGCTGTCGTCGTCACGGTCCGCTGCGAGCAGAACCCGCCCCAGGCGCGCATCATCCAGCAGTTGATGCAGTGCCGGCGCCACGCGCTTGGGCCGCCACGGGATGCCTTCGCTGCGATTGAACTTGACCATCAGCTTCATCAACTCGGTCGCATCATCGTGTCCGGCCAATCGCAGATGAAATTGCGCAGGCAGTGAAACACGATGAGGGACGGCAGCGGATTCTCTGCGCATAGGATTCCCACGAAGATTACAAGGGCACGCGGATGCCACCCGACTTCTGATCACAACCGTTCGCGTTGGCGAGGTCAAGTCGTGCGACGCATCGCCTGATACCCCGCCAGGGCCGCCTCGCGCGACCGTGCAAGATCGATCAGCGGCTTGGCGTAAACGCTTCCGGATATCCCATAGATCGACTGCTCGCCCGATTTCAGGTTCCAGGGTTGGTGTACGTGACTTGCGGGAACGCGCGCCAGCTCCGGCACGTAGCGTTTGACGTAGTGACCTTCGGGATCGAAGCGCTCACCCTGCAGCACCGGATTGAACACACGAAAATAAGGCGCGGCATCGGCACCGGTGCCCGCGGTCCACTGCCAGCCCTGGGTATTGTTGGCAAGATCGGCATCGACCAGGGTGTCCCAGAACCAGCGCGCACCATGCAGCCAGTGATAGCGCAGATTTTTGGTCAGCAGGCTGGCAACGATCATGCGTACTCGATTGTGCATCCAGCCGGTCTGCCAGAGTTCGCGCATGCCGGCGTCGACAATCGGAAGACCCGTGCGTCCCTGCTGCCAGGCGCTGAGCAGCGCGGGATCGGGCTCGGCCCAGGGAAAACGATCGAAGGCTGGGTTGAGATTCTGCTGCGGCGTCGAAGGAAAGTGATGCAGCAGGTGATGCGAAAACTCGCGCCAACCCAGCTCGCGCACAAAGGCGGCAGCTTTGTCTATCAATCCCGGATCGCGCGCACCACGTGCGTGAATCGCTGCGATGATCTGTCGCGGCGAGATATTGCCCCAGGCCAGATACGGCGACAGTCGCGATGTGCCGCTGCGATCAGGGCGATCACGTTCACTCTTGTAGTCGACGACGGCCTCGTCCAGGAACGCTTCCAATTGCACCAACCCACCCTGCTCCCCCGGTTGCCAATGCGCGTGGAAGCCCCGATCCCAGGGAATCCTGGGCAACAGTTTGAGCTCGGCGATGCTGCAGCAACGCGTATCCACAACGCGGGGCGGCGCGAGAGGCCGCATCTTCTCGGGTCTGGCCTCGGGTAGCGCCTGCGCCACAAATGCACTGGCATTGCGCCAGAACGGCGTGAACACCCGATACGGCCCGTCCTGCTGAGTTCTGATCTGCCAGGGCTCCACGATCAAGGCGGCGTTGAAGCTCTTCGCTTCAATGCCTTGCTCGCGCAGCGCCTGCTTGACTGCCGTGTCGCGTGCCAGCACCGCGGGTTCATAGCGGCGGTTCCAGTAGACGCGATCCGCGCCAATGCTGCGCGTCAAAGTCGTCAGCGCCGAAAGCGAGTCTCCACGCCAGATCAGCAAGCCACCGCCCAGTTCCCGCAGTGAGGCATCCAGCGCGAGAAGGGAATGGTGCAGCCACCAGTCGGATGCTGCACCCGGACGCCAGTCGCCCTCTTCTTCCGGAGCATGCACATAAACGCACAGAACCGGCGCTCCAGCCGCACATGCGGAGAGAAATGCCGGGTTATCGGCCAGACGCAGATCGCGCCGAAACCAGACAATGCTGGCGCTCACGCACTCACCTTTACCGGCGGACGCACCGCAGTAAAGCCGCCGTCCAATCCAATCACCTGACCAGTGATCCAGCTGCTGTCTGTCGACAGCAGCCAAGCTGCCAGAGCCGCCGCATCATCGGCCTGTCCGTGGCGTGCGAGCGGATACTGCGCCGCCATCTGCTTGCGCTGAGCTTCCGAACTCAGGAAGCGTGCCCCCAGTGGTGTCTCCAGAAGACCGGGCGCTATGGCATTGATACGGGTTCCAGTCACAGACACGTCGGCGGCGATTGCACGCACCAGGGCCTCTACACCCGCTTTGGCGACCGCGATCGCGGCGTGATTGCCGATCCCAATGCGCGCCGCGACCGACGAGAACAACACCATGTTGCCAGCGCGCTTCCGGGCATTGAGCTCGATCACGTAGGCCTGGCAGAGAAAGAACGCGGTATCCAGATTGGCCGCCAACGTCGCCCGATACTGGATTTCGGTAGTGCGATTCAGTGGGGAGACCAGAATGCTGCCGCAGGCATTGACCATGCCCTGAGGTACATCGCCGAATGCCTCACAGGCACTTTCGATCGCCGTGCGCGCGCCCTCTGCAGTTGCGACATCGGCCTGTATCGCCAGATCGTCATCGTGCAGCACTAGTCCGGTTACATCGCGACACACCAGCGCCAGCCTTGCGCCGCGGTTGCGCAGCCGCACAGCCAACGACTGCGCGACGCCCCCGCGGGCGCCAGCAATCAGAAATGTTTCAGCAGACATGAGATTCCTCGGTTGGGTCAGTATCGGGCGGCGGCGCTGGTTCTTCGACAGCCGTCGAGGTGATGTCGAGGTGCCGCCGCAGGCGCAAGGCCTGATCGGCAATGGCAGCCCGAGCATCGGGCTGAAGGCGCTTCAGATTGCGTAGCTGAAACTGCATGCGTGGGTTGTGCGCTAGCCGCTGCTGGTGCCGCGACAGGAAATCCCAGTAGAGGGTGGTGAACGGACATGCCCTGGAACCCGTCGCCTGTGCCGGGTCGAAACGGCAGGTGGAGCAGTAGTTGCTCATGCGCTGAATGTACTTCCCGCTGGCGACATAGGGCTTGGATGCCATCACCCCGCCATCGGCGTACTGGCTCATGCCAATCACGTTCGGCAACTCCACCCATTCCACGGCATCGACATAGACGGCGAGATACCACTCGTGCACCTGGCGCGGACGCACGCCCAGCAACAAGGCGAACAGCCCAGTCACCATCAAGCGCTGAATGTGATGCGCATAGCCCAGTCGCAGCGTCTGCTCAATACATTGGTGCAGGCAGTTCATCTCGGTATCGCCGGTCCAATAGAACTCCGGCAGCGCCTGCTGCGCGTTCAACGCATTGTCATCAAGGTATCCGGGCATGCGCAGCCAATACAGCCCACGCACGTATTCACGCCAACCAAGTATCTGCCGAATGAATCCTTCTGCGGCGGCGATGTCGGCTTCGCCGCGGCGATGGGCCCGCTCCACTGCATCGACCACGCGCCGCGGCGAAATCAATTTAAGATTCAACGCCGCAGACAAACGCGAGTGGTACAGCCAGTCCTGCCCCAACCACATCGCGTCCTGCCATCGACCGAAATCGGCGAGTCGATAGCGGATGAAATCGTCCAGTGCAGCTTCTGCATCTTCCGAGGTGACCGGCCAATCGAAGGCGTCGAGATGGCCCGGATGTGCCGCGTACCGCGCACCGACCTCGTCCAACACCTGCCGAGTGAGTGCATCCGGCGGGAACGCCAACACCGGCGGCAGCGGGCTGGGCCCTTGCTTCCCGAAGGCCGCACGATTCTCGCTGTCGTAGTTCCACTGGCCACCCAACGGTTTGGCGCTATCCATCAGCACTCCGTGGCGGCGCCGCTGCTCGCGATAGAAGTAGTCCAGTCTTAGCTCGCTGCGCCCTTGCGCCCACGCGGCGAATTCCTGCGGTGTGGTGTAGAAATGCCGATCGACCCGGATATCCAGCGGCAGATCCGTTTGGCCGGCCAATGCCAGCAATGCCTGCTCGACCCGCCAATCACCTGGCTTGCAGACGATCAAACGCAGCGGCTGCAGTTGCCGGATCAGCGCTTCTACTGCAGCACTCAGCGAAACGCTGAAGTGCGCGTCCTCGTCCAGATAGTGTAATGGCCATCCGCGACCGCGCAGCCATTGCGCAAAGTGCCGCATTGCCGAGCGAAACAAAGCGATGCGCATCTGATGCGACCAGACGTGCGTCGCTTCCTCGGAAACCTCGGCCATCACGATGGCGTCATGCGCCGGGTCGAAGCCGTCGAATACCGAAGATTCGCGGTCCAATTGATCGCCGAGCACGATGATGAGATGTCGAGTCGATGGGGTCATGCCTGCATCTTCCGAAGTAGCAGGTGTGCGTCACGTCAAGACGCCCGCGATTCGCCCGTTTGCAGCAGTGATTAGCCCGCGTAGGGGCCGAACTCGCTACACCTCGCGCGCGCTTGTGGCCATACTGCACCTATCAAATACCCACACCGGAGATGGTTGCGATGAAACGCGGGATGCCTTCGTTCGCCCTGATGCTGCTGAGCCTGTTGTTGTTTGTCGGTTGTGGCGATAAGAATGACGGCGCGCCGCCGGAGTTGCAGAAAGCAGCCGCGACTAAGGGCTTGGAAACCCTGGCCTTCGGGCTGGTTTCGGCAACCGGCGAATCCTACGAGGGCCGCCCCTCGGTAGTGCTGGAGTTTTCGCGCCCCCTGGTCGGTCAGCAGACCTTCGATCAGCTGCTGTCGATCAAGCTCAAGGACGGCGCCGTGCCGGAAGGCAGCTGGATGCTGGACGGCGAAAACAATCGTTTACGTTTCCCCTACCTCGAAGCCGACAAGAGCTATGTGGTGACGATCAAAGGGGCGCTCGCCGCGACCGATGGCAGCACCGTCGGCGCCGACAAGACCCAGGAAGTGCACAGCGGCAATCAGGAACCCATCGTCGGCTTCGCCAGTCAGGGCAGCATCCTGCCGGCGCATGAATCGCGCGGCCTGCCGATTGTGGCGCTGAACGTCGCCGAGGTCGATGTCGAGTTTTTCCGCGTCGCCGATCGCAACGTCGGCAAATTTCTGCACGACTATCAGCAGAATGGCCGCCGCAGTTACTGGTATCTGGAGCAACTCGCGAACCTGGCGACTTCGGTCTACAAGAATCGATTCGCATTGCAGGCCAATTCCAACGAACGCAGCGTTTCCTATCTACCGATCCGCGACATCGATGAATTGAGCCAGCCGGGGCTTTACCTCGCCGTGCTCAACCGCGCGGGCAGCTTCGGCTATGAGCAAGAGACCGCCACCTTCTTTGTCAGCGATATCGGTCTGCATGTCCGCGCTTACAAGGACCGCGTGCTGGTGCTGACCACTTCACTCAAGTCCGGCGCACCCAAGGCCAATGTCGCCCTGCAGATCAAGGACGAAAAAGGCGCCGCCCTGTTCGACATCAGCACCGACGCCAATGGACTGGCTCTGATCGAATACCAGCCAAATTCCCAACATCTCTTGAGTGCACGCTTCGGCAACGACATCTCACTGCTGCCATTCAATCAGCCAGCGCTGGATCTGTCCGAGTTCAGTCTGGGTGGCCGCGCGCAAACCGACCTGGAAATTTTCCCCTGGTCGGGCCGCGATCTGTATCGACCCGGCGAAACCCTGGGTGTGTCGGCATTGTTGCGCGACTTCGACGGCAAGATGGTCGCAGCCCAGCCGGTTTTCGTGACATTGAAGCAGCCCGATGGGCGCGCCATCGCCACGCAACAGGTCGATCCGGGCGAACTCAATTACCTTCGCTACGAACGTGAAATTCCCATTGACGCTCCGACCGGCAAGTGGTCTCTGGAACTGAGCACCGACCCGACCATGAAGAACGCCGCCACGTTTGCGTTCCGTGTCGAAGAATTTCTGCCGGAGCGATTGAAGCTGACCCTGGATGCACCGGAATCGCTGGCACCTGGCGACAGCCTGCCGCTGAGTGTGGAAGGTGCCTGGTTGTATGGATCGCCTGCCGCCGGCAATCGTTTTACCGCGCGCCTGAGTCTGCAGCCGGAATCGCATCCGGTCGCCACATTGAAGGATTTCCATTTCGGCGATCCCCTGGCCGAGCTGCCCAAGGAACCCAAGGATGTGCTCGACGAATCCCTGGATGAAGAAGGCAAGCTCAGCAGCGAGATCGCTTTGGACGACGTCAAGGCACCCACCGGCACAGTCGCCGTGATCGTATCGGGAAGTCTGTACGAATCCGGCGGTCGCGCGGTAACGCGAACGATCAAGCGCAGCGTCTGGCCCGCCGCTGAAATCGTCGGCGTACGTCCGCGTTTCGATATGACCGAAGGCGCCACACCCAATGGCGAGGCCGAGTTCGAAGTGGTGCGCGCCAACGCCGCCGGCGATCTGCTCGCCGGCAGCAAGCTCAAGGTCAAGCTGTTGCGTGAAATGCGCGAATACAACTGGCAGTGGGTCAACGGCGGCGGCTGGCGCTCGGACTATCTCTCTTCCTGGGCGACGGAAAGCGAACAGGAACTTGACGTCAAGGCAGGCGAACGCGCCAAGCTCAGTTTTCCGGTGCAATGGGGTGGTTATCGTCTTGAGATCTTCGACCCTGCCACGGCATTGACGATGAAGTTTCCGTTCGAAGCTGGCTGGAACTGGTACAGCCAGGGACAGGATGCGGGCAGCCGTCCAGACAAGGTCAAGCTCGCGCTCGACAAACCCAGTTACAAGGAAGGCGACACCGTCGAGCTAACGATCAAACCGCCGCATCCGGGGCACGCACTGGTGTTGATCGAGAGCGACCATCTGTTGTGGCAGAAGCTGATTGAAGTCAAGGCCGAAACCAAGGTCGAGATTCCACTCGACAAGGCCTGGACGCGGCATGATCTCTACGCCACCGTGCTGGTGTTCCGTCCCGGAGACTCTGCGGAGAAGATCACGCCTTCGCGCGCCGTAGGCGTGCAGCATATTCCGCTGGATCGCAGTGCGCGCAAACTCGCCGTGACGATCGATGCGGCCAAGAAGACACGCCCCGATCAGAAGCTGCAGGTCACGGTGCATGCGCCACAGCTCGCCGGCAAGCCCGCGCGTGTAGCGCTGCATGCGGTCGATGTGGGCATTCTCAATCTCACCCAATTCGCCATGCCCGATCCTGCCGGCTGGTTCTTTGAGCCGCGCCGCTATCTGACCAATGCCTATGACCTGTTCGGCCGCATCATCGAAGCCGTTGACGGCAACAAAGCCAAACTCCGCTACGGCGGCGACGCCGCGATGTTGGCACTGCCGCAGGCAAGGCGTCCGAACGTGAAAGTGCTGACCGTTGACCTGTTCGAGCAACCGGTACTGGTCGATGCCAAGGGCGATGCGCGTTTCGAGCTGGATCTTCCTGACTTCAACGGCACCGTGCGACTCGGCGCTGTGGTCTATGGCGAACAGGATTTCGGCACCGCCGATCAGGAAACCATCATTCAGGCGCCGCTGGTCGTAGAAGTCAGCGCGCCACGCGCCATGGCTTCCGGCGACAGTGCCGAAATCGCATTGGATCTCGAAAACCTCAGCGGCGCCGAAGGCACCTACAACGTGACGCTGGATGGCGGCGACATGCTGACCGTCAGCGAAGCTAAGCGCACCGTCAAACTGGCCGACAAAGCGCGCAGCACACAGACCTTCAAGATCGTCGCACGCGAGCGCTACGGCGTCGCCAGCGTGGTCGCCAAGGTCAGCGGCGGCGAAGCCAAGGTCGAACGTCGCGTCGAATTCGCGCTGCGCCCGGCCTATCCCGCCGAACACCGCAGCCACGCGACCGTACTCGATCAGGGTCGTGATATCGGACCCGATCCCGCACTGCGTGCCGGCCTGGTGCCGGATTCGGTGATCTCGCGTTTCACTCTGGGCACGTTGCCGCCGCTGCCCTTCGCCTCGGTGGTCAAAGATCTGATCGGCTATCCTTACGGCTGCATCGAACAGACCACGAGCAAGGCCTTCCCGCTGGTGTTCCTCGATGACGCCACTGCCATCCGTTTCGGCATGACGCCGCTCAAGGCCGAAGAACGCACCGAGATGCTCAATGTCGGCTTCGCCCGTCTCGCCTCGATGCAAACCGAGAACGGGCACTTCAGCTACTGGCCCGGTGATTCCCACGTCGTCACACAAATGACGCCGTACGTGGCCGAATTGCTGGTCACCGCCAAGGAGGCCGGCTTCAGCCCCAATGAGGCCATGCTCGAGAAGACACTCAAGCGCATCAACGACGATCTGCTCTCGGGCGGCAGTCCGCATTACGACTACGAGCACAGTGATCATCTGCGCATCGCTGAGCAGGCGCACGCCGGCTATGTGCTGGCCAAGCTCAAGCGCGCACCGCTCGGCACGCTGCGCGCGATCTTCGACAACGAGCGCAGCAAGTTGGTGGCGCCGCTGCCGCTGGTCCATCTCGGCGCCGCACTCGCCATGCAGGGCGACAGCAAGCGCGCCGAGGAAGCCATCGCCGAAGCCTTCTCAAAGAAATGGGAACGCCCACGCTGGATCGGCGACTACGGCTCACCGCTGCGCGATCTCACCCTGATGGTGGCCATCGTCAACGAGGCCGGATTGAGCAAGCCCGAATACGACGCCCGCGTGTACGAAATGGCGCGCGAATTGATGGGCAGCCAGAACGATCGCTGGCGCTACAGCTATCTGAGCACTCAGGAACAGATCGCGATCTTCCGTCTCGGCCGCGCACTGATGGGCGATCTCGCCCGCAAGATCGAGGGCGACGTGCGCATCGGCGGCAACAGCGAACCATTCAGCGGCACTGCCCAGGTATCGCGCAATTTCGTCATCGATGATCTCAATGCCGGTGTGACCCTGGGACCACGGGGTCCTGGCCCGATCTTCGTTGTCGAGGACGTGGTCGGCTATCCGACCAAGGCACCCGAAGTGAAGGATGAGCATGTCGCCATCCGTCGCACCTTCTATCGCCAGGACGGCACCGAGTACGACGGCGCGCCGCTGACCACCGGTGAAACCCTGATCGCCGTGCTCAGCATCACCGCCAAGGAAGAAATGAAGGACGCGCTGATCGTCGACCTGGTGCCCGGTGGATTGGAGCTCGAGAATCTGAACCTCGGCGATCAGAGCATCTGGGAAGGCGTGACCGTTGATGGCGTCAGTATGAGCGACCGCAGTGGTCAGGCTGATATCCGCTACGAAGAGTATCGGGACGATCGCTATGTCGCCGCCGTGCAACTGTATGGTGGACAGCAGTCCAGGCTGTTCTACATCCTGCGCGCGGTCAGCCCGGGCAAGTACAAGGTACCGACACCGCTGATCGAGGACATGTATCGCCCGATGATGCGCGGCATCGGCACCGCCGTGCCTGAAGTGGTCGAGGTGCGCGAGCCGGAATAACTTTGGTCCGTGGGAGCGGCGTCCCGCCGCGAAACTCTAGCTTTGACTATTAAGAGTAGAGCAAGAGCTTCGC
>JANMUE010000476.1:0-3466 GCA_031391205.1 Lysobacterales bacterium | reverse complement strand
GCGAAGCTCTTGCTCTGATCTTCAGGGCAGTAGAGCGAGAGCTTCGCGGCTGACGCCGCTCCTACATCGGTTGAACGATCAGAAGCTGTATTCGACACCGATCCAAGGCGTGCCTTCGTCGTCGCTGCCGGCTCCGAGGCTATCGAATCCCACCTCGCGGAACCACTGGTACGAGGCGCGCAACGCGAACCGGTCGTTGAAGTGGAAGCGCGCGCCGACTTCGGCGTAAAAGCCGCTGTCCTCGTCGTCCACCGGCACCGGGCCGGCGATCGTCAGGATGGTGCCGTCCTCGTTGATCGTGAACGCTCCGACACCGGCAAACAGGTCGAACCGTTCGGCGACCGGCTGGCGGAAGGTGACGCCGCCGGTGACGAGATAGCCGTCGACATCGATGCCGAAATCGGCGATGCCGGGGGCGCTGGTGTCGCCGAGGTCGGCGTAGCCGAACTCGATGCCCCAATGCTCGGAGAAGTTCCAACCACCGTAAACGCTTAGCGGGTCGTCCGATTCGACGTCAGGGAGGCCGTCGAAACGGCTATCCATCGCGTCGCCCAGGCGCGCGCCCATGTAGGCACCAGGTTCTTGTGCAGCGAATGCGCCTTGCGCTGCCACCAATGCGAGCCCGGCCAAGCCGACGCGCAGGAATATTTTAGTCATGAACTGCTCCTTCGTAATCAGGGGTCGCGAAACCGCGAGGCGGCTCGCGTGCGTGCAGTGAAACACCGCTCACACCGACGCCACAAGCCACAAACGCAATCGTGCTCAGACTGCGTTCACGCAGCGAACGCGGTGCGGACGAAATCTGCTGGATGATCTATGGCCACGATCTTCTGGGTCGCGGTCGGCGACGTGCCCGCTTCACTCTGAGCCAAATTTCCCTTGCTTCACGAGTAAGGATTTGACGGGCGTTCCAGCGCATTTGCGGTATGCGTTCGTTTTCGTCCGGCCACTCCGGCGAAACCGTCCGTTTCGTTATCGGGCGCCGTTATTGTGCGGCTCAGCACCAGCGCGTTCGGGACGTGAACGCATCCTGAGCGATTGCTTGCACGCATCTTGTAGTCGGTTGTCCGCGGGTGATCCACTGCGAACACGGCCGCATCGTGCGGGCGTCCCAATCAGCCATACATCACTTTTTGGAGTTTCCATGTCACGCACGATGCTACGTCTGTGTTTCGCGGGTTTCGCCTTGGCTTCCGCTTCGAAAGGGTATGCCGAGGACGACAATCGTTTTTATGGCGGCCTGCGCGCAGGCGACGAACTCAACGAGCGCTATACCCCTTTCAATTTTGCTGATGACGCCGCGCGCGGCGGCTATGCTGGCTGGCGTTTCCGCGACCATTGGGGCATCGAAGCGAGTTACAGCGATCTGGGCCAATTCCGTTCGCGCGCGTCGGGTCCGGACCACGGGTCCCAAGGCGAGGCCGATCTATGGACCATCGGTGTGACCTATCGCTTCCCCGTCGCCGAGCGCTTTGATTTCTTTGTCGGCGTCGGTCGGTTCGAACTCGGCGAAGAAATCACTGAGATCACCATCGGGGGCCCCAGGCAATACAAAGATACCGAGGCGGGCGGCTATGCCGAAGTTGGCGGCCGCTTCGACTTCAACGACACCTTAGCGTTGCGGGTTTCCTATCAATGGTTCGACATCCAGACATTTGGCAGCGACGGCGATGCCACACTCTGGCTCGGCCTGGAAGCAGGTTTCTGATCCCGTAGCGGGAGCTTAGGCAGCAGCATGACCCTGTCGAGCGTTCATCACGCCGTTCAAGCGACCCGATCGTAGATCAGGTCGAAGACGTCATGACCCAGACGCTCGCCGCGTTTCTGAAAATGCGTTTCGATGCGCCAAGGTGGCCGTGGTGAAACCGTGCGCGGCCCGAGGCGATTGCGGAATACGGCCGCTGCTTCCATTACGTCGAACATATGTTCGGCGTACGGTGCCCAATCGGTGGCGAGATGAAACAGGCCGCCCGGCTTGAGTTTGCCGGCGATCAGTGCAACGAATTCTGATTGCACGATACGGCGTTTGTTGTGCCGGATTTTGTGCCAGGGATCGGGAAAGTACAGCCGCACTTCGCTCAAGGTGCCATCGGCGATTTCGTTGGTCAGCACTTCAACGGCGTCATGGTGATAGACACGCAGATGGGTTAGTCCGGCCTTGTCGGCATTGAGCAGAAGCCGGCCCACACCGGGGCGGTGCACTTCGATGCCGATGTAGTCGCGATCCGGATCGGCACTTGCCGCAGCGAGCAGAGCTTCGCCATTGCCGAAACCAATTTCGATGACCTTGTCGGCATCGCGCGCGAACGTGGCATCCAGATCGCGGAGCGTGCCCGAATAGTCCAGCCCGTAGCGCGGCCAGGCGCTGACCAGCGCGCGCTCCTGGCCGGGTGTCAGCCGGCCCTGGCGCAGCACATAGCTTTTGATGGCGCGGTGTTTGGGGGTGTCGTTCATTGCGGGACTTCGGCTCTTGTAGGAGCGGCGTGAGCCGCGATGCTCTTGCTCTAGCTGTCAGGAATAGGACAAGAGCTTCGCGGCTCGACCGCCGTTCCAGACGCGGTTCTCACGCCGCTCCTACAGCTCCTAGAAAATGGTGCCATCGATCGGACTGGATGCACTGGCAAAGCGTTTGCGAGGAATGCGTCCGGCAAGGAAGGCTTCGCGTCCGGCCTCGATCGCCTTGCGCATGGCGCTGGCCATCAGGATCGGGTTACGCGCTCCAGCGATCGCGGTATTCATCAGCACGCCATCGCAACCCAGTTCCATCGCCACGGCGGCATCCGATGCTGTGCCGACACCGGCATCGACGAGGATGGGCACCTTGGCGTTCTCGACAATGGTCAGGATGTTATAGGGATTGCGGATGCCAAGTCCCGAACCGATCGGCGCCGCCAGCGGCATCACCGCGACGCAGCCCATTTCCTCGAAGGTGCGCGCGACGATGGGATCGTCATTGGTGTAGACCATGACTTCAAAACCTTCGCGGATCAGGACTTCCGCGGCTTTGAGCGTCTGCACGATGTCGGGAAACAATGTCTTCGGATCGCCCAACACCTCGAGCTTGGTCAGCGCGTGTCCGTCCAGAAGTTCGCGCGCCAACCTACACGTGCGGATCGCGTCCTCAGCGGTGTAGCAGCCCGCGGTGTTGGGTAGATAGGTGTATTTCGATGCCGGCAGCACATCGAGCAGGCTGGGCTCGCCCGCGTTCTGGCCGATGTTGGTGCGGCGGATCGCCACTGTGACGATCTCGGACCCGGCCGCTTCTGTGGCGAGGCGGGTCTCCTCCATGTCCTTGAATTTGCCCGTGCCGGTCAACAGGCGCGAACGAAAGGATTTGCCGGCGATGATCAGCGGATCGTCGATGGCGTCGGCATGTATCGAAACAGGGGCGGCGTTCATTCGCCCATTATTGCAGGTGATCGACTACGAATGTGGGAGCGGCGTCCCGCCGCGATGCACTTGCTCT
>JANMUE010000467.1:0-2198 GCA_031391205.1 Lysobacterales bacterium | reverse complement strand
CAAAGCAACTCTTGCAGGGCGTACGCCTTATAGGCACCGTCTTGAACAAGGCTGGCTGAGGTAACGATGTATCTCACCCACTATGGCTTCACTCATCTGCCATTCAATATGGCACCGGACCCTGCGTGCTTGTACCTGTCTGAAAAGCACCGCGTGGGCTTGAGCTTATTACAACACGGTCTGTCCGAATCTGTTGGTGGACTGACTGTTATCACAGGGGCGGTGGGAGCAGGCAAGACAACCTTGTTGCGAAAATTACTCAAGCAATTAGATTACAATCGCCTTAGCGTTGGTGTGATCAATAACACAATGGGACTTGATAACAAGCTGATGCACTGGGTGGCATCCGCTTTTAATCTACCGTATGAGGGCCTTGATAGCCTGGTAGTCCTTAGGGATTTCCAACGGTATCTGATTAGTCGGTATTCGCAACGACGAACTACTGTGTTGATTGTCGATGAAGCTCAGAATCTCACTGACACGGCGCTCGAAGAGCTGCGACTGCTTACCAACATCAATGCCGGGCACGATCAATTATTGAAGATAGTATTGCTCGGCCAACCTGAATTGCTTAACGTGCTGTCCCGTCCGCATTTGTCGCAAATCGCACAGCGTGTCTCGATTGAATATCATCTTGAGCCCCTAAACCGCGTCGATACGCGTAACTATATTCATCATCGCCTAAAAATAGCCGGCGGCAGTCCGGACATTTTTTCTGATCAGGCCTGCGATGTCGTCTATTGCCTGAGCGGTGGTGTACCTCGCCTAATCAACACGCTATGTGACTACGCTCTTGTTTATGGTTTCGCGCGTGGCCTGAACGAGATCGGCGTCACTGCGATGCTCGAATCAGCTAAAGGGCGCAGGCTCGGCGGTATTAATTTTCACGATTGGAATAATCCCGCCGTAAAGGAAGTGCGCGACCTGCTCGCCTCCGAACACGGCATCGATCTCGAAGCGCTATTTTCGAAACAAATTCCTACAGCATCACGATAGCAAATGTCATATTGGCATCGGCACAATAGCCAGATTGATACTAAATAAGGGTAATTGGGCAAATGACCAAGCGCGTGATGACAGTATTTGGAACGCGACCCGAGGCCATTAAAATGGCCCCAGTAGCGCTCGCGCTGGCGGCCGAATCGGGCCTCAAATCCATCGTTTGCGTCACCGCTCAGCACCGTCAGATGCTAGATCAGGTCATGCGTATTTTCGGCATGAAGGCGGATATCGACCTCGATCTCATGCAACCGGGCCAGGACTTATATGATGTCACCAGCCGTGTACTGCTCGGCATGCGCGACGTATTGAAACGCGAACAACCTGACCTCGTACTTGTACACGGCGATACCACCACCTGCTTTGCTGCCGGACTAGCCGCGTTTTATCAGGGCATTCCTGTAGGACATGTCGAAGCGGGATTGCGTACCGGCAACTTACTCGCGCCATTTCCAGAAGAGGCCAACCGTTCGCTCGTCGGCCGCCTCACGGAAATGCATTTCGCACCAACCGAGCGCGCACGCCAAAATCTGCTTAAAGAAAATGTCGCCGCTGAGAAAATTATTGTCACGGGAAACACAGTTATCGATGCCTTACTGATCGCGCGCGATAGAGTGAAAAACATGCCGGAGAGCGCATGGCACGACACCATTGGTATTGCGTTGTGCAATCGCGTTTTGCAGCGCAATGGGCGCTTTGTTTTGATCACAGGCCATCGCCGCGAAAATTTCGGCCAAGGCTTTGTCGACCTCTGTACTGCGATTCGCACACTTGCAATCGCGCATCCAGATTGGCTACTCGTTTACCCTGTGCATTTGAACCCTCAGGTACAAAAACCCGTGCACGAGATTCTGAGCGGTTTGCCGAATGTGCATTTAATTGAACCGCTCGAATACTTGCCGTTCGTTTGGCTCATGAATCAGTGCGACCTGATTTTGACCGATTCTGGCGGCGTTCAAGAGGAAGGTCCCGCCCTGGGGAAACCTGTATTGGTAATGCGCGAAGTGACCGAACGCCCCGAGGCCATCGATGCGGGTACGGTAAAACTGGTTGGCACCGATAAGCAACGCATCATCGACGCAATAGAATTATTACTGAGCGATGAGCACGCGTATCGTGCAATGGCGACCGCGACCAATCCATTTGGCAATGGCACTGCCGCACAACAAATCGTATCTAGAATTAAACAGCGCTGGTCG
>JANMUE010000454.1:0-1317 GCA_031391205.1 Lysobacterales bacterium | reverse complement strand
ACCGCACTGGAAAGGACGTTTTGCGTTAAGGAAAGTCTTGTCATTTCGAGCGTAGCGAGAAATCTTTCTTTGCTTGAATGTATTGCACCTCAGGCGCTTGCAAGATTTCTCCCTGCGGTCGAAATGACAGATACGGAATTTATCAGACCCTCCTTAACCTTTGCGGTATCGCTCTATCGTTCAATATTTCCTACAACACATGACTAAATAAGGTTCGCCGTGAAAACTTCCTACGCAGCGGGTTCGGGTGCCGGGCACCGGGATCGTGGGTATTGAGGCCGCTTACTTCTGCTTCAAGAACGTCTCTTGATCGATGCCTGCCTGCTTGAGGATGGCGCGCAGCGTACCTTCCGGCATATCGCCGGGATGGTTGGGAATGGTGGTGTAGCGGTTGGTCGTTGGGTTGTGCCAGATCTCATGGCTGCCCGCTGCCTGGCGGTGAAACTCCAGGCCCAGTGCTTTTAATCGCTTGATGATGTCGCGATAACGAAACCCAGCAAGCTTGCCCATCAGGTCGCGACGATGACGGGATAGTCGAATGACTCGGCGATGGTGGGCAGCCGTGAGCCGGCCTGCGACTCGATCAACTTCTTGGCGACATCGCGCGCAATCTCGATGGTCTCTTGAATGGTGCGCCCTTGGGCGATCAAGCCTTGTACGTCATCGCTGGTGGCGAGATACACGCCTTCCGGTAACTTCTCGATGTGCAGTTGAATCATGTGTTCCATGTCATTACCTCTTTAGCGGCTGGTCTGGCTGAGCGCGCGATCAGTGTCGCAGGTTCGAAGGTATTTGCGCAGCCGAAGAATAGCAACGCCTGATCGCAGCGCATCGGGGTTCTCACTAAACGTGACCAGGCCGTAGGTTCGGGGTTATGGTAGGTAAGGCTCCAAAGCGGTGGCGGCGATGAGGGAGCTAGGCGTCCGGGTCACCCATTAGCCGCCTCCGTCAATAGGGACAAGCGCATTTCTGCGGTGGTCCCCGCCTAAATTGTTTAATCACTGGCCCTCGTTTCGACCATTGCACACTGAGTTCTCGCTCACTGGTTGCCGTTACGCACCAGTCACCCGTCAGGATCATGGCGTGTGCGGTGAAGGTGATTTCATCGCCTCACTGTGGTTCACAGCCCCAGAAAAACCTCTGTTCCCCAGCGCCTCTAGAATCCTAGATAGCGGATCTCACACGATCCGCAAACTGAAGAACTGTGCCGGTGGATAGGCTTTGCAGCCCTCCGGGCCAAAGCTTTCATATTCTTGTTTATCGAAATAATCGGCGCGTACATGCGTGTCCACAAAGAATTCGATATACCAACGACAC
>JANMUE010000588.1:0-3537 GCA_031391205.1 Lysobacterales bacterium | reverse complement strand
CCACCCTTTGGCCAGGAAACCCAGAGACTGCCTGTGCTCGACAGATAACTCTTCAGCTTCGGAAACTTTGAATCCAGTGCTTTCTGGCTTTCCACGAACAGGTGCATGTATTCGAACTCGCCAGCCAATGACTTGACGAACTTCGCACCTGCGCCGGAAAGAATTTCACTGACGTCCTTCGGAGCGCCAATGAGAATGGAGCGGGAGCCGGCCTTGATGCCGAGTTTGGTTGGTAGTGACGTTGGCATATCGCAGGGGAAGATTCAGCGGCCTAACGCCTGAATCAAGTCGACCCGCGAAGCGGGGTCGGCTTGAACGAATTGTTAGGCGGCACCACGACGATGCCTTGAGCAATGCCACCAGACTACCGCTGCGCCAGAGCATGCGCCGAGAAGCATTCCGAGCATCGCCTTATCCATGAAAGTGCCAACAGCAAGGCCAAGAAGAACAAATGGCGAGGCCAGCGGAACAGAGCTGCTACAGCGCCAACGCTGCAGTAGTTGGGGAGCAAGCAGCAAGCACCCAATCAAGGCCAAGCTGATTGTCACAGCAACCTCGCCAAAGTGCCGTAAGTCGTCCGCGAAGGTGAACGGCCCCAACAGCCCTAAGGCAAGGAGAGACGATCCGAAGAATGTCAAAATGTTTCGACGCATTTTCCTTGCCGCCTAACGCCGCGTTAAGCCGCCACCACACGGCAGCACTTGGTTGACGCGAGACACGTCATCGGCGGTTGGCTTGAACGCATAATTAAACCGGTGCGACAACGCTGAAAAGCCTTGCATGAAGTAGCCGAGAAAGTGGCGGTGTGGATGCGAAGCGTAGCGCTGATCGATGATACGCGCGACGCTGTTGAAAGCTGCCCGCCAAAACGTCGCGTTGATTTCCGACGACACGACACCGCGGAAAGATACGCACCAAGAATTGCCACACACGCAACGACGCGAAGTAAAGAAATGCTGTTAGTAGGCGTCTGCCAATCTCCAACTCCGGCTCGGCAGAAAGGGAACCGTTCGACTCGCATCTCCGGCGCTGGCCGGACCACTTTGCCGATTCGATGCCGGGTCGTTCCGCTACCGCGCGCGGTGGATGTGCTCCAGTCTTACGCTGTCTTTCGGTAACGCGATGCAATCAACAAGCCGAGCAGCACGCCCGCGACATGTCCGGGTTTCGGATAGTGGGCATAGATCAGATCGAGCGCGAGCGCCACGGCGATCGTGAACGCGAGCGGCAACAGCAGGGACTTCGAGCGATCGACGCCCGCCAGCGCCAACCAAAGCCCAGCGCCGGCAATCGCCATGATCGCCTGGGATGCACCGGTTCCGAGGTTCCACGGCGGCATTCCGAACAGTGTGCTGATCAGCGTCGCAATGGAGCCGCCGATCAGCCAAAGCAAGAGCAAGCGGACGAAGCCCACGTGTCGCTCGACAGCCGTGCCGATCAACAGCAAGCAGAACACGTCCGACAACATGTGTGGTTGCTTGACATGGACGAGCTGTGCGGTGACCAGGCGCCAGAGTTCGAGCTCACGGATGTACATCAAGCGCAGACCGTAGTTCTCGAGATCGACGATCCTGACTCTCCCGAGCCACGTTCCGCTGACTTCGATCGCGGCGTGAACGCTGAGTGCGACGGTTGCCGCACAAAGCAGCAGCGTGCACCAAGGAATGCGGCGCGACATCGCGGGCGCGACAATCGATTGCGATTGGGTCATGCAAACTCCCTGTGCAAGTATTGCTCTGCTGCCGAGGCCGGCAGGGCTCGGTGGAGGGGTGCATCCGCACGGTCGTGCTCAGGCCGGCCCTCGGATCATTGATCGTCGCGTACAGGCATGGCTTTTCGCGGTTAGGTTTGTGCCTTTTTCGAGGATGATCGACGAGGCCGGGGCCGATACTGCCTTCGGCGATGGACTACCCGGCGATCAAGCAGTCTCGAGTGCGATCCAGGAGCCAAGCGCGAATATCGTAAGGGGATACCCTCGGGGAATCGAATGACCGCTTCCGACCTATTGTGTTGAAAAACTCTGATGCCCCCAAAAGTGATGCCAAAACAGTGCGCTCAATCAGGATTTTTATCGTTTTGAGCAGCGAAGTCGCCCTCTCGTGGTTGATTTTTCAGGTGCCCGTCGCGGTATGCGAGTTTCTCAACACAATAGACCCAAAGCGGCCGGCCGGGCCTGGTGATCCAAATAGACTCTGGCGGACGGTCTGCGCGTAGCCAGAACAGGGCCTCGAAATTGCCATAGTAGCCCCGCAGCATAGAGCGCAACTGCTGAAGCCACCCTCGATATTGTGCCCAGGACATGACGAAATGAATCCCTTCCATCTTCTCGCTCTGAGCGCTGTTTGTCTGTTTGTCCTTTCGACTGCTTCTCTTGCCTCTGGCACGGCTGATTCTTCGCTTGCGTCACGTCATTCCCTGGAGGTGCCGCTTTGGCCCGAAGACTCCAAGGTTCTACAGGATGGGATGAAGGAACTCGCCAAGGAGAGGGGCGCTTTAACCCATCCAGCATTCCTGCTCTATGCTCCGAAGAATTCCACTTCGCGATCAGCGGTCCTTGTATTTCCAGGCGGCGGCTACAAGGCGCTGGCAATCGGCCCGCAAAGCACGATCGGACCCGACGGCGCCGACGTGTGCAAGTGGCTGACCGATGCGGGTGTTACCTGCGTCCTGGTGAAGTACCGCGTGCCAAATACCGGCTGCAACTGGAACCAGACCGCTTTCAGGCATGTGACACCTAATATTCCGATGGCACTGCAGGATGCGCAAAGGGCGATTTCCATCGTTCGCTACAACGCGAACGACTACGGAATAGATCCCGACAAGATCGGCGTCCTTGGGTTCTCCGCTGGGGGAAACCTGGCGGTTCTTTTGAGCACGGCGTTCAAGCATCGCTCCTATGACCCAATTGATGAGATCGACCGAGTGAGCAGTCGTCCCGATTTCGCGATACCTGTGTATCCGGGTCACATGACGATGGAGCACAAGAACAAGACGCCAAGAGCAATCGCGGCTCAAGAGCTCAACACCGACATCAATGTTTCGGTGGAAGTACCACCAACTCTTCTCATACACGCAAAAGATGACCCGGTCGATCCGGTCCATTATTCAAAGGTGTATGAAAGAGAACTAAAAAAGATCGGTGTAGACGTGAAACTCATCCTGTATGAGAACGGCGGGCATGCATTCGGCGTGAAGAAGCAAGGCACTGACTCCGATCGATGGACCGATGATGCGCTTGAGTGGCTGAGGGAAATCAGGATCATCTAAGACGACGCGCTGTGTGCCGCGGGGCGACGGCGTTCGCGGCGTGTTCAATCGTTGGGCTGGGTTACAGCGTCTGCTTCTGGCCGAAGACAGGCCTCCGGCTGGTCAGCATCAGCGCCGCGGTCAGCAACGTCCGGAACACGTGATCAACCTCACCGGAATCTGCAGTTAGGACACTTTGGACCACATAGGCGTAAGCGCTGTGACTTGAGGAGGGCCTGCCAGCAATGGCTCCACGTCTTTCAGGTACGCGGTGTAGCTGCTTGTTTTCAG
>JANMUE010000416.1:0-1927 GCA_031391205.1 Lysobacterales bacterium | reverse complement strand
GGTATCCAAGTAATCGCTGAAGTTCACATAGAAACGATGCGCGCCTTCGCTGACGATTTGAAACTCGCGTTGCGTATCCAGCTTTTCATATTGCGAATGATCGCTTTGCTGGCGACGGGTGCGCACCAAAATTCGCTCGCGCGGCAGGTCCAACACTTCCGGCAGCACTGACAACACCTGCATGCGACGCATGCGCGCGGCATCACGATTGATGGTGTCCGGTGCCGCGTACTCCTGCACATACGCCCAATTGATAGTGGGATCTTCTGCCGAACCATACAGATCAATGGCGAAGGAATACTCCGGCATATCGGCGTCATAGACGCGATAGCAATGAATGTTGTGTTTATTGGCCCAACTGCGCGCGTTCTTGAAATTTTTTCGCAGGCGATTGGCAAACATCTCGGCGCCCGGCGTTTGGCGCAGATCGGCAAATTTTTCTTCGACAGTGGGACGCGATTCCGGCGTGTTGAAGTGCGTCGCTTCAATATCAAAGCGCAACAAACGACATTCCATCGCGCCGTTGTACAGCGTATGACTGCGCTTGGCATTGATGCCCAGCTCTTTAGCCAGCGGTGGATTGCCGGTAAAAACCGCCGCTTTCCAGCCGGTGAATTCCTCACGCAGCTTTTGCCCCAGCAACGCATACAAACCCTTCAAGTTGTCTTGGTCGCCGATGCGTTCGCCGTAGGGCGGATTGCAGACCAACAGGCCTTCAATGCGCTCGGATGCCCCCTCCCTGCCCTCCCCCGCAAGCGAGGGAGGGGAAAGAAAGGCGGACTCATGCGAGAAAGCTGCATGATCAATTCCCTCCCCCGCTTGCGGGGGAGGGTTAGGGTGGGGGCGATTCTTTGCTGGCTGGTCACTCCGCAACTCACTCAACGCCCGCTTCTCGAAATGCACTAGCCCACGCAATCCCGCACGATCGCCATTCTCCAACGCAGCGCGAATCGCAAACGCATCCTGATCGTAACCACGCAGCACCGTGCGGCCTTGCTTGCCCGCAGCGGCACGTTCGGTCACTTCATCTAGCAAGCGTTGCCAGAGCTGCGCATCATGCCCACGCCAATTGACCATGCCCCAATGCGCGCCCCTATCGTCTTTATCACGCAACCAACCCGGCGCGATGTCGCAGGCTATCAGCGCCGCTTCAATCACTAACGTGCCCGAGCCACACATGGGATCGACCAACGTGGCGCCCGATGCAGCTAACGCCGGCCAACCGGCCCGCAACAAAATCGCCGCCGCTAGATTTTCTTTGAGCGGCGCCGCCACGCCCCGTGCGCGATAGGCGCGTCGATGTAATGAATCACCGGACAGATCGATGCTCACCGTCGCCTGCTCACGATGTGCATGCACATTGATGCGCACATCGGGCGTTTCCATATTCACCGAGGGCCGCTCACCGAACTTCTCGCGGAACTGATCGACGACTGCGTCCTTAGTCTTAAGCGCGCCAAACTGCGTGTGCTTCACACCCTGCGACGTGCCCTGAAAATCCACCACCAAGGTACCGGCCGGCGCCAAGTGCTGCGACCAGTCAATGCGCCGTAACCCCTCATACATGGCATTGGCGTCATGCGCCGCCACCTGCCCAATCGGCATCAAAATGCGACTGGCAGTGCGCGACCACAGACAGGCGCGATACGCCGTTTCCAGCGTGCCGTCGAACTCGACTCCTGCTTTCATTTCCCGCGCTCTGGTTGCACCAAACGCCTTTAACTCGGCCGCGAGCAGATCAGCCACGCCCAACGGGCAGGTGGCGAAAAAGGATTGGGTCTTAGCGGGAGTCGGGTCGGTCATGATCCGGGCAGTTTACGCGAATGCGAGAGGCGCCCTTATACAGAAGTTGGGCAGCACCTGCGCCGGAAAATCAGAAAGACAATCTACTAATCAGCCAACGACAATAATCCCCCATACAACTCCG
>JANMUE010000410.1:0-13964 GCA_031391205.1 Lysobacterales bacterium | reverse complement strand
GGCGGGACGCCGCTCCCACATTGCCAGAACGTAGGGTGGGTGCAACCCACCATTGTCAAACCTTCGAGAACGGTGGGTTGCACCCACCCTACGCAGCTACGGTTCTTCGGTCAGAAACTAGCAGGCCGCAATGCCGGCTGGGAGAGCGGGATGATCGCCACCGGGCCGCGCTGCCAGCGCGAACTGGGCAGATCGGCATGGCGCACGTCGACCCGCAGCGTGGCATTGCGTGTGCCGGAAAAATTCAGCGCGAGCTCGCCGCTTGCGATCGACGTGACCGGAACCGCCGTGCAATCCGGGCAGAAGCCATGGAAACTGCGCATCGCGATGTTCTGGCTGCTGCCATTGCTGGCCGCGCCGAGCACCCAACGCGGTTGCTGCTGCTCGTCGTAGAAATACACCACCGCGCCGGACACATCACCCTCGCTGTTGAGGCTCAGGCCCCATCCGGACTCACTCGGGTCGTACCAGATGCCGGTGCGATCGGCGATGGTGGGTGCAGCCGAGGTCAACAGAGCGGTCACCGGTTCCTGACCGGAACGTGTTCCCATCTGCCAGGAAAACATCGCGTGGCGTGCGCCGATCGCATCCAGCCGCAATGTGCCCACCGCCTCGGCGCTGACGCGTCCGGTGCTGGCGTTGCGGGTGAAGCGATTGAGTACACCCTGCCATGCTGTCGCCGTCGGTGCGGCCGCCTGATACCACACCGGCGTGCCGTCGTCCTCGTAGGTGTACCAGGTCACTGCCATCGCGCCCGCGGCATACTGCAGATCGAAGCCGTGGCCACTGCGCTGAGGGTTGTACCAAAGTCCCGAGGCCATGCGCGCTGTGCTGGAAGTTGCATCCGCAGGATTCGAACCTTGTGCGATCTCGCCGGCGTTGCCGATGCCGTCGCCATCACGATCGATGCCCAGACGCCGACCCAGACCGACCGGCACGATGCTCCAGGTCTGCGGCGCATCGCCACTGGCAAGACCGATCAGCGCTGAATCCGTGAACGCTGCATGGTCGACGTCATCGATGAAACGGTCCTGCAGCGCATCGAACACGTAGCCGCGGCTGCCGGCATGTACCACCAGATCCACCTTGCGTGTACGTGCCAGCGCCAGAAACTCGGTCGTGACCGAACTCGCGGCGACGACGCGCGTCTGCTTGCCAACTGCCGCGTGTGTGTCGCGGGAAACCGGTGCCGGGGCACCGAGCACCGGATTGACGTTACCGAAATCCGAACCCGCAAAAGCCAGCATCAGCGCCACCAGATCGGCCACTTCCTGATCGGAACGCACACTGAATGTGCGTGCAGAAACAAAACGCGAGATCGAATCCACCGAGCCATCGTGCAGAAAACCAAAACCGGCGCGGCTCTCGGTCTTGCCCAGATCCATGCCGACCTTGTCGTATTGATTGCGCAGATGCGGCACCTTGATGGATACATTGGTGGATCCATCGGTGCTGACAATGCCGAGATGGTTTTCGCCCATGGGCCCTATGGGCATCGCGGTGCCGCCAACGGTGAAACCCAGGACCCCCAGAAACAACGGCCCATTGGCCGCCATCCCGGTGGGCAGGCTATGACAGCTGGCGCATTGAAAGACGCTGTCGAGCAGGCCACTGGTATAGAGCTGCAGGCCGCGGTTGGCATTCCCCGTTCCCAGCGGCAGCCCCGGCATCGCAAAGCGCCCACTGGTGTAATGCCCGATCAATGGCAGCGCCGACGGCAGGCTGTTGTCGCTGTTGCGAAACGGGTTCGGCGGAAAGCTGATCGTGGCGAGAAAATGCTCGAATGCCTGCATCTCGTTGGCAGCCAGCTGGCGATCATCGCCGAGGAGGCCCTCGAACGCAGGATTGAACGCTTCGATTCCGGCGCGGTCGCCACGCCAGTGAAAGGGTTCGTGGCCGATGATGTCCTGCAGCGTCTGCGTGGCCATCGGCCCTTTCATCGCATGAAAGTTCTCGCAGTCGCGCGTGCCGACGATGGTCAGGCAGTTCTGATCGAACACCGCCGGCGGCTGCGACGGATCGCCAAGATCCCAGGCCAGCCGGTCCATGCGCGCATCGACATGACAGGATGCACACGACGCCTGCCCCAGCCCCGAGGTGCGGTGACTGTCGTACAGCAACGGGCGGCCATCGCGAATCGCGGCCGGCAACGGATTGAATACCGCGACCCGCTGCAGCTCGACATTGCTTGACGTATCGACGACGGAAACCGATGCGTCGAAATGATTCCACACGTAAAGCCGCGAACGCGATTCATCCAATGCCAGGCCTGATGGCCCCTGCCCGACCGCTATCGGTGTACCGACACGCTGTCCGGATGCGTCGATGATAATCAGATGATTGGAACCCATGCCGGCAATCCAGGCACGCTGACCATCGCCGCGCCAAAGCATTGCGCGCGGATCGCTGATGCTCAGATCGCGGGTCTGCTGCGCGGCCGTCGCGACGGAATAATCCAGATGGCCGTTCAAATCCGTGATCTGCTTGCTGGGTGACGCCGAAGCATCGACACGCGCCAGCATGGTACGTACAAAGCGTCCGTTAAGTCGCGGCTCGAAGCGCAGTTCGTTGCGCGCATCCGTGCCCACCATGCTGACGAAACCAGTCTGTGGATTCACCGCCAGCGCCATGCCGATATTCATCAGGCCGGAGACATACCGTACCGCCAGTGAGTCGGTGTCGACGATTGCCAGGTCGCGATCCGGCATATCCCAGCCTTGAACGCGACCGGAGGCTGAAGCAAGGGAACCCGATATGAATTCGCTCCAGTCGCGGCTGTTGTCATCGCGCCAGCGTTGGTCACTGCCCTTGCGCACGATCAACCCGACGCGTGGCGGTGTCGTTTGCGGATGCAGGGGTGGATCGAAACCGGTACCGGCATTCGGCGGCGGGTTCTGTCCGGCGTAGGGGCCACGCGGATCGCTGACGGCATTGGGCAGCGCGATGACATCGTCTGCAAGGCCACCAGCAAGCAATGTGGTCGCGTTACCCGATTCGAACACAGCGATATAGACCGAACGACCATCCGCACTGACCGCCAACGCACGCGGATCCTCACCCAGGATGGCGACAGTCTGCGCAGGCAACGCCCGATTCGACACACTGAAGACAACCACCTCGTTCGCCTGCGAGCAACTCACAAACGCGCGGGTTCCGGCGAACACGACGTCGAAAGGTTCGTCTGCCGTTGCCAGCGTGTCGATCACCCGGCGTTGCGCGACATCCACGACACTGACGCTATCGGAAATGTGGTTGACCACCCAGAGTTCGTTGGCAGTGCGAAAACGCACAGAAACCGGGTCCACACCCACCACGACATGTCCGATCGGAACCGGCGTGCCGGTGGTGACATCGAACAACTGCACACGCTGATCGGCGGTATGCGCGACCGCCAGTGTGCTGCGATCAGGGCTCAGGTCGAGGGCGTGAACGGGATGGTTTTCCCAGTTCACATATGGGAGATCGGCAGCCGACAGGAAACTCCCAGAAAGAAGCATGGCAATGGTAAACAGGATGCGCACAGCACTACCTCAACGAGCGTGCGCGCAGCATAGCCCCTGCCGTCGTCGCCGCAAGTCTCGATTCTGCGGGCGATGTCGTTTGCGTCCGATCAACGCGCCAGATTACGCAGCTCCTGCGCCTTGCTGCGGCTCACCGCGAGCACGCTGCCATCGATGAGTTCAGCGATCAGGCTGCCATTGGTCTGGCGCTTGAATGCGGCGACATGATCAAGGTTCACAATGTGCGTGCGGTGGATACGCAGGAAGCGCGCTGGGTCCAGGCGTTCCTCCAGGCGATTGAGGGATACATGCAATACCGGCGTCGAGCGCTCGGCGTGCACCGCGACATAATCACCGACCGCCTCGAACCAGGCGACACTGCTTACCGCAACCGCCACGATGGATCGCCCCGTGCGCACAAACAAGCGGCTCAGCGGAGCCCGGCCCAGGGCCTCGCCCAAACGATCGAGCGCTGGTGCAACCGGCACGCCGACTGCCGCCCGAACGCGCTCCAGCGTAGCCTGCAGGCGCTCGGGTCCGAATGGCTTCAACAGATAGTCCAGCGCTCCGAGTTCAAACGCCGCAACCGCATGCTGCGCATAGGCGGTGGTGAATATCACCAACGGCTGATGACGGACTTGCTTCAACACCTCCGTACCGAGCAAACCCGGCATCTGGATATCCAGAAAAACCAGTTCCGGGCGCAGACGATCGATCGCCTCCACTGCAGCTGGGCCGCTTGCGGCTTCGCCGACACAGGCAATCCAATCCACCCCGGCCAGCATATGCCGCATACCGGCGCGCGCCACCGGCTCGTCATCAACGATCAACGTTGATAGTCGTGCAGATTCAGTCATCGTTCTGCGCCGATTGCTGCACGACCGCGGTCTGGATCGATATCTGCTGTGGCAAGACCAGGCGCGCGCTGAATCCACCCGCCTTTCCGCTGACCAGTTCAAGCTGCGCGCCATTGCCGTAGAGCCAGGAAAGCCGCTCGCGCAAGCGGCGCAGCCCGGTGCCAGAACCCTGTTCGATGCGCTCGATATCCGCACCGACGCCATTGTCGTCAACGGTCAACATCAATACGTCACGCTGCAGCGTTGCAGCAATATGGATATCGGTCGTCTCGACGCGTGGTGCCGCAGCATGCCGCACCGCGTTTTCGACCAGTGTCTGCAATGCGAACGAAGGCAGTGTGCAGGTGTGCAGGACAGGATCGATCGCGATATGCACGCGCAGGCGGTCGCCGAAACGAATCCCTTCGATCGCGAGATAACGCTGCACGAAGCGCGATTCATCGCAGAGCGGAACCAGATCGCGGTGCTCCTCAATGGTGACGCGCAACGCATCGGACAACAGCTCGGCAGCCTTTACCGCACCGCGTGGATCGATCGGGATCAACTGCACCACGGTATGCAATGCATTGAACAGAAAATGCGGATGCAATTGCGCTCGCAGCACCGCCAGCTGCGTACGTGCTTCCAATGCCGCTAACCGCGCGCCGCGTTCAGCTGCACGACTGGCGTACGCGACGCCCGCGATCATCACATAGAGCCACACACCCACGACCAGATACGGGCCGATACCTGCGCCCACGACAATCACCCAACGTCCGTAATACAAACTTTCGATCAAGCAGTTGAGCAAGAACCACGAGACGGTATAGACGCCTGCCGCAACCAGATGCGACGCAATAAAGCTCAGGCGGAACGGATACGGCCAGGGCAGTCGCGCGGTGAGTCCATGCACTGCAACACTCAACAGCGCCGCCGCCGCTATCATCCGCAGCGCAATCGGTGCGGCCCCGACGAATGGCGCCTGATGGGCAGACATCATCATCACCGTGAACAGTGCCCAGAGCGGCAACCATCCGATGATCAGCTGTACCCAAACCCAAGTGCGCGGCATAGCTTAAAGTATCCGGCCTTGCGCCGCGTTGGAATGCATCCGGGGGGGAATCAGCGCGCAGCTTTTGCAGCGACGCGACGCGCCGCGACGGAGATCGCCGCTTCAACCCAGGATCCCCCGCCGTCGAACGAACGGTCCTGCTGCATGCGAAATCCATCGGCGCTGATCTCGAAGAAGCGCGTGCGGCTGAGGTAGGGCTTGCCTTCACTGTTGGTGCCAGTGCCATTGATATGCATCTCGTCTGCCTGCCGCGCCCCAGATGCCGAACTGAAACGCGCGCGATACACATCGAGGGCGCTGATCTGCCAGCGCCCACTCTTGCTGTCGTAGATTCTGAGCGCATGCGTCAGCGCGACCGGATTACCTGAACCATCGACCACGCGCATCTCATCCTCGATGCCAAAGCCATCGAATGCAGACCAGGCCTTCCAGGTGCCGAGCAGTCGCGGTGCACCGTGAACCATTGCCGCCAGGCTACTCACCTTGGGCGTAAGTTCGATTTCCCACTGCCCCATCAGAAAATCAAACTGGCGCGCTTCCTTCGACGCAGCTACTGCAGGCAATGCGGTGGATGCACCGCCATGTTGCGCATAGACGGACTGGATGGAAGTCAACAGCAGCAAGAGGGTGAGCTGACAGAGTCGATTCATAGGTGTTCCAGATGGCCGCGCGATACGGTGATGTTTGACCTGGATCGAGCATGCCACCGCACTGCACTGCCGCGCTGCAAGTTTTCGCCGAACTGCATACCGGCATCGCTGAACGGTAAGCGCTGCATATCGGGGCGCTCTAGAGTCAGCCCCGGACAATTCAGCCACGTTGGAGACCGCATGAACCTCGCAACCGACGCCACCCTCTCAGCAAGCAATTCATTGATTGCGCTGCGCCGGGTGAGCAAGTCCTATCCAGGAGCCGCCGGCGCGTTCAGCGCGCTGTCCGATGTCGATCTGTGCATAGCCCGTGGCGAGTTTGTT
This sequence comes from Lysobacterales bacterium, assembly GCA_031391205.1. Lineage (GTDB taxonomy): Bacteria > Pseudomonadota > Gammaproteobacteria > Xanthomonadales > Ahniellaceae > 0-14-3-00-62-12. The sequence continues at coordinate 7,582 of JANMUE010000410.1, read as the reverse complement.
GTGGTCGTGGGTCAGTCCGGTAGCGGCAAATCGACGCTGCTCAACCTGCTGGCAGGCATTGACCGGCCGAACAACGGCGAAATCATCATCGACGGCAACCCGATCCACGCGTTGTCCGAGCGCGCACTGTCGGCGTGGCGCGGGAACGCGGTGGGCATTGTGTTCCAGTTTTTTCAGCTGCTGCCGACCCTGACCGCAGCAGAGAACGTGATGCTGCCCATGGATTTCTGCAAGCGCTGGCCAGCGAACGAGCGCCGCGTCCGCGCATTGGCCCTGCTCGATCGTCTTGGCGTTTCTGATCAGGCCGACAAATTTCCGGCAGCGCTATCCGGCGGACAACAGCAGCGCGTTGCCGTAGCGCGCGCGTTGGCGAATGCACCGCCGATCCTGCTCGCAGACGAGCCCACCGGAAACCTGGATTCACGCAACTCCGATGCCTTGCTGCAGGTACTGGCCGAACTGGTACGCGACGGCCAAACCGTGATCATGGTGACGCACGAACGCGCTGCGATACGTCAAGCCATGCGCACCGTCACCCTGGTGGATGGTCGCATCGCTGACGATCAGGCGCATGCCAATGCTTGACCCTCGCTGGCGCAAGGTGCTGCGCGATGTCTGGCTGCATCGCTCGCGCAGTCTGCTGGTGGTATCGGCAGTGGCGGTCGGGCTGATCGGCGCCGGCGCCATCCTCAACACCTGGGCACTGGTGCAACGCGCTACGGTACTGGGCTATCACTCCAGCCTGCCGGTGTCGGCAACATTGACGGTGAATCGCATAGACCCGGCGCTGATCGAACAGGTGCGTGCCCTCCCTGAAATCGCCGCAGTACGTGCGCGCCGCAGCGTGACGGCTGCCGTGCAGACAAACGCCGCCTGGCAACGGGCTGTGCTCTATGCGATTGACGAATTCGACAACCCCTCGATCGCCAGACTGCAGCCCGATCTCGGTGCCTGGCCACCCCGCGATGGCGGGCTGTTGATCGAGCGGTCTTCGCTGGAATTTTCCGGTGCCGCCATGGCAGAGGCAATCACCGTCAAATTCGGCGATGCGGAGCCCCGCGTACTTGCCGTTGACGGCATCGTCCGCGACGTCAGTCTTGCGCCGGGATGGATGGAGCACTTGGTCTACGCCTACGTCACTACGGCGACGATGACCCAGCTGGGTGCACCGGCGGGCTTCAATGAGCTGCAAATCCGCGTCAAGGATGCTGGCGCAAGTCGCGCTGCGGTCCGGCGCGTCGCCTATGCGGTCAAGGCGAGGATTGAACGCCACGGCGGGATCGTATCCAACGTCGAAGTGCCCGAGCCCGGCCAGCACATCCACGCCGCACAGATGAATTCCCTGCTGATGACGCAGGCGGTTTTTGGTCTGCTGACGCTGGTGGTCTGCGCCTTCCTTGTGGTCAACCTGATCACCGCGATGCTGGCTGGACAATCGCGCGAAATTGGCGTCATGAAGACACTCGGCGCCAGCAGCGCCGATATCGCAGCGATGTATTTCAGCATGGCGCTGGTATTGGGACTGATTGCATCGGCGATTGCGCTGCCCGTGGCGATGGTCATTGGTCATGAATATGCCGGCTTCAAAGCTGAGATGCTCAACTTCCCGATTGCGGGCTACGCGATTCCATGGTGGGCGATTGCGTTGCAAATCATCGTTGGCTGCCTGCTGCCAGTGGCGGCGGCGGCCATTCCGGTTGCCCGTGCATGCCGCGTGTCGGTGGGCACAGCGCTTCGTGATATCGGCATCGTGGGGCAAGGTAACGGTCTGCACACGCGCCGTAATATACGTCTCGGTGGCGTCAGCCGACCTTTGCTGCTGTCGATCGGCAATGCCTTCCGCCGACGACAGCGCATGCTGCTCACGCTGCTGGCATTGGCGACCGGAGGAGCCGTATTTCTTGGCGCCGCCAATTTGCGCGAATCGGTGCGCGGGTCGGTAGACCTGATGTACTCCCATCAGCGCTACGATTTCACGCTTCGCTTCGCCGATCCGCAACCTGCTGCGGCAGTCGAAACCCTGGCGCGGTCGCTGGAGGGTGTAGCCAACGCTGAAGCCTGGCGCGGCCTGCACGCCGCGATCGCACAAGCCGATGGCACCGAAAGCGATGTTTTCCCGCTGATCGCACTACCGCCCGACTCAACCATGATCCGTCCTGTCCTGGACAGTGGGCGCTGGCTGAGTGCAGCGGACGGCAATGCGCTGGTGATCAGTCGCATTCTGCTCAAGAACCTGCCCGAACTGAAACCGGGAGCGAAGATCATGCTGGCGCTCGCGGGCCAACGCAGACCCTGGACGATTGTCGGCGTCATCGACATGGGTACGCAATCCAATGCCTATGCGCCGCGCGCCGCAATCGACGCATTGTACGGAAACCACAACGCCTCCAGCCTCGTGGTCGCGACAACGTCGCGAAGCGCCGCTATGCAGCTCGATGCTGTGCTGCGTCTGCGTGCCGCATGTACCGACGCCGGTATGGCAGTGGCCAGCAGTCAAATGCGCACCGAAAACCGGCGCGTGATCGAGGATCATCTGCTGATGGTCGTCGACTTTCTCGGTGTCATGGCCTGGGTGATGATCATCGTCGGCGGTATGGGGCTGGCATCGACAATGAGCCTGGGCGTACTCGAACGCACCCGTGAAATCGGTGTGTTGCGCGCCATCGGCGCCCGCCACTCCGCGATCATCGCCATCATTCAGACCGAAGGCCTGGTCATCGCGGTCCTGAGCTGGCTGATCTCGTTGCCACTCTCGATACCGATGAGCGTCGTGCTCGCCGATGCCTTCGGTCGCGTCATGTTTACCGTGCCTGTTCATTACTTGCCCAACGGCGGTGCAGCGCTGCGCTGGCTCGCGCTGGTTGTCGGTGTCTCGTTGATTGCCTGCGCCTGGCCGGCGCGCCGTGCCACGCGTGTGCCAACGGCGGCGGCGCTCAGTTACGAGTGAACCTTCAATCGGTGATCGAGTGCGACGCCGCGGTATGATCTTTCTCCCGCTGCGCGGTAGAAGGTGGCCGGCAGCGCCGGTTGAGGGAGCGTATTCCCCGCCCAACCCTGGCACGCAAGCGGGAGAGGGAATTCGCTGCTGCCTGCGGACCACGATCACTGGTTTTTCAAACGGAGTCACTACGAGCCAGCGCCCTGCCACCCAAAATGACTGCCGCAACTGTCACACTTCAGCCTTTCCCGCTGAGGACGAAAAATCATGGCAACCCCCAACTACTCGTTCGCCAAGAAACAACGCGAACTGGCAAAGAAGCAAAAGAAGGCGGAAAAGCAGCAGCGCCGAACCGGCAGCGAAAAGCCCGGCGACGAAGCAGTGCCAACGCCGGGTAAGGCCCCGCCCGCTGCGGAGTGAGGTGTTCGGCAGCTGCGCGCGGCCATTTCCGAGTCCTTGCCAGTCCAGGCACCGCTGGAGCCAACCTGATCCACGCCGACAGACCGCCGGCAGCGATCATTCAGCGCCGTCAGCGCCGATCTGAAATTCATTCACCCGGCGGCTCGCGATTTCGTCAGCAGCGCTGCTGCGGACGTAGCCCATGATCGACGCATAGACCTGCCGCTGCAGCAAGTCCACGACTTCGATATCGGCGCGATGGCTGTTCGGGCACCAGAGCAGCGCAGATTGCTGCTGCGCACGTAGGGCGTCGCCCCCGTCGTCGCTGGTTATCGGCGATCCACCGATGATCAGGCAATGTTCCAGCGCAATGCCGGACCAGGCCGGCAGCTGATCGGCGGCGACTTCAGTTGCCGTATTGTCCGGACCGGCTGGAGGGGTTTCGGGCAGATACGCCTGAATGGCCGATACCGGCAGCAGCCGCAGTGCTGGAAAACCATCGTGCGCGGCATAGACGTCGAGCAAGTCCTTGGGCAGCGATCGTCCCAGACGCTGCTCGACCTGCCGAATCGCCTCCGCATCGGCGGCGCCAGGGCGCATGTCGACGCCGCTGACCCAGCGCATCAGCAACGAGGGCGCTTCGAACTGCGCCAGCAACTCTGGCATGCTGGCCTCGGCCAGCGACTTCATTGCCTGAGCCCTGACCTGCTGCATGCGCACGTTCAAGCTGTGCATCTGCCGCACCGAGACCCATTGCTGATTCAACCAGGCACGCAGGCCGGGATAAGCGTCGCAGGTCTCGTAGCAAGTGATGACGCGCATCTCGCCTTCGGAGCCTACATCGAGATACAGACCTCCACCGTCCATCGCCGGGCTGCCGATATCGATCCAGTTGCCGGCGCGTTCGAGCGGCACTTCCTCAGGCGGCACATATTCGGCCTCCTCGACCGCCTCGTTCTCTGCCGCTTCCAACTGCGGCGCAACCGCCCACACCAGAAGCTTTCCCTGGTCACTCATCAGTTCCAGCGATGGGGCATTGCGGCGACTGGCGATATCGATGGACTCGACACGGTCGATGTTCAGGAATTCGACACCGTTACGTTGCAGATAGATTTCTCGCAGCACGCCTGGCAGCGACTTCCCTATCCGCGATTCGGCTGCAGCAATCGCCTCAGTAGAAGCTGCAGCGGTTCCCTCTTCAAGGGGTTCGATGACGGCCAACAGTTGCGCGGTATCGAGGGTTTCCGCTTCATGCACCAGCGCGACACGCTCCGACTCCTGCGCCGCAAGCAGGGGCTCGTTTATCACGCCGTCAATAACCGACGAGTACACCAGCGCTACCACCAATCCAAGCACCGGAACCACCAGCAACCCGGAAAAAACCGTCCCGATCAATAGACGCTGTCCCCATCCCATCGGACGCGTTTCGATCACCTGTACCACCTGCAATGCCTGGTTGATGCGCGGCAACGCGATCGAGGTGGCGCCGGCGGAGGTTTCCAAAGCGGCGAGCGCACGCGCGATCCGCATCAATCGCGGCCTGAGTCGGAATGAAGTCTCCTCCGGCAACAGTGACTTGACCGCACGCCCCACTGCGAACTGCTGAAACGCACCGATGAACTGCAGCGCCGCCAACAGCACCAGCAGCTTGAAGTCGAACACCCAGGCAGCAACAGCACCTACGGCGCAGGCGATCAGCACAAAAACGGTCTGCACATTGATCCAGCGCGGCGGCAACATGGCCTGCACGACATGCCCGCCATCCAAGGGTGGCACCGGTAGCACATTCAGGTAATTGACGAACAGGCTCACCCAGATCGCCGTAGTCAGCCATTCCGCAGCGACCGCATTGGACGGCGGCGCCTGAAGCTGCCAGGCGAACAACAACCAGCCGACGACAATACCCGGCAACGGCCCCATCAAACTCATCCACGCACGCTTGGTCGCGCTCGGGTCGGCGTCCACGCCCATGGTCACGCCACCTATCAACGGCAGCGCCAGCATATGCACCTGACGATAACCAAACAGCCGCATCGCGACGAAATGGCCAAGCTCGTGGAACGCCACCACCACCAGCAACACGATGGCGATACGCAGATCCCAGAACACCGCACCGAGAATAGCGAACAACACCGAGCTGATCAGAAACAGCAGCCACTGCGTACGCTTGGTCGGCGCGCGATACCTGGTCATATCGACAATCCGCGCCAGGATGGCCAGACGCAGCACCGGAATCGGTGCCGGGGCCATGCGTGACTTGGGACGCCGCCAGTAATGCCAAAGGATTCGGAATGCGAGGCTAAACCCCGGCCTGGCCAGACCGTTTTCTCCGACGTCGAGCAGACCCCGGTCAAAAAGGCGGGCACGATGCGCATTGCTCGCGAGTTCGCCAATGCTCAGTATCCCGGCCTCGTCGACTTCGCGCGATTCGATGCCGCCGGACTGAGCTGCTACCCATTTCTGATGCAGAGCCCATTGCTCTCGCAGTGATTCGGCAGCGACACATTGCGCCAGCAATTTGTCGTCGGCCAGTGTACTGAAGTACGGGTCGAATGCCTGGGTAACGAGCAGGCGGCCATCGTTCAGCGCCGTGGTCCAGTAGCTCAACAGCCGATGCGGACTGGCCACATCCACCGGCGCCCCCAGCCACACTGCCGCACGCTGCTGCAGATGGCGATAGACCGCCTGCAGCGGCACCATGTTCGTATCGCTGGGCTCGGTGTCATTAAGCACCCACAGCGGCCCCTCGAACCCCTGCTCGGTCAACTGCGCATGCGCATCGGCATAGAGATCAGCCACACCGGCAGGCGCGCTGGCGGCGACCAGGCGCAGGCGCACGATCGGAAACGCCCGCGACAGCACTGCCCGCAGCTGCAGCACCAGAATCACCAGCGCGATGCCCAGAATCAGCGTGAAAAGATCAAGCATTCCGCTATCCCCATAGTCCCAACGATGGCACTTCCTGATGGCTGACCGAAACGGTCGCGCCTTGCGCACATTCGGGCACCGTCAGACGCTACCTCACGACGTACTCTGGCCGGATGCCGAGTCTCGCGGCATCATGCAGGCGAATGTTCAGCGACCCAAGGAATCTTCATGCACCTGAGCAGGATAGCCGCTCTTATCCTATTGACCACATTGGTGGGATGCAGCGACGCGCCGCCCTACGGATTTCCGAATGTCGACGCTGACGCGCGCCTGGCCGACGATATCGATTGCCCGAACCTGGATGGCACCTATCAATTCCTCGGCGACACTTCCGGCCATTTTGGGCTGAACATCACCGCACTCGGCGCCGACGAGGAGACGCGCTGGTCCTCGGTGACCGTGACCACAGACGCTAACGGCGCGTTGCTATACACACGCCGCATGGACAAGCAGACCGTGCAGAATCTTGCGATGTCGTTACGTGACTACGACGATCAGAAATATGAGCGGTGGCGCTTGACCGCGATTGCCGGACCGGATTTGAGCGGTCCGGACATCAGCCGCGCGCTGCAGGACTATTACAGTAAACTCGGTAGCAACGGGCCCACGCCCGAGCGCAGCGGCCAGGAAACCAGCGTGCAGTGCCAGGATGGATGGCTGGGCATTCCGCTACGCGGCCGCTATGAAGCCGATGATGAAGGAACCCGCATCCGCGATGACACCGTGTGGTTGGCACGCGATACGCAAAATGGCCTGCTGGCACGCGCGCTCGTAGGCAAATATTACGAGTTTCCGATCTGGTGCGGCGATGGATGCAAGGGCATTCCCTACTACACCAACAGCAGAACGGCCTGGGCACGATTTGCGCCATCCCAATCTCCGCCCACGTGGCATGCCGATGCAGCGACATTGCCACCCTCGCGCGCAAGTATCGCCGCCGCTGCAAACCTGGAACGTCAGCGCGAAGCCGCAAGACCGAAACCGCCGCAGCTGAAAGTGTTGGCCACCCCCGATCCGCGTGCACCCGAATTCAAACTTCGGGTGCAGGCGCTGCTGCGCGGCTCAGCGGTGCTGACCTGGTATGCCGAGGAGCCGCGATTCATACATGTGGGTGCTGTGGTCGACAAAGAGGAGGATGCACGTCGCCTGATGGCCGACCTGCGCAACGACCGCGAAGTGGCCGGCCTGGAGTTCCTGTCGATAGGTCCGACCGACCAGAAACGCACGCGGATCAATGTTGGCGTGTATCTCAAACCCAGGCCCTGAATACCCGTAGGCTGGGGGTGCGCCTAGCGAACCCCAGCAAACGTGCACGTC
>JANMUE010000366.1:0-15276 GCA_031391205.1 Lysobacterales bacterium | reverse complement strand
CCGAACGGTCCGGAATGGGTCTGGGCCTTTCGATCTCGCGCCGCAGCGTCGAGGCGAATCAGGGGACCTTGAACGTTCGGAATGTCCCCGGCACCGGTTGTGTGTTTACGATCGATTTGCCGCGGCATCTGAATGCGGAAGATGTCGCCGATGCCGACACGAGACCTCCCATCGTGTAGGAAAGGCGAAGGGGGCCAGCGGCTCGCGCACCAGCGAGCGCCAGCAGAGCGGCCTCGAGTGTGCGCGCAAAGGGCGTAGCGCGCCGCTGAACCAGCGCAGGCGGGTGTCCCTGGTCTCGGGCTTTGGTGCGTATGGGCAGACGGGTGGATGCGTCGCGATGATCTCGTTTGGAACTCGCCAAGGCATTGTTGCTCTGTCCTCATCACAGCACCGACCACACTTCACTCGATGTCTACCAGGACCTGTGATGGTTGACCTTCGAGCTTCGCTGCATCTGCCTTCAACTCGCTCAAGGTCACCGACTCTCGGCGCATCAACAGCACCGTGAGCGCGTCGATAGTGGAATTCCCGGTTTCATGAAGCTCTTTATCCAGCATGGCGAATAGAGCGACTGCCTTTCGAGTACGGTCCGTCGTCGATTCGGTTCCGCGCAGAGTTTCAACTTGCGCGCCTGATCGCGCTGCATTGCGGGTCGACTTGAGAAAGCGGCTCTCCGAGATCAGGCCGGATCGCCGGCCGATCTCAAGCGAATAGAACTCAGCTATGCCCTCGCTGATCCAGTCGTCGGCGGGGCCGCCATGAATATCGGTCAGTACATGCGTCAACTCGTGAAGCAGCGGACTGGTGCCGTTGGCGCTGAGCAAGGGCCGATCCGTGTGCAACCAGAGAGAACCCGGCGCAGAAAGGCCGCCGCGCCACATCGGGTCGCCACTACGGACAATCAGGATTTTTTCCGGAAGCTTCCCGAATGCTTTAAGCATTGCGGGCAGTGCTTGCCGGACTATGGCCATAGTAGGGACATGATCAGCACGCTCCCCACCGGGTGCGGTGACCGTCACGCGTGTCCCCGCGATCGTTTCCCGAGTCGATGACAGATTGCCGGCGGCAATCCAGCCCACTGGCCGATCGAACCTGCGTTCGGCGTTGGTGATGGCGAAGTCGCCTCCGGCGATCTTAGAAAATGGCGTCTCGACATCGTCCCAATCCTTGGGCAGTTGGACACTGAGCTTGGCTGCCGACCCGCTGCCCTTGGTTGCTCGAACCTTGGCTGCCGGAAAGAGACGGTCGCCTCGGCTGATCACCCAGTCTTCCGTCATTCTGGAGTCGTACGCGCCATTGCTGCGGCGGTGATCGACGAGCACCCGATACCGGAAGGCGCCTCCGATGCGGGGTGGCGTCCACAGGACGCGCGATCCCTGTCGCTCGACAGAGCCGTCGCCGCTCACTGTGTTGTATGTGTCGGCTGGCATGTCGAAGTCGAGTGCGATCAGGCGGCCTTTCTCCGGACGCGTGATGATCTCGATTGCGGCGACTCCCTCGCTCGGCAGGAAGCCAATGGTGTACTGCAGCTGATATTTGGGGGAGTCAGTGGCCGTGCTGTCCCAGGTAATCAGCGTCAGGCTTAGCCCGAAAAGCATGCAAATGGCGGAGCGTTTCATCGATGTGCCTGATCAGTGGGACTGGGATTGCATAGTACGACCGTCGACCCCGGTTTCTTCGAGCATAGTCAATCCAGTGACATGCGCACTCCATGCCTGAGCATGCGGACGAGTTCCCGAGCAACAGGCCGAGCTTGCATCAGCAGTAGGACGCGTTGGAACGTCAACTCGCAGCTCGCCTCGCAGCGGCAGCCGTCGTGACCGCAAACCATCTTGGTGCTGCATTTCACGGCACTGCCGGAGATCGCTTCGAGCTCGGCAGGCGAAAGCTCACGAACGTTCCGCACTTGTGTGCCTGCTCCTCACTGAGTGGATGCGTGGCGAGCTCGGACCTGGCTACGGACATCGACTCTGCCGAATATCGAAGCCTGCTCGACGTGTGGCTGCGGGTGATGATGGCTACGCCAACGTCGCCAACGTCGCCAACGTCGTCGAGGTCCGCTGGAAGCGCTCCGTCGGTATCGCACGGCATCGACTGGTCGCCACCGTTGTGATCGACGGTCCCTGGGGCGTGCTGTATTCGGCGAGGCGACGCTGGAAAGCCCGAGCACCTACGATGCGGCCAACTGCCTCGACGCATCGATTTCAGTCGCTGCACCTACGATCCGTTCACGCCGGATGGCAGCTTCGGCCGACGCCAGTTCGATGTCGCCGCGTCCAGGGACGGAGCATTCGGCGATGGCTACGCGACGAACTTCCGCCTCGATGTACTGAATCTCTTCAACACCCTCAACAGGAACGAGTACAGCACCTGGCGCGGCGTCCCGGGCGCCCCCGATCCGACGTTCGGCGATCGCGGCGAAGGTGTGTTGTTGCCGACGCGCACAGTGAAGGCATCACTGGGCTTCAGCTGGTAAAGCCGCTGCTTCGTCGGCGATTGCATTTGCGATCGCCGATGACTGCGGTCATTCACCTGCGCCTGGGTCGAGTTGCGTGGCATTGACCATGCCTGCTCGCGACAAGGGCATAACAGCCGGCGCGCCATATCGGCACGGGAATCGCAAGGAGTTGGAGATTCCTGATTGGACCCGAACCTCAGCGAGAAGGAATGTGATTATCGGGCGTGAGCCTTTGTAGGAGCGGGGTCTGACCCGCTCGCGCTTGATCTTGATCTTGAGTTTCTCGAAGACGTCGGCGCCAGAGCGAGCGGGTCGGGCCCCGCTCCTACAACGCAACAGCAACCCGTTACTGTAGTTCGGCTGAGGATGGGAACTAATCAGGTAAACACTTGATTCCCGCGCTCTCCGGAAAAACAGCAAACTTCGTGTGCGCCCCGCGCTGTTGGCTTAAATCACCGCTATTGCCGAGTAAAGCGGATGGACGCATGCCGTTGTTGCCGAGGACGGCGACGTGAAGTAGCCACGCATCGACGAGTTGCCACGCGGGCACATCGCTCGAATATTGCTCGATGCGCTGATGCTGGTATCCGTGTGCTAGTCGTATCAGTTCACTGAAGACCCCGGTATCGGCCCCGTCTTGCAGGCCCCGCTGTGGGGTCGTTTTACGAACGTGTCAAATTCGACAGCGCAATGACAGTTTTTCTCCTCTTTTCTTCGAACGGCGAAAGCAACCTCGCGGTCGTTCCGTCCGTCGCCAGTGCATCTAGAAGCATCCCCAGATTGGAATACTTCGCAATGAATGGCAACAACGTCGCTTCGCACTCCGCAACTATTGCTCGAGCGGCAGGGCCAACATCTTCTTCGGATGAGATCGCCCATCGCTGTTGTCCCGTACCCTTCAAATTGCCAAGCTCGGAGCCAACAGTCGCTGAGTTTTTTCGTTCTTTCTCGGTTATCAGATTGTCGCGATCTTGGATGGCGTCTTGCACCGCATTTATTCGGATAGAGGCATTTACGATCACATCAAAATCGGTCGGCGGATGCTTCACGAAGGTAAGGTGAATAGATGACCACCCAAAAGGTTTGGCTAGTCGGAACGATTGACTTCCCGTTTTCAGACTAAAACCATGATGCCGCAGCAACGAACCAACCTCGCTGATGAGCTGCTTTTCAAGTGAGCGCATGTCACTCATTTTCGGGGGTATCTCCGTTCGATTGTGTCAATGACTATTTTTTGACCTCGTAGAGACTCAGGAACATTCTTCCCGACCAGGATCGCGCCATCAATCGCCATTTTCCCGTCTTTGCCCAGTTGAGCTGCACTCCGAATGGCATTTCCAGCCTTCACTTCAACCGCAATAATCTTACCTGCGGGCGTCATGATCAAGTGATCGATAACACGCAACCCGTTTGCAGTTCGCGCAGCAACTTGGCTGCCCAACAGGATGTTTCCTTCGGCCACCAATTCTTTAGCGGCCAACAATTCCGCAGCCTTCCCGGCGGCTCGATTTGCCTGAAGTCCAGTCTGGACCGCTCTACCTGCATTTCGTAGGACTTGTAGTCCCCTGAGTACGGTTCCAACCGGAATCAGTGTCGTGGCATCCTGGAAGGCGGCCGAAACGAAGCCGTCGCCTTCGCCGTTGTATCCGTCGGCAAGGGCTCCCATGACCATATCGCCATCGAAGCCGCGACCGTTGACTGCATTCCAGCTTTCGGTGACTACACCACCGATGAAGGTGACGGCATTGCGTCCATCGGGATCGACATGCGCATAGGGATTGTTGTTCGCATACCAATACCGATTGAAGTTCGCCCCACTGCTGCCGGCTGTCACTGGGTCGACCGACAGGAACCTGCCGAGGAGCGGGTCGTAGTAGCGCTGCTGCATGTACGTCAGGCCGGTCGCGGCGTCCTGCACATGCCCGGTGTAGCCGGGGCCATTCGCGATCGCGGGGCTGAGTTGATAACCGTAGGGCTCGTATTCGCGGCGTTCCAGGAGGACGCGGTTGGCATCGGTGACGGCGACCACCGAACCGAGGGCGTCGGTGTGCACGTACTCGACGGTCTGCGCCGCAGTCGTGGTGGCACCGATCGCGAACAGGGCGGCGAGCAGCAGGCGTGCGGCAAGAAACATGGGCTTTCTCATGTCGTGAGTTCCTGTTCGATTATTCGATGGAGCCGGTCACGACCACGGTGTGCGTGGTCGAGTAGGCGCTGCAGCCGGGCTCGGAGCAGGCCTGCACCCGAAAGACATAGCTACCGGCCTGGCCGCGTTGTGTGGTGACACTGAGGTTCGACGTGGTGGTCGTGTTACTCCAGCCCTGGTTATTGCGGTTGTGCTGCAGCTTGTAGCTGGTGGCATGCGGGACGGCATTCCAGCTCATGGTGAACAGATCGTTGACACTCACCGTGGCCGGCCCGGTCAGGCCGGTGGGCGCGGTCGCCGGTATCTGCTCGATCGTCACGACCACGGTGACGGTGTTCGAGTACGCGCTGCACACGAACCATGCCGTGCAGGCGCGCACCTTGTAGCGGTACGTGCCGTTGGGCTTGCCATTGATCGCGTGCGTCAGGATCGACACCTGTGCGATCTCGATCCACGATCCGTTGCCGACCTGTTCTTCGATCCGATAGTTCGAGGCACCGGACGTGCTGTTCCAATTGAGGCTGAAGTTTCCAGTGCCGCTGGTGGCCGGCCCGTTCAGTCCCGGCACAGGCGGCGGAATGTCGCCGGCGTTCACCACGACATTGACCATGTTCGAGTGCGTGCTGCACTCTGCGACATTGGTCGACGCACAGGCCCGCACTCGATAGTCGTAGCTGCCATCGGGCTTGCTGCTGAACGGTCGCGTCGTCGCGCTGGTCGCCTGGACTTCCGCCCACGTGCCATTGTTGAAACGCTCGTCCAGTCGGTAGATCGTCGCGCCGTTGGTTGGGTCCCACGACACGGTGTAGCTGCCGGTGCTGCTCGGCGGTGCGCTGAGCGTCGGCACGGGGGGGATCTGGACGAGGGTCACGACCACGGTGCGCTCGATGGAAGGTCCGCCACAGGTGGTCTGGCCCGAGCTCAAGCAGGCGCGCACCTGATATTCGAACGTGCCCGAAGGCCGGTTGCTGACCGAGAAAGTGGTGCCGCTGCCGCCGTAGATCTGGCCCCAGCTGCCGTTGATCGAGCGTTCTTCCAGGCGATAGAAAGTCGCCCCGCTGGATGCCGTCCACGACAACGGGTAGGAGCCCGTCGCGCTGGTCGCGGGCGCTGTCAGCGTCGGCGGCTGCGGCAACACTGGGCCACCGTCGACCACGACGTGATGTTCGGAGGAGTACGCACTGCAGATCGTGTCCGAGCAGGCGCGAACCCGGAAGCCGTAGTTGGCGCCCGAACCGCGCTGCGTCCTGTACACCCGGAGCGGGCCGGTATATTCGTTCGAGAAGGTGCTGCCATTGCGGTTCTGCTGCAGCTCATAGCGGATCGCGCCCACGGATGCCGTCCAGGTGAGCTCGAATTCGAAATCCGGTGAGCTGGTGGTCGGTCCGCTGATCGTCGGCACGGGGGGCGCCACGGGGATCGTCACGATGAAGGTCACCACATTCGAATGCGTGCTGCAGTGGGCAACGTCCGCAGAACCGCAGGCGCGCACCCGGTACGCGTAGGTGCCGCTGCTCTTGCCGACGAGGTTGCGGCTGGTGTTGCTGTCCTTCTGGATCTCGAGCCAGACGCCGCCATTGGATTGCTCGTCCAGGCGATACTCGACAGCGCCCGCGGGTGCCGTCCACAAGACGGTGTAGTTGCCGGTGGCATTGCTGCCCCCGCCGCTCAGCGTGGGTGCGACGGGCACCGGGACGAGCGTGACCACCACGCTGGCAATATTCGAAAAATCGCTGCATTCGGCGACCAGCGCGGAGCGGCAGGCGCGGACGCGATATCCATACGTACCGTTGGCCTTGCCGGTGAACGCACGCGACAGCGACGTGGTCTGAATTTCCGACCAGCCGCCGCCGTTGACGCGTTCCTCGAGGCGATACAGCGATGCGCCGTTGGACGGTGTCCATGTCACGGTGTAGCTGCCGGTGTTGTTGCTGGCTGGAGCCGAGATCACCGGCACAGGCGGCAACAGCACGACGCTGACCGTCGCCACGTTGGAGAAGCCGCTGCAACTGGCGATCGTGACGCCCGCACAGGCGCGCACCCGGTAGGCATAGAGCCCATCGGGCTTGCCGCTGATGTTGGCGACCGAGGTGTTGGCGTTCTGGATCTCGCTCCACGAGCCGCCATTGGCCTGTTCCTCCAGGCGATACGTCGTCGCAGCCGACGAAGGCGTCCAACTGACCTGATAGTTGCCTGTATTGTTGCTGCTAGGCGCGGTCAGGATGGGCGGGGGAATCGTCACCGCCACCGTCACGGTCGCCACGTTGGAGTACACGCTGCAATCGGTCACGGCAACGGTCAGGCAGGCACGCGCGCGGTAGCTGTAGGTACCGTTCGATTTGCCGATCACCGAGTACTGAGTCGAGGTGACGGACGGCAATTCGGTCCACACGCCCGCGATCCCTTCCTCGAGTCGATACACCGTGGCGCCCGCGACCGGGTTCCAGCTCACGATATAGCTGCCGGTGTTGCTGGTGGCGGGCACCGACACCACGGGCGCGGGCGGCAGGTTGCCGACCACGACGGTGACGATGTTCGAGTACAGGCTGCAATCGGTCACGGCGGCGCTCAGGCAGGCGCGCACGCGATAGCCATAGGTGCCGTTGGGTTTGCCGGTGTAGGGGCGCTGTGTGGTGCCGCTGTTCTGGACTTCGGTCCACACGCTCAAGACCTGTTCCTCCAGCCGATAGGTAGTGGCGCCTGCGACAGGCGTCCAGGTGACGGTATAGCTGCCGTTGCTGCTGGTCGGTGGGGCCGACAACACGGGCGACGGGACGCTGGTGACGACGACCGTGCCGATGTTCGAATACACGCTGCACCCGGTTGCACCGCTCGTCGGGCAGGCGCGGACACGGTAGTCGTAGGTGCCCGCGGGCCGGGATGCGACCGCCGTACTGAGTGCAGAGCTCCCCTGGATCTGCACCCAGGGACTGGCACCGCTGCGCTCTTCCAGCGGGTAGTAGCTGGCGCCAGCCGAAGGTGTCCAGGAAACCACATAGCTGCCGGTACTGGTTGGCGGCACGCTCAGCACGGGCGCAGCCGGTACACTGACAATCGGCGTCGACACGCGCGCCACCATGCTCCCCGCGAGATAGACGAACTCGGTGGATTTTCCCGCACGCTCGTCACGCTGGACGCGCAGCACGCCATCGTTGCCATACAGCGAATGGATCGTGCCCTGGGTCGGATGCACGGCGCGGATGCGACGTCCATGACCGTCGTAGCGATACTGTTCCAGGCCCGTCACGCCGCGCAGGCGGTTACCGACGTCGAAGGTGTAGTCCTGACCGCCGCGCCTGCTGAGATTGCCGCGCTCATCGTAAGTTAGGCTTTCGATCGGGGCGCCAGTATTGGCATGCAGCACCTGGGTCAGGCGCTGGTTGCTGTCGTAGCCGTAACGGTGGTCGCGCGATCGCGTGCCCTGCGAAACCGAAACCCGGCGCAGGTTGTCGATCGAATCGTAGGTGTAGTTCGCCACGCCGAACATCGGTGAACTGGTGCTCTGCAGGCGATCAAGCAGGTCGTACCCCATTAGGCGATTGCCACGTTGGCCAGGCAAGCCGTCACTGATGGCGACGATGTTTGCGTTCTCGTCGTAGTGGTAGGTGTCATCGAGCACCACGGTGCTTCCGAGCGATACCTTGCTGCGTTCGGCAAGCGCACGTGCATTGGGCGTCATCTGATGCATGAGTCCGTTGCCATAGGTGAAGCGATCAATCGCGCCGTTCGGGTGGTAGAGCACGGTGTTGGCGAAGCTCCCGGCTGCAGTTGCCTGGCCCAGGGCATTGGGCGCGTAGTTCACGCTCAACCCGGACGGATAGCCGACCGACGACAGGTGCCCGTTCGTCGAATAGCCATACCCCAGCGACCACGAGTTGCCGTCGTTCTGCTCAAGCTGCTCGGTGTCGATCAGGCGCAGGTTGTTGTACGTATAGCGGTTGGCCACAGCGACATTGGTGGCATTCAGCGTCGTCACGGTGCGCGGCAATCCATCCGGCGTATACAGCCAGGACTGGTTGCCGAGTTCGTCGGGAAAGCTCAGCGTGCTGATACGGTTCAGATCATCGTAAGTGCGGCGGACTTTCTGTTTTTCAGGGGCCAGCGTGCGATCGCAGGTAGTGCTGGGCAGGTTCAGTCCGCTCGCGGACCAGAGCAGGTTGCCCGCGACGTCATAGTCCATGATCGTGCTGCGCGTTTCTGGCTCGGTCTGTATGCACAAGCGTTGCTGCGCGTCGTAGGCATAATCGCGCGTGACCGATATCGGCGATCCATCGGCAGTTCCGGAACGGCGAATCGAAGTCGGTTTTCCGAAGACATCGCGGATAATCGAAGTGCTGGCACCCTCTGGCGCCTGGATGGCGACGGGCAACGACGTGTCGGGCAAGTCATAAGCCTGGAAGTCGGAAACCGTGATGCCGTTGCGGGGATTACGCACCGAGGTGCGGAAGCCCGGCAAATACTCGTAGCGTGTTTCCAGAATGCCGCTCAGTTCCCACGGCCGATAACTGCGCGTGATGCGACCGAGCGGGTCATATTCGCTGCTGAGACCCGCAGTACCAAAACTGGCCACTGAACTGGCAGTGCTGCGCGCGTCTGCGGCAAACACCTGGCGGCCACTGGTGTCGTATTTCCATCCCACGAAACGCTGGGTCTGGGTGGGATTCGCGTTGTCCCACTCGCGCGCCATGACGGGGCGCCAGAACGCATCGTATCGCGTTGTCCTGCGGAAATTGCCGCGACTCTCCGTGCGCACCCAGTGGCCCACCGGAAGACCCCACTCGGCCGTTGTCGAGGCGCTGAAGCTGATGGAACCGGGTGCCCACGCAGGCCCCGATGCCGGCGCACAGATGACATCGCCGGGCCAACGAATCAAGTTCGTTCGCCCCATCGGGTCGTGTTCGTAGCAGGTGGAAAAGCCACTCTGACCGGTCACCTTCCTGATCCAGCCGTTGCTGTCCGTCTCCGCCGTCGCGTACGTCTGGTCATGAAACGTGATCCGCCCCGGGACGCCACGCCACCAGCCGGAGAAGGTCATAGTCTTGTTGCGCGCGTCGGTGACGGTTTCAACCAGACCTGCGTTGGTGTATCCGATGGTCTGGCTCGGCTGAGCTTCGTTGAAGTGGTAGACGTACTGGGGCAGGGACGTAGTAGGGTTGTAGACCACGCGGCTGGTTTCTATTCCGTCCGTCGTCTGCGTGCCTGGGCGCCCCAGGATCCACAAGGATTCGCTGTTGTGATTCTGCGAACCTTCGGTCTTGCTGTAGCCGGGAAAGCCCGATCCGGAACTGGATTTCTGCACGGAGGTCGGCGAAACATATTTGTCGAAGCTCAATACCTGGCGACGAAACTGCACGCCGTCCTGAGTGATGGTGGTGGAGCGCGCCGGCACATGCAGATTGGTGAAGTTGTCGCTGAATCCGACGCCGCTGCCACCCCAGGCCAGGGAAAAAAGCTGGGTGGCGTTCTCGTCGACGCCGACATGGGTGTAGTCGGTCTGTCGATACAGTTTGAGTTTGCCTTCCTTGCTCTCGGGGTCAGACGCGTAGATCTGCTCGGACAGCAACAGGCCTTCGTTTACACCATAGTTGCGGCCGAATACGTATTCGCGTACTTCACCATCAGAGCGCGTGGCGGTGACCGTCTTAAGACCGTCGGTGCTCGGATTCCAGATCTGGTCTGGCGACACATAAGCGGCAGCAGATGGATCGAAACTGAGATTCGTTCCGCTGTAATCATAGGCCGTCGTTACGGTTTGAACACCTGGCCCGGAGACCTCTTTGCTGACCAAGGTCCAATCATCCACGAACCGCGGAATGCGACTGGTCCAGGTTTGCTGATCGTCGTTCATTGCATTGCAGGCGTAAGGCGTCTTGGAGCGTCCATGCCGTCGTGGTTCGAGCCGGTAGACGGCTTTTGCATTCGAGGGTGCAGTCACCGACAGCGTGCGCGACTGCGCTGGCGTAAAGGGATATGCCTTGGTGCAATCGGCTATGTTCTGAATGTTGGAAACCGGAGTCAGGTCCGCATTGAAGCGGATGCGGTCATAGACGATCGGCCCGAATCCGCCCTGATAGGTCCATTTCGATCCATCGGGGTTGCGCACCTCGTCGAAGCCAGCCGTTGGGTTGCGCGTGTACGTCCAGTTGCGGTTGCCCACCGTAACGCCGGTCACCTGATAGCGCGGGTCTTGCTCTTCCGGCAGTGTTGGCACGACCTTCAGGGACGTGATCGTGATCTCGCGGCCGTCGCTCGCCAGGATCTTGTTGAGTTTGGATCCAGACCACTGATATTCGACCCAGTTGTTGAACCGGTCTTCGATCCTGCTGAGATACAGCACATAGATTTTCCGGGGGAGACGCTCGGGGTATGCGCTCGACACGGTGCCCCCCGGAACATTGACGGTGACCACCCGCAACTTGGTCGGATGTTCGAGGACGTCATAGAAGTCGGTAATCAGATGATTGAAGTAATAGCGAAGACCATTCGGAGCAAGGGCTTCAAGGACGCTGCCGGTTTGGTCCTTGGGTGCCGGCACTACCTTGAACAGCCAGCCACTCTTGGTCATGAAACGCCACTGGCCTCCGGGGCTGGGTCCGATCGGAGTGCGCGGGTCGCTCGGCAACTGGCCTTCGGCTGCGCGGTAAAGCAGCGGCTCGGTCTGGCCGTTGACGCGCATGCGAAAGCCATTCCAGTAGTCCACGCGCCTGAACTCGACACTATTGTCATTGTCGACACTCGGTGGCGGATCCGGGGTCCAGCCCTCGTTCCAGCTCTCGGGCATGACCGACGTAATTTTTGGAATATCGACATCCCAGCCCCAGAAGTTGGGGCTGTAGTCATTGCCGATGTTGCGCGCGAACTCAACAGGCAACTCGTCATTGCCGGGCAAGGAAACATCGACATAGCGGAAGCTGAGGCCGCCGGTGAACTGGCCTATGCGCTCGCCAAAGGCCGTGTCTTCGCTCAACGGTGCGACACGTTCGGCCAATTGAAGTCGCGTTTTCGCTTCCTCGCCATAAGTCGTCTGCGCCTGCGCCGACGTCGCTAACAGCGCCCCCAATACGCCCAGAACAAGTACGGACTTAAACCATGTCAGTGTCTTCTTCAAGCCCATGTCGATCTCCTGGAAACGCGAAAGGTGCCGCGAGCGAGCCGAATGGCCTCGTGGCGAGTGGTCGATGGCGAAAGTCACGAGGCGACAGCGAATGCCCGCGACCTTCCTGCACGCCCTATGCGTAAACCAGGCGAAAACCGGCTCACCGGCGATTCAGCGAATCGGTCGGGCATGGCGCAGCAACACTGCACACTTGGTCGGATGAAGAGGGAGTAGGTCGCGGTGAGGGACACTCATCCGCGTCTGCATCAAAGTCCAAAGCTCACGGGTTTCGTCAATGGCGGCGCAACTTCTGCCCGGCGAATCATTCACGGATTTGGGGCTATGCACGATTACAAGCAAGGGCGCCCAGGATGACCAGCTCCACTGTTGAAAGCGCGCTGCGCAATCGACTGTGCTGCGACCGAATGCCGACGTGATCAATGTAGGCCGCTGAGCGGATCAATGCATCTGCAACCGGCCGTGCCGCACTTGTCTGTTCAGGAGCTGTTTCCGGCCGCCGACTTACACTTGGCGAAATGTCCTTCTTGCGAGTCTGCACGCGAGCCGGCGATAGTCGATGGGCGTATTTCGGCGCGCATGTGGCCGGATTCGGACTATCACCTTATGCTTTTCGCCACTGATTGCGCAGACATGTGTGCTGCGCGATCCGGCAACGGTTGTCGGACAACCTCTATGGGTCCTACGGAATCATCCTTGTGCGGTCGGGTGGGCACCAGCGCCTGCGGCAGGCGCTCGCCGGCCTGGGTCGGCGTAACGCTGCGCGTCGTGTGGTCTTCGCGACCTGCCCGTGCTGCTGGCCGAAATCTTCATGAGCTTCCTCTGCCTGCAGTGGGCGCTGATCTGGCTGCTGCTGCG
Source organism: Lysobacterales bacterium (assembly GCA_031391205.1). GTDB lineage: Bacteria > Pseudomonadota > Gammaproteobacteria > Xanthomonadales > Ahniellaceae > 0-14-3-00-62-12. The sequence goes on along the minus strand of JANMUE010000366.1, from coordinate 2,700 downwards.
CTCATCATGAGCAGCGTCCGCTTGCGACAACCACTGCGTCTCTTCCTGTCGATGGTGCTGCTCGGCTTCCCGGCAATTTTATGAGGCGCCGGATCGGCGCATAGCGATCACCGTCGACGACCTGCCCTGGGGCAGCCTCGGCGGCAGTCGGGGCGACGGACTGCCGCACGGGCCGCCGGCGCGGATCCTCGAGTTCCATCGTCGGCTGGTCACCGCGGTGGCTGCGACGGCGGGGCCAGTCACCGGCTTCGTCAATGCCGGCAAGCTCGAGGTCGACGGCGTCGTCGTGCCCGCTCGGATGCAGATGCTGCGCGACTGGCTGGACGCCGGGGCCGGGCTCGGCAACCACACGTTTGCGCACACCGACCTGCACGCGGTAGGGCTCAACGCCTATCAGGACGACATCCTCCGCGCTGACACGCCGCTGCGCGCGCTGCTGGCCGAACGCGGACAGCGACCGGCCTGGTTCCGGCATCCGTACTTGCGGGCTGGACGCACGCTGCAGGACAAGGCGGCGCTCGGCACGTTCCTCGCGCAGCACGGCTACCGGATCGCTCCGGCCACCGTCAACAGCAGCGACTGGATCTGGGCGATGGCGTATCGCAACGTGCTCGACGACGGCGACGACCCGGCCACGCTGGAGCAGCTGCGCGCCACATACGTGCCGTACATGCTGGCGAGGGTCGACTATTACGAGAGGTTTTCGCTGGCGTTGCTGGGCTACCCGTTGCCGCAGATCTCGCTGATGCACGCCAACGAACTCAACGCCGACACCTGGCCGCAGCTGATGACCGGACTCGCCGAGCGCGGCTACCGGATCATCAGCCTGGACGAGGCGCTGCAGGATCCGGCATACGCCCGCGCCGATCCGCACACCGGCCGCTGGGGCCCGAGCTGGCTGCACCGCTGGGCCATCGGCGAGTCGCGCCCGCCGGAATTTTTCGCCGACGAACCACGGACGCCGCCCTGGGTACTCCATCTTGCCGGGATTAAAAACAAGTAGCAAAGTAACCTGGATTGCGCTGCGCTCCATCCAGGCTACTCGCTACTCGTTACTCGCTGGCGCCTGGATCGAATTCGATGAAGTACGCACACCAGCTCGCATTGTCGCGTTCCGCTTCCACGTTGTCAGCGAAATAGAGCGAGTACTTGCCAGTCGTCGAGAAAATGCGCTCACCAGTTGCATTCGCGTCGGACAAGGCGCTTCGGCCAAGGAGACGACCCAAAGCCATCCAGAAGGTCGCGCCGTCGCCAGACACCAGGAACGAGTCGTTCGATTCCGTGATTCGATCAATGTAGAAGCTACGCTCGTCGGGAGCGGTGACAAGCAGTGTCTGCCAGTCGATGCCGATGGTGTGCTCGATCACGGTTGAAGTCGAAGCGCGCACCGTAGCTTTTTGCCTGCATGCGTCCACATGAGCCGAGTCGACGGCTCCCGCGCGCGACGGCGGGCAAGATTGACTGCAGACCAACGCAAAGATCGCGAGTGGAATCCATCTGCTCTTTCTCGGCATTTTCCTGCTCGGATTGCTGTAGCCAATGAATAAAATCTGTTCCGGCGTCCCGCATGAGACGTGGCTCCCAGCGGTTAATGAAAACCTCCAAAGTCTGATCCAGGAGGCGATTTCTCCGACTCCTCCAACATGCTGAGAACAAAGTCCGTTCGGGGCAGCCTGCCGTCGATGATTGGCCCATTCTCAGGCGTGGCTCCCGACCCAAGCGAACGCTCATTGCATCCAGGATCATTTGCTTGGAATCGAAGCGGCTTCAGGTGCTCCCTGGAGCGACTGAAAGGCGCTGTCGACACGTCCGCGAACAAGGTCAGGACCCGTTCCGACATGTGAAAGCAACCCTGACTGCGTTGCCGGCTCCGGCACCTCCTGACGGAATAATCCGGAACGCTCACTCGAAGCCGTCGCGGAACATGGTGTCTTCGGGCGACGCCGTCTCCAGCGTGATGCCGTCGAACCAGCCCTGGGCGGCGAGGGGACGGAACGTACTGCTTTCGATCACCACGAGATAGACGACGAGAGAACTCTGGATGGTCCAGTCCGCAATGGTCACGTCGATCACGGCCGGGTTTGCCGGGCGATTCCAGTTGCCAAGGCTTAAGGTGTGGATTCCGCTCGCCGCAATGGCACCGCCGGTGCAGTCCTCGCCGCCGTTGTGGCGCAGTTCCCAGCGCAGTTGCGTCGTATCCAGCTCCGGCGGCGGCAAGCCGCCTGGGCTGCCGCTGCGACCGAAGCCATTGAGCGCGTAGCGCGCCGGTCCTGGCAAGTGGATGCACTGGCGCGCATAGCGCGTCGGCTCGCCCGGCGCGGCATTGGGGTCATTGACGCGCAGCGAGCCGGAGCCGATGGCGCCACTGGCGTTCAGCGTATCGTGACTGACAGCGTCGGTAATGAGTGTGTCCCAGAGTCGCGTGTCGCTGTTGACATCGCTGTTGAGCACCAGCGGTTGCAACGTCTGGCGCTCCAACGCGCCGATGTCGCGTATGCCGCCCGGCGCGCCGATCTTGATCGGCAGATTGACGTCTCGCGCCAGGCCCAGCACATCGCGGTCGTCGCCACCGATGGCGGGCCCGTAGTCGACTCCCGGCGAGCCGGCGCGCAGCCGGTAGTCGCCGTAGTCGGTGTCGACGAAGCGCGGATCGGCAACAACGACTTGGGTGCCACTGCCGCCATCGAGCGAAGCGCGTTC
>JANMUE010000582.1:0-1447 GCA_031391205.1 Lysobacterales bacterium | reverse complement strand
GCGCCGCTTCTCCAACTGCGGTTCGTTTCCGTTAAACCAGCACGACATCGAACGTTATGCCTGCCCGAGTTACTACGCGGTGCCGAAGCGAGCTTCGGAGTCACCACCCATCTCGGAGCAAGGACTGCAACCGGTGCCGATGCGGTTTGTCAGGAATGTGGCGGAGCTGCGCTCAAGGACGTAGGCAAAAGGCGGACACATAGGTCCGCCCCTACAAAACCTCGCATCCAACGTAGGGGCGGACCTATGTGTCCGCCCTTCTTCAACATCGATCCCAGCGCACGAACTAAGCAACATGCTAATCAACCGCAGGGCGACAATGAGTTGCGCCCTTCCCCGTACCGATGTTATCTAGCAGTCATGGTTTTATCTTGCAGAATGGCGTTAGCGAAAACACGTTAGCCCGGCATGGACGAAATGAAATTCATACTCACATGTTTGCTAGTGGCCCTTTCGCTGGGCGCTTTCGCCGAAACTGGAGGCTGGGTATCCAAAGACGGGCGTCCAATTCCAAACTCGGACACGATGAAAAGCATCAATGGGTTTGGTGGTTCGCTTATCGTGACACCAGACCGAGATTGGGAAGAAAAATGGAATACTCTGCCGGAAACGGTACCTTACTTTTCCGAAGCGAAGCATGTTTCGTACGGCGAACAACTCACTATTCTCGTCTTCTATATAAATCCGAAAATTGATAGCTCTGGCACCGTCAACATACTTTGTGACATCAAAGTTACAAGGCCAGATGGCAGTACTTCCATAGACGCACGTGGCGTTCAGTGCGCGGAAGGAAAACTTCAAGGCAACCCTAGAAACGTTCGCCTGACCTCAGCCGTTATCAAGTACGTTGGGGAAGCGGGCGATCCACCGGGAAAATGGATCATAGATATTGCCCTAATGGATCAAGTGCGGGGCACTGTCGTGCCGCTGAAGACACACTTCAACTTGCAAATGAAGGCAAACCACTCAATGTGATCGCGCCAAAAAGCGACGCTCCGCATTAGCGGTCGCGTTAATAAACCCGTCAGCGAAGCTGGCTCGACATGGCCGCATCGAATGTCTGTCGCACTTTGCCGTTGCTCAGGCTTTGCTCGGTCCAGCGGTTGATTAACTCCAGCAGCGCAGGATCAGGCGACAACATCCACGCTTTATCGCTGCGCGTAAACATCTGCGCTGTGGCGCGACACAGACCACGATGTGCTCGGGCTTGCAGGTCCACTTCAATATCGTCGGTAACCATGACATCGGCGCGGCGCGTGGCAATCTCATCGAACACGGTGCGATTGTCGGGATGAATGACCAGTTGCGCGCGACTCAACTGCTCACGCGCGAATCGTTCGTTGGTGCCACCGGGATTGACGATGACGCGCACACCAGGACGATTAATTTCATCCAGCGTGTCAAAACGTAATTCGTCGCCGCAGCGCACGATGGGCGTCTTGCCGCC
>JANMUE010000357.1:0-2328 GCA_031391205.1 Lysobacterales bacterium | reverse complement strand
GGGGGCTAAAACCCGCTGTTTGACCAGGTTCGCTTTTGAACGCGATCAGCTCCGCTGTAAAAAACGACCGGCTCCGCCGTTGAGAGCCAGGCAATAAGCTGTGCAGCGAAGACGATGTGGTGACTTATCCAGAGGTTCCTTAGGCGCTGGAAATAGATCAAGGTGACATCTTGCTGGTCTTTCGCCCCATCTGCTTCGTTGGGCAAAGAGTTACACAGTAGGACTATGCGCCCCTTTGCGCGTTTCGCAGATGGGGCGAAATCCTTCGCAATCTGTCATTTTAATTTGTTTCCAACGCCTTAGAATGCGCACTCGCCTCGCGCCTGGCCTGGTTGATCGGCATGATCGTTTCACATCGTCACCAGTTCGTTTTTTTTGCGATCCCCAAGACCGGCACGCATTCGATCCGGCGCGCGCTGCGGCCGTTGCTCGGCCCCGAGGATCTGGAACAGGTGGCACTGTTCGAGGAGCGCAGCTTCCCGTTCCCGGACCTGGCGGCCCTGCGCCACGGTCATATCGACTTCGAGCAGATCCTGCCAGCGCTCGGGGCCGTCACCCTGCAGCGCTATTTCAAGTTCACTTTCGTGCGCAATCCGTTCGATCGTTACGTCTCCTACTGTGCCTTCATCAGCCGCAACAGCGGGCAGTTCCTGGCGGCGCCGCGCGATTTCATGAAGCGCGTAATCACCGACCTGCGCCTGGTCGAACATCTGCTGTTCCGTCCGCAGTGGGAGTTCATCAGTGACCGTAATGGAGTGCTGGCGATCAACTTCGCAGCGCGCTTCGAGCATATGCAGGAAGATTTCGACCGTATCTGCAGCCAGCTTGGTCTGAACAGCACCACGCTCGCGCGCAGCAATGAATCCGGTCGCGACGACTATCGCGCGTATTACGACGACGAGCTGCAGGCGATGGTTGCCGATGCCTATCGCGAAGATCTACAGCGTTTTGGCTATGGTTTCGATCATGTGCCGGCCGCGATGCCGATTGCGGCGGGTTCCCATTCACGGCAGGGCGTGCCCGCGGTGCCCGGCCCCATATCGGAGTGCCAATGAACTACTGGTTGTTCAAATCCGAGCCGGATGAATTTTCGATCGACATGCTCAAGAAGGTGAAGCGCGAGCCCTGGGGCGGCGTGCGCAATTACCAGGCGCGCAATTACATGCGTGATGGTATGCAGGTCGGCGACCAGGCTTTTTTCTACCACAGCAGTTGCGATGTGCCGGGCATCGTCGGGATCTGCGGCATCGTCGCCAAGGCGCATGTCGATGCCAGCCAGTTCGACCCCAAGAGCGACTACTACGACCCTGCCAGCAAGCCCGACGATCCGCGCTGGCTGTGCGTGGACGTGGGCTTCAAGCGCAAACTCAGGCGCACGCTCACTCTTGGCGAGCTGCAGCAGCATGCACAGGCGCTGGGTGATTTCGCGCTGATGAAGCGCGGTAACCGATTGTCGGTGATGCCGGTGACGAAGGCGCAGTGGGATTACATACTCGAGCTGGTGTAGGTTCGGGCCTGACCCGCAGGCTTCTGATCTCAATATCTGTCAACGACGATGCAAAACTAAAGCGAGCGGGTCAGGCCCCGCTCCTACAAAAGGAGCATGCGATGGACAAGGAAGCACAGAAAAAACTCGCTGGCGAGAAGGCACTGCAGTTCGTCGAGGACGGCAGCATCGTCGGCGTCGGTACCGGCTCGACGGTGGCCTACTTCATTGCCGCGCTGGGCCGTATCAAGGGGCGTATCGACGCGGCCGTGTCCAGCTCCGATCGCAGTACGGCTTTGCTGAAGGAACAGGGCATACGCGTAGTCGATCTCAACAGCACCGGCGATCTGCCGTTGTATGTCGATGGCGCGGACGAATGCGATCCGTGGAATCGTTTGATCAAGGGGGGTGGCGCCGCTCTGACCCGCGAAAAAATCATTGCGGCAGCGTCAAAAAAATTCGTCTGCCTGATCGACGCCGCCAAACAGGTCGATCTGCTGGGTGCATTTCCGCTTCCGATCGAAGTCATCCCGATGGCGCGCAGCTATGTGGCGCGGCAGATCGTCAAGCTCGGTGGCCAGCCGGTATGGCGTGATGGCACCACCACCGACAACGGCAACTGGATTCTCGATGTGCACCATCTGCGCATCGTCGATCCCGTGGCGCTGGAGGTGGAGATCAACCAGATCGTCGGTGTGGTCAGCGTAGGGCTGTTCGCCAGGCGTGCGGCGGATGTGGTGATTGTCGGCGATCAGATCCGGCCGAATCGTTAAACCATGTAGGGGCGGCGTGAGCCGCGATGCTCTTGCTCTGACTATCAAGAGTAGAGCAACAGCATCGCG
>JANMUE010000346.1:0-22690 GCA_031391205.1 Lysobacterales bacterium | reverse complement strand
GCGTGAGCCGCGAAGCTCTGGCTCTGATGTCTGGAGATTCAGAGCCAGAGCTTCGCGGCTCACGCCGCTCCTACAACCATACGGCGTCCCAAAACGGATAGTTTCCGATCTTCGATACCAGCCCCGCACGCACAGGATTCATCACAATGTAGCGGGCCGTATCAAGAATATCTTCGTCCCTGCGCAGCGCGTGGTCGTGATAACAGGCCTGCCACACCGCGCCATTGCGGTTCTGCTGCGCGTTGCAGCTGCGGCTCGTGATGATCTTGAACCGACGTACTGTGCTCGCAAGATCCTGCCTGTCCCCAAGCTGCACCAGCCCATGCCAATGATCCGGCATCAGCACCCAGGCAAGAAGCACCGTGTCCTCCCAGAATGGAGCGGCGTGGAATGCCCGAACGACTTCCATGGCGGTGTCGAACTCGGAAAAACGCGGTTCCCTGTTTCTCGTCGAAGTAGTCAGGAGATAGGTTCGGCCCGATTCGGACCAGCGTCCGGTACGTAGCCTGTTGCTTTGAAGTCGCTGTGCTTGCATGTGCAACAGTGTGAGAGTCGGCGCAATGTGGCGCTTCTGGCAATTTCGGATTCCAGTATCGGAATTTTCCGATTTCCGTAAATGTGGAGCGGCGTGAAGCCGCGAAGCTCTGGCTCTGCTGCTTGAGATTCAGAGCAGGAGCTTCGCGGCTTACGCCGCTCCCACATTCCGCCATGACATTCCACATTCGTGCATTCGCTGCATTAGGATGCACGCATGTCCATCGTTCCCCGCCATATAGATCAAGCGCGACTGCTGTTGGAGCAGGTGCCGTGGTTTCAGGCGCTGCCTATCGAGGCGCGTGATGCCCTGCTGGCGGGTTGCGAGTGGCGGGTGTTACCGGGTGGGGCGGTGTTGTTCTTCGAGGGTGAGACTTCGGATTCGGCCTATCTGGTGCTGAGTGGCAGCCTGGGCGCGTTCAAGCGCGAGGAGGGCGGATCGCGCCTGATCGGCCAGATCGTGATGGGCGAGACCGTCGGCGAGCTGGGCGTGCTGACGCAGCGGCCGCGTACCGCGAGCGTGCGCGCACTGCGGGATAGCGAGGTATTGCGTTTGCCGGCGCAGCATCTGGAAACCGTAGGCGCGCAGTATCCCCAGGCCTTGGTCAGTCTTTCGCGTCTGGCGCTGCGCCGCGCCACCGAACCGCGCTCGGCGCAGTATCAGGACGCCGCACCCCGCACCATTGCCTTGCTGCCGCAGTCGGCGGGCGTCGACCTGATCGGCTTTGCACAAACCCTGGCGCTGGCGCTGGCGCGCTATGGCAAGGTGCGCCAGCTCAACGCCGATGAAGCCGGATTGGCGCCGGCGCAGTATCTGGCGATCGAAGCCGAAGCGCGCTTCGTGCTGTATGTGGCCAATGGCGATGATGCCGAATGGCGCAGTCAATGCCGGCGTCAGGCGGATGCTTGGTTGATGGTGGCACGGGCCAGCACGCAGCCGGCGGCGAACGCCGAGATCCTGTTTCCACGCGAACCCGATTCGGTGCCTCCGCCCGAACATCTGGTGCTGCTGCACGATGAAAAACCCAGGCTGGGCGCCGGTCGACGCTGGCATGCGCTGCGCGCGAGTTCTCGCCTGCATCATGTGCGTCATGCCGGCGATATCGCCCGCATCGCACGGCTGCTGTGCGGGCAAAGTCTGGGCCTGGTATTGAGTGGTGGCGGTGCGCGCGGCTTTGCTCATATTGGTGTGATCAAGGCGCTACGCGAGGCCGGGTTCGAAATCGATGTCGTCGGCGGCACATCGATCGGCGCCGTTATCGGTGCCGGCATCGCGGCGGATTGGTCGGTGGAGGAAATGACCGAAACCTTCCGACGCTGTTTCTACGACACCAATCCGCTGTCTGACTACACCCTGCCCTTTGTCTCGCTGGTGTCCGGGCGAAAGGCTTCGCGCCTGCTGCAGGAGGCATTTGGATCGCGCGATATCGAGGATCTGCCGCTGCCGTATTTCTGCGTCTCGTCGAACCTCACGTCCGGCGAAGCTGCGGTGCATCGCCAGGGTCCACTGTGGCAGTGGCTGCGCGCATCGATCTCGATACCGGGGATGCTGCCGCCGGTGTGCATGAATGGCCAGGTGCATGTCGATGGCGGTGTCATCAACAACCTGCCGGTTGATGTGATGCGCGCTCATCATCAGGGCGAGGTGATCGCCGTCGACATCGGCGGCAACTACGTCCTCAAGTCGGCACTGGACGAGGTCGATCTGCCGCCGATCTGGCAACTGGTCACCGAGTGGTTCGGCAAACGCCAGCGACCCAGATTGTCGCGGATCCTGCTGCGCGCCGGCATGGTCAATTCCGGCAGCGCAGCACTGGAAGCACGCGAGCTGTCAACGCTGCTGCTGACACCGCCACTGGATGACATCGATCTGCTCGAATGGAAGGCGTTCTATCGCGCCATCGATCGCGGCTACCAGCACACCTTGCGTATCGTGGGTGGACGCAAGGATGTGTTGAGCGAGGCGGCGAGCTTGCTTTAGCCTGTGCTTCCCGGCGCCTCGCCAGCAGCACACGCGGGCTGTGGCAATGGCGACATCAACCAATCAGCGTGCGCTTCTGGTGTGATGCTGCCGATGAAGATGATGCCACCGTCACCACGGCCGCTTCCGCACCCTGCCTTGCACTCGGCCTTGCGCTGAGCGCAGAACGGATCGTGCAGCGGCGGCACATCGGGATCACCGCTGTCGATTTGGCAGGATCCATGGCGGAGTTCGCACCACAGCCTGCAAAAGAATCCGCCCCCCGAACTGCCGCCCGAGCCACCCCCATTGTCCAGCGCCATCGTGACCGACGCGCTGCACATCAGCAGTGCGGTCAACACGCCTTTCAACAATTTGTTCTTCATGCTGCTCTCCCGTAGTGAAGTCGATGGTTTTGCAGTCGTGCGCCAGCGCGCATCGCCTGTTATCCAAGGAACGAGGTTTGGTGCCAGATTGCGACAACTATGGGAGCCCGGAAAACAAAGCTGCCGATTTACCCGCTCTGGTCGAGTTCGCTACCTGTGTCACCGGGGCGCTCTACGAGGCGCTGCGTCGGAAGCAGCGAACCACGATAATGGATGACGCTGCCTATGATCGGGAAGGCGGTGGCAACGTCGAAGTGGAATTTTCCATCAACTTCGGTTTCGCGAGCGCTGATGCTGGGCCAGAGGAATCGCGGCAATGGGATGCCCAGGGTCTTCCACGCGATCGGCTGCATGATCAGCTGCGTGCTGTCGGTGATCAGATGAAAGGTGATGCGATGTGCGCCCAGCTGTTCGACCAGTTGGCACTGCGTTTCGTAGAGCCGACTATGGAAACGATGGCCATCGAAATCACGGTGCCATGTTTCGCCATCGGCATCGACGTCGATACGCACGCGGACTTTGCAGCGATAGCTGCGTGTCGGAAATCCGGTGGTCCAAGCGATAATTTTCGCGATCATATGGGTTGCCGCGATGACTTCGGCGGGACCGGTGAACTCGGCGCTTATGCACACATCGTGCAGGGCTTTGACGGGCGCCGGCAATGCTTCGAACGCCTCGCCGAGTACGCGTCGATACAACGACGTCGGTGTGCTCATGCCGGCTCCTGAAGTTGAAATCGGATGGCGCGCCCGACCAGCGTAGTCTCGAAGTCCGCAAGACTCAACAAGCCGACGCAAGGCATTGCGCCGCGAGTGACCAGCGAGCCATCGACCAGCCGGCGCACCAGACTGACGGAAGCAGCCGCCGGCACGAAAGGACCGTCGCCGCGCTCGGCAATCAATTGCCATTCGATATGCTTCGCGGCGCCTTGTGCATCGTGACCGTAAAGTCCTACGTGCATCGCACCGGTATCGCTACCGGCATTGAGCCAGCGTTCGCTCACGCGCTTGGCGAACATCGCACACGGTTCCAGCGAAGCGATCAGGCCCAGACGCACCAGCCCGCTCGCCAGCCAAAGTCCGAAATGCATGCGGTGCAGCTCGAGGCCGGCGCAGAATTCCAGACGTTGCAATCCGGGGTAACGCTGCGGCAGCACCAGCGCATCTGGCACCGGGCAATAGGCCAGCCAACGCGTACCGACGGGTGCGGCGTAGCGATGACGACGCAGGCTGCTCCAACTCGGGCGACTAACGACTGCCGCATTGATGAACTGTGCATGCGGCTTGCCTGCACCACCGAGGATCGAGCGCACGGTCGCCAGTCCACGTTCGGCGCGATTGCCCGGTGTTATGCCGATATCGATATCACGCAGCGACACAAATTTGCTGCGGTAGGCATCGATCACTGCGCAACTGAGTGCTGGCACCGAACTCGCGCCGGCAGTCACCAGCACATTGGCGGCACGCGCTTGCGCATCAAGTGCTGCGATGCCGGCCACATGATCAGGTGCGTCGGCGAGATCGATGTAATGGAAACGCTGACTAATGGCGAGGCGCGGCAGGCCATAGTCGCGGGACTGGAATGGGCCACAGGTATCGATCAGCACATCCGGGCCGGCTGCGATGATTCTTTGCCGACTGTCTGCAGCATCGAGATCGATCAGGCTGGTTTCGAATTTTCCAGGTGCGCGCGCTTCAAACTCACCGTGTAGCCGTTGCAAAGCATCCGCGCTGCGCCCGGCCAGCACGACGCGAATGCCGGGCACGTCCAGCAGCAACCGGGCTACGCGTTGCCCGAACGTGCCACTGGCGCCGAGTAGCAGGACGCGCATGGCGGCTAATCACTTTCCAATGCAGAACGAACTGAAGATGGCGCCGAGCAGATCGTCGCTACGGTATTCGCCGGTGAGTTCGGAGAGGTCCTGTTGTGCCAGACGCAGTTCTTCTGCGGCCAGTTCGCCGGCGCGGTTGCGGATCAGGTGCTGCTCGGCATGTTGCAGATGTTCGGCGACGCGTTCCAATGCCGACACGTGTCGCGTGCGCGCCGAGAACGCGCCCTCGCTGCCATCGCCATGTCCGGCGAGTCGTCGCAGCGCATGCCGCAGTTCGTCCAGGCCGGCGCCGGTGAGGGCGGAAATATCCAGATGCAATTCGTCGCTGTTATCTAAAATGTTGGAGCGGCGTGAGCCGCGATACTCTGGCTCTTCCTGACGAGAAGCAGGAGCAAGAGCATCGCGGCTCAAGCCGCTCCTACATTCGGATAGATCGCTTTTGTTGTGCAGCACGATACGGCGCGCACCTGGAGGCGCTTCGGCACGCAACGCATCGAGCTGATCTTCGTCTTCGGGCGCCAGCACGATCAGTGCGAGATCGGCGCGGGTCAGCTCGGCGCGGGCACGGCGTACACCTTCCTGCTCGATCAGGTCATCGCTGTCACGCAGGCCGGCGGTGTCGACCAGCGTGAGGGCGATGCCATCGACATCGATGTGCTCGCGCAGAATGTCGCGGGTGGTGCCGGGCTGTGCGGTGACGATGGCGCGGTCGCTGCGCGCGAGCGCGTTGAGCACACTGGACTTGCCGGCGTTGGGGCGGCCGATCAGCACCGTGTGCAAGCCATCACGCAGGCGCTGACCGCGACGGGCGCCGGCGAGCAGTTCGGCGAGGCTGTTGCGCGTGCTGGCGATATCGGCAAGCAGGCGATGATCGGCGAGGAAATCGATTTCTTCTTCGGGAAAATCGATGGCCGCTTCGATATACAGGCGCAGTCTTTCCAGTTGTTGTTGCAATGCCCGCACCTCGCTGGAGAATACGCCATCGAGTGAACGCAGCGCAGCGCGTGCCTGGGCTTCGGATTGGCTGGCAATCAGATCGGCAATGGCTTCGGCCTGGGCCAGATCGATCTTGCCATTGAGGAAGGCGCGTTCGCTGAACTCGCCCGCGCGCGCGGCGCGGGCACCGAGTTCGATGCAGCGGCGCAGCAGCTGGTTGAGTACGACACTGGCACCGTGCGCCTGCAGCTCAACCACGTCTTCACCAGTGAACGAATGTGGTGCTGGGAAATGGATGACCACGCCCTGGTCAATGGCGCTGCCGCGACGATCGCGAAAGCGTACGAACTGCGCCAGTCTGGGTTGCAGGCGCTTGTTGCAGAGTTTCCATGCGATGCGCGGAGCGGACGGCCCGGAAATCCGCACGATGCCGATGCCCCCGACCCCGGCCGGGGTGGCAATTGCGGCGATGGTGTCGGTCGGTTCGGTCATCGATGTGCCTGTGGGAGCGGCTTGTGGCCGCGATTATTCCTGCACGCTGCATTCGCGGCCAGAGGCCACTCCCACGGGCCTTCATTCGCTATGTGATCACGCAGGCTTCTTGGCCAGAGCCTGACGCGTGATCCACCATTGCTGCAACACACCCAGTGCACCGTTGACGGTCCAGTACAGCACCAGTCCGGAGGGGAAGAAGATCATGATGACCGAGAACGCCAGCGGCATGTACTGCAGGATTTTCTGCTGCATCGGGTCCATGCCGGCCGGGGGCGGTGTCATGCGCTGCGTGAGCCACATGGTCAATGCATTGAGCACCGGCAACACGAAGTAGGGATCATGCGCGGTCAGGTTAGTCAGCCAGCCCATGAACGGCGCGTGGCGCATCTCGACGCTTTCGATCAGCACCCAGTACAGCGCGATGAACAGGAACATCTGCGGGATCAGCGGCAGGCAGCCACCAGCGGGATTGATTTTTTCCTTCTGGTAGAGCTCCATCATCGCCTGGTTGTATTTCTGCTTGTCGTCGCCATAGCGCTGTTTCAGCGCTTCCATGCGTGGCTGCACCATCCGCAGCTTGGCCATGGAGCGGTACTGCGCGGCGGCCAGCGGATACAGCAGAATCTTGAGCAGCACGGTGGTCAGGATGATCGCCCAGCCCCAGTTGCCGGTGAGCTTGTGCAAGGGATTGAGCACGAAGCGGAACAGTGGCTCGGCGAACATGCGCACCATGCCGTAGTCGAGTGCCAAGCCCAGTCCGGGGGCGATGTGCTTGAGCTTCTCCTGTAGCTTGGGCCCGAGATAGAGCCGGGTTTCGGTGCTGGCGCTGGCGCCGGGCGCGACTTCGAAGCGGGCTTCCTCTTGACGCAGCAGATAGCGCGGTGTGGTTTTCGCATCAAGCACGACGGTGCTGTATTGCACGGCCTTGTCCGGCGCTGGAATCCACGCGACCAGATAGTAGTGTTGCAACATCGCCGCCCAACCACCGGTAATGGTGCGGGAGAGTGGTTCATCGACAAAGTCTTCGAACGCCAGTTTTTCGAACTTGTCTTCGGCGCTGTACCAGGAAGCACCGACGAAACTGAATTGCTGCGGATCGGTGATCGAGAATCCGCCTTTCTTCGCTGGCGGCGCGCCCCGTTGCAACTGCTGGTAGGCGCTGCCCTCCCAAACGCTGCTGCTGGCGTTAATGATGGTCTGGTTTTGCCGCACCAGATATTCCCCGCGACGGAACGCATAGGTTTTGGTCACGGTGATGCCGCTGGGGTCGGTCCAGGTGAACGGGACTTCCAGCTGGTCGCTGCCGGCTGCGAGTTCATAGCGGTCACGCTCGGCGGTGAAGATTGCCTGGTGGCTCGGCGCCGGACCGCGCGCAGCCTTGAGTCCTGACTGTGCGACGAACAAGTGTGCACTGGCATCGTCAAGAAGGCGTACCACGGGCTCGCGGGCATTGGCCTCTTTGGGATACTTCAGTAGATCGGCACTGCGCAGCGTGCCACCGCGCGTGTCAAAGCGCAGCGACAGTACATCGGTAGTTACCGTGATGATGCGCTCCGGTGGCGCGCTGGCACTGCTCTCGACAACGCTTTTTGCTGACACCGGCGCACTGTCCGGGTTCTCGGCGAGTGGACTGGCCGAGCTGGGGACGTCGCCTTCCGGCGTGTCCTCAGGCGCGCCTTCCACGGCTGCGCTGGCTGTCGTAGCGTTCCCCAGCGTGGGCGGGCGGTAGTCGGTCTGCCACGCCTGCCACAGCAGGAAGCCGACGGCGAAGAGCGCCATCCACACAAACAAGCGCATGTTATTCATGATTGAGGACCTGGAGGTGAGGCGGGCAGAGTCAAGGGCTGCCGTCGATGGAATCAGGCATTTTGCCCGCGTCGGGTTGCAGCTTCAATGCACTCGCGCGTGACAGGATCTTGATCAGGTCGGCGCGCAATGCGGTGTTGTCGGCACCAGTGATCGCACCACGCGCCAGCAGCACGATGTCGATCGCAGGCAGGCTGGCACGTTGTGCGCGGAACGCTTCGCGCACCAGACGTTTGACGCGGTTGCGATCGTGAGCAAACTTGAGCACGCGCTTGGGCACGGTGATACCCAGGCGCGCTATGGGCGTAGGTGCAGGGCGCACCAGTGCCCGGAAAAAATTCGAGCCGGCACTTTGGCCGGCTCGGAATACTTCATCAAAGGATGCTCGCGTCAACAACCGCGCTGCGCGCGGAAAGGTTTTTCCGCTCACCGCCGCTGCGCTGGTTACGGGATCAGCTTGGTACGTCCCTTGGCACGGCGCGCATTGAGAATGTTGCGGCCGTTCTTGGTGGACATGCGTGCACGAAACCCGTGGTCACGAGCGCGCTTGATCTTGCTGGGTTGAAAGGTGCGCTTCATGGCTGCAGCCTCGATAGGTGTGGATAGAAAGGGTCGGCGAGAATAGGAAGGAAGCGTCTGCACGTCAAGGGTTTTCGCCAGTATTCCTGCCAGTGGGAGGGTCGGGACTGGGTAATTGTCCACAGGGAGGTCGCGCACGCGGCGAGTTATCCACAGCCTGCTATGCTTTGCGGCCCCACACCGCTGGTCATTTTCGTATGCAAACGCTTTGGGAGCGCTGTATCTCCCGATTGGAAACCGAATTCAGCGAACAGGACATTCTGACCTGGTTGCGCCCCTTGCAGGTGCAAGAGTCCGAGGGTCTATTGCGCCTGTTGGCGCCCAACGGATTTGTATTGGACGTAGTGCGCGAACGTTTCCAGCAGCGCATTGAGGCGATCACCCGGCATCTGGTCGGCCCAACGCTCGAGGTGCGTTTTGAAGTGGGTTCACTGGCGCGTCAGGTCAGCGAACCGCGCGAAGCCAGGGCGCCCGCGGCGCCGGTCGGGCCGAGCCAGTCGGACCTGGATTTTGACGGCAACCTCGATCCGCATTACACCTTCAATAATTTCGTGGAGGGCAAGTCCAACCAGCTGGGGCGGGCTGCCGCGTTTCAGGTCGCCATGAATCCGGGACGTCGCGAGTCCAATCCCTTGCTGCTCTACGGCGGCACCGGTCTTGGCAAGACCCACCTGATGTATGCGGCGGGCAATCTGATGCGTCAGAACAATCCGGGTTTCCGGGTGCTTTATCAGCGCTCGGAACAATTCTTCAGCGCCATGATCAAGGCACTGAACGCGAAGAATATGGACGATTTCAAGAATCGCTACCGTTCCGTGGATGCGTTGCTGATCGATGACATTCAGTTCTTTGCCGGCAAGGACCGCACCCAGGAAGAGTTCTTCCATACCTTCAATGCGCTGTTCGAGGCCAATCAGCAGATCATCCTGACCTGCGATCGATACCCTAAGGAAGTCGAAAACATGGAGCCGCGACTGACCTCGCGTCTGGGCTGGGGCCTGCCGGTTGCGATCGAACCGCCGGATTTCGAAACTCGGGCCGCGATCCTTCTGCGCAAGGCCGAACTCAAGGGACTGCTGTTGCCGGAGGAAGTCGCCTTCATGCTGGCCAAGCGCATGCGCTCGCATGTTCGCGATCTGGAAGGGGCATTGAATACCCTGGCAGCACGCGCGCACTTTACCGGACGCGCCATCACCATCGAGTTTGCCCAGGAGGCCTTGCGCGATCTGCTGACCGTGCAGGAGCGCACGCTCAGCATCCCCAACATCCAGAAGGTGGCGGCGGATTACTACCAGCTGCGTGTTGCCGATCTGCTGTCGAAGCGGCGTACACGCCAGTTGGCACGCGCCCGGCAGATGGCCATGGCGCTGTGCAAGGAACTGACGCGGCATTCGCTGCCGGAGATCGGTGACAGCTTCGGTGGGCGCGACCACACAACTGTCTTGCATGGTTGCCGTCTGATTGCGGAGCTGCGTGAAACCGATGGCAAGTTGCGCGAGGACTGGGAAAAGCTGCTGCGCTCGTTGTCGGGCTAGCAGCCGCGCGGACTGGGGACAGCTTGTGCATAAGCTGTGCTGGCATAGTTATCCACAAATGCTCCACAATGCCCAGGGGCCGCTGTGCACAAGGGTTGGTAGTTGCCGGCGCCTTTAATCACAAGGGCTAGCGCCTGATCCTTGAAGTTGTCCCCAACCTTCATCATCATCAACATCTTTATTAATAACCAAGAGAAGCGCCCCGTTTTGGTGCGACACTTCTGAATCGCAATCAGATCACACCGGGAGTCCGGTGTGGGATGGATGCCAGGCCATTGTTGAGAGCACAGCGATCATGAAATTCAGTATTCAACGCGAAGCACTGCTACGCCCCCTTACCCAAGTCGTAGGCGTGGTTGAACGCCGTCAGACCTTGCCGGTGCTGGCAAACGTGCTGGTGGTAGTGGAGGACGGGAAAGTCGGTTTCACCGGTAGTGACCTGGAAGTCGAGATGTTTGCGCGCTGTAGCGCTGACGCCACCGAGAACGGCGAAATCACACTGCCTGCGCGTAAGTTGTTTGACATCGTGCGTGCGCTGCCGGACGGCAGCAAGGTCGATGTGGCGCAGAGCGGTGACCGCGTCACGATCAAGGCGGGCCGCAGCAAGTTCACGCTGTCGACACTGCCGGCGTCCGAGTTTCCCACTGTTGATGATATTGACGTGGTGGAGCGCGTCACCCTGGGTGAGGCAACGCTGAAGGAGTTGATCGATCGCACTGGTTTTGCGATGGCGCATCAGGACGTGCGCTACTACCTCAACGGACTATTGTTCGATCTGCGCGAGGGTGTGCTGCGTTGCGTGGCGACCGATGGGCATCGCTTGGCGCTGTGCGAAACGCCGATCGATTTGGCGGTCAAGGCACGCAAGCAGATCATCATTCCGCGGAAAGGTGTATTGGAACTGCAACGTCTGCTGGATTCGGGCGAGGGTACGGTAGAGATCGAGTTCGGCAAGAATCATGTCCGAGCGCGACGCGGTGATTTCATCTTCACCTCCAAATTGATCGATGGACGCTTTCCGGACTACGAAGCGGTGATTCCGATCGGCGCGGACAAGACCGTAGTGCTCTCGCGAGATGAGCTGAAGGCGGCGCTGGGGCGGGCGGCGATTTTGTCCAACGAGAAGTATCGTGGCGTAAAGCTCGAGGTGTCGTTGAACAAGCTCTACATCGTCGCGCATAACCCGGAGCAGGAAGAGGCGACCGAAGAGGTGGAGGCCGATACCATTGTCGAGGGGCTGTCGGTCGGCTTCAACGTGAATTACGTGATGGATGCGCTGAGCGCGTTGCGCGGTTTGCAGGTGATGCTATGCCTGCGCGACAGCAATTCCAGCTGCCTGATTCGAGACGCGGAAAACGACCGATCTCGCCATGTCATCATGCCGCTCAGGTTGTGACCTGGGCTGACCGAGCGAATCAAGCCCCGGCCGGTCCGGGGTTTTTTGTGGGTGTGGTTTGTTGATTCTGGATGCGTCTGAGCAGGGTTTGAGGCGAGCAGGGAAGAGCGGTTCATGCATATCGAAAAGTTGCGGATCCGTGATCTGAGAATCCTGCAGTCGGTAGAACTGGAGCTGTCTACTGGCCTGAATGTGTTTGTCGGGCCGAACGGGTCGGGAAAAACCTCCATGCTGGAGGCGGTGCATCTGCTCAGCTACGGTCGTAGCTTTCGTAGCGGCGGGCGGGATGTGCTGGTGCGAAAGGGCGCTGAGTCGGCTTTGGTGCACGCGGCGATTCGTACCGAACCTGGCCAGAGTGTGCGTTTGGGTATCGAGCGATCGTCATTGACGTGGCGTGGACGGGTCAACGAGACCGATGTCGCGCAACTTAGCGAGCTGTATCGGCTGTGTGCGGTGTGCTGCTTCGAGCCCGGGTCGCATGAGCTGATTTCCGGCTCCTCGGAAATGCGACGGGCGATGTTCGACTGGGGCGTGTTCCACGTGGAACCTAATTTCCTGCCGAGTTGGCGGCGCTACCAGCGCGCGCTAAAGCAGCGGAACACCCTGCTGAAGGAACAGGCTCCGGACGACTGGTTTCCGCCGTGGGAGAATGAGCTCGGCGTCGCGTCCCAGGCCGTGGACCAGATGCGACGATGCTACACAGCTGTATTGGCTGAGGCCGTCAAGCAGACGGCAACCGAGTTGCTGCCTGAATTCAGCAACCCGGTTTTGCACGAACACAGTGGCTGGAAACACGATGATCCGGCGGACGCCAAGGCTGCTGCGGTCAGACTCGGCTCCGAGCGCGGCCGGGATCGGGAGCGCGGCTTTACCCGCCGCGGCCCACACCGCGCCGATTGGAGCCTGAGCTTTGACCAGATTCCCAGGCGCGAACATCTATCCCGTGGCCAGGAAAAGCTCAGCGCCCTCGTGATGGTTCTGGCCCAGCTCAGCGCTGTCCAGGCAACAAAAGGACAATGGCCCATCCTGTTGCTGGACGATCCCGCCAGCGAACTGGACGCCGCTCACCAGAGCCTGGTGATCCAGTGGGTTATCGCAAGGCCGATCCAGGTTCTGCTCACCGGTGTATTCATTCCGGACGCGCTGCAGGCACTGGATGCACCATTTCGTCTGTTCCACGTGGAACAGGGTGAAGTTACCGAAGCTGGCTAAGATCGTTCAAGGCAGTCATCCGCCATCCGGAGCAGGGCGCCTCTACTGGTATACTCCGCGCCTTCTTGAGGAGCACCCGAGGCGGGCACGCAACAGCTGAATCCTAACGAGCGACGCCTTTCCAGTGGAATGGCCCCAGCGTCGTCCCCGTGCCCCTCAATCACTGCTACACCCTCATTCCTGCCAGCGCGTCTGGCTACCACGGAAATCGCATGACCGAGACCTACGACTCAGGCAGTATCAAGGTGTTGAAGGGACTGGACGCTGTTCGCAAGCGCCCAGGCATGTATATCGGCGACACCGACGATGGCAGCGGCCTGCATCACATGGTCTTCGAGGTCGTCGACAACGCGATCGATGAATCACTGGCCGGACATTGCGACACGGTCAACGTCACCATCCATATCGACGGTTCGGTCTCCGTACTCGACAACGGCCGTGGCATTCCGGTCGGCATGCACGAGGAAGGCCGTTCCACTGCCGAAGTGGTGATGACGGTTCTGCACGCCGGCGGCAAGTTCGATGACAACAGCTACAAGGTTTCCGGCGGGCTCCACGGCGTCGGCATTTCCGTGGTGAACGCGCTGTCCGAAACTCTGTGGCTGGATATCTGGCGCGAAGGCTTCCACCACAAGCAGGAATACAAGCTCGGCGACCCGGTCTACGCGCTCAAGCAGGTCGAGCCCAGCAGCAAACGCGGCACCCAGGTGCGCTTTCTGCCCAGCAAGGAAATCTTCTCGGACGTCGAGTTCCACTACGACATCCTCGGCAAGCGTCTGCGCGAGCTGGCCTTCCTCAATTCCGGCGTACGCATCGAGCTCAAAGACGAGCGCGGCGAGGGCAAGGCCGATACCTTCCAGTATGAGGGCGGCATCCGCAGCTTCGTCGAATTTCTCTCGCAACTGCGCACGCCTTTGCATCCGCAGGTCGTCACCTTTATCGGCAGCACGCCCGAAGGCATCTCGGTCGAGGTCGCGCTGCAGTGGACCGACGCCTACGAAGAGCGCATGTACTGCTTCACCAACAACATCCCGCAGAAGGACGGCGGCACGCATCTCGCGGGTTTTCGCGCGGCATTGACGCGCACCTTGGGCAACTACATCGAATCCTCCAACCTGCAGAAGCAGGCTAAGGTCTCATTGACCGGCGACGACATGCGCGAGGGTATGATCGCGGTGCTTTCGGTCAAGGTGCCGGACCCCAAGTTCAGCTCACAGACCAAGGACAAGCTGGTCTCGTCCGAAGTGAAGAGCGCGGTGGAAATCGTGATGGGCGACAAGCTCGGCGATTTTCTCCAGGAAAATCCTTCGGTTGCACGCGCCATTTGCGAAAAGGTGGTGGACGCCGCACGCGCCCGCGAAGCGGCGCGCAAGGCACGCGAACTGACGCGCCGCAAAGGCGCGCTGGATATTGCAGGATTGCCGGGAAAACTCGCTGATTGCCAGGAAAAGGACCCGGCGTTGTCCGAATTGTTCCTGGTCGAGGGCGATTCCGCAGGCGGCTCGGCCAAACAGGGGCGCAACCGCAAGACCCAGGCGATCCTGCCGCTCAAAGGCAAGATCCTCAACGTCGAACGCGCACGTTTTGATAAAATGCTCGGCTCGGCGGAAGTCGGCACCTTGATCACGGCACTGGGCTGCGGCATCGGCAAGGACGAGTTCGACGTCAACAAGCTGCGCTATCACCGCATCATCATCATGACCGACGCCGACGTCGACGGCTCGCATATCCGCACCCTGCTGTTGACCTTCTTTTATCGGCAGATGCCGCTGCTGATCGAGCGTGGCTACGTCTATATCGGCCTGCCGCCGCTGTACAAACTCAAGCAGGGCAAGCAGGAAATGTACCTCAAGGACGATGAGGCACTGGCGCTGTATCTGATCAACAACGCCGTCGAAGACGCCGAGCTGACACCTGGCGAGGGCATACCGCCGATCAAAGGCGCGGGCCTGGAAAAACTGCTGCGCGATTTCCAGCATGCCAAGGACCAGATCGATCGGCTGAGTAGCCGTGTCGATAGCCTGTTGCTGCAGGCCATGCTGGATGCGCCTGCCGTCGATGCGGTACTGATGCACGATGCCGGCGCCTTCCAGTTCTGGGCTGATGCCGTGGCCGCACGTATCAACAACCGCGGCCTGGGGCGTGCGCAATATCGGCTCATCGCCATTGCAGCCGAAGGCGAGCAGGGCGGCGCATTGCGCATCAGTAAACAGCACCATGGACTGTCCAGTGAAGCGGTACTGTCGCAGGCCTTCTTCGATGGCAACGACTATGCGGCGATCCGTGAAATATCAAATCAAATCAATGGCTTGATCTCTTCTGGCGCGCTCATCACGCGGGGCAACAAACAGCACCCGATCAAGTCATTCGGCGAAGCCCAGGCCTGGCTGATGGAAGAAGCCAAGAAAGGCCGCACCATCCAGCGCTTCAAGGGCCTGGGTGAAATGAACCCGGAACAGCTCTGGGAAACCACGGTCAATCCCGAATCGCGCCGACTGCTGCAGGTACGTATCGAAGACGCTGTCGCTGCCGATCAGATCTTCTCGACCTTGATGGGCGATGTCGTCGAGCCGCGGCGTGCGTTCATCGAGAGCAATGCGCTGAGGGTGAGCAATCTCGACGTGTGATTTTCTCAACAGATGATTTTGCGCTGACAACCGGCGGAATCTTTGGAGGGTCCGGCCATCTTGCGACGTTTTCTCGGTGTGCTTCTGTTGCTGGGCGGGGGCGTATCGAATTCTGCCGACTTCGCCGTCGCGCCGTTTCTTGAAGCGATTCCCGGCGGCGCAGGCTACGACTACTGGGCCGACCTGCGGGTTTATGCGCTCCCTGATTTTCGCCTGGTAACGCGGAAACCGGATCTCACCGGCTTGACCACTGTTTCGCAAGATGGCAAGAACCTGTTCCTGCTCGACAACGTTGCTAGAACCATTCGCACCTACGAAATGCCTTCACTGCGTCTGCTCAAGCAGGTCAACGTAGGTAGCGCCATGCCGTATTTCGACCAAGACTCCTGGGTGCGCGAACACCCGCATCGTGCCGGTGTGCTGATGTTGCATGCCGTATTCTGGATCGACGCCAACAACGGCAGCATTGTCGAAACTCCGGACAGCCTGGGCGTTCCGCCTACCTCCTACCATGCGCTGGCCGCAGACATCAGCCAGGCCCAAACCCAGCTCACGGTATTCGAGCCCGATCCACCCGGGCTGATACCGCCGCGTACGCACATGATCGATCTCGACGATCCGCGACAGGTGCGTGTTCTGGATCAGTTCTACAGCTGCGCCGTGATGGAAGCACATGGCATCGTCGGTTTCACTGGCACACAACAGCCCGATATCGTCGTCATAGACTTCAATACGCTGGCAGAACGCTACGTCATCGACCTGCCCGACAATCTGGTCGAGCCTTGGTATCTGGTGCCCATCGACGCCAGTCAAATGCTGGTGTCGATGGCAACGGCAGACCATGCCGAGTTGGTTCTGTTGCGTCTCGATCTGGCGACGCGCAGTCTGACCGAGTTCTATCGCCACGGGTCCAGCCCCGGGGTCCTCACGTTTCCAGAACTCGAAGTGCGCGGAAGGCGCGTATTGCTGTCTTCGCATAGTGAAATACCGGCAATCCCTCCGAATGCCGGTCCTTTACCCGGTCAAGTCCTGCAGATCGATCTCGATACTGGCGCCAGCACTACGTTGTTATGGCCGCACGGTGGCGGGCCACACACACGAGGCACCATGCTGGCGACCGGGACGATTCAGGGCGTTCCGATTGATGCCTGGGCTTGGCGTGCCTGCATTCTGGTGTTGCTGCTTTGGGGTGTATCGAGCGTTCGTCGAGGAATGCATTGAGCGCGTTCAACGTTCGCGATCATGACCAAAGTCCTAGCGACTTCCCGCACGCTCCAAATCTCCGGCAATACGTTCTGATACCGGCCTGATCAACAGGGCAGGGGCAGGGCGATATGCGCGAGCGACGGGTTGGCCGGCTGAAGCTGTGCTGCTGGATCATGCTCTGCGCGGCGCCCGCTGCGCAGGCCAGCATCATCATCGACGGCAATCCCGATGAAGCCGAATGGCGCAGTGCGCAGATACTGGGTCCCTTGGTGACCGTGCAACCGCTGACCGAGACGGCGCCCACGCACAGCACGGAAGTTCTGCTGCTGAGCACCCCGGTAGGTCTGGCGTTCGCGTTCAAGAACCGGCAGCCGGCTTCGTTGCCGCGGGTCAAGCCGCGTTCGCTGCGCGACCAGGGCGGCAACTCGGATCGGGTCAACGTGATGATCGATTTCGACGGCGACGGCAAGCTTGGCTACAACTTCATGGTCTCGCTGTCGGACTCCATCGACGATCTGGTGATCGCCAACGAAAACCAGTTTCGCCCGGACTGGGATGGCGACTGGCGCCACGCTGTCACTGAGACCGAAGACGGCTGGAATGCTGAAATCCTGATCCCGTGGAGCATCGCTACGATGCGCGCCATTTCGGGCGAGACCCGCACCATCGGCATCTACGCCGATCGCGTGCTCGGCAGCAATGGCGAGCGCTATGCGACGCCGGCAATCCGCTTCACCGAGCAACGTTTCCTCAGTGCGTTCACCCGCGTCGACGTCAAGCAATTCAGCCAATCAATCCTGAACTGGTATCCCTATGCCACGGTGTTGTCGGATCAGGTCAACGAGAACGTCGAATCCAAGGTGGGACTGGATGTGTTCTGGAAACCTTCGGGTTCGTTTCAGCTGACCGCGGCGCTCAATCCGGACTTCGGCCAGGTTGAAAGCGATGATCTGGTGGTCAATTTTTCCGCTCTGGAAACTTTCTTCTCCGACAAGCGCCCCTTCTTCACCGAGAATCAGGCCATCTTTGATTTGCCCACGGCGCAGAGCGGCAACCTGATCTACACACGGCGCATGGGCGGACCCAGCGACGATGGCAACGGCATCGCCGACATCGATGCGGCAGTGAAGGCCAGTGGCTCGATGGCCGGTATCAACTACGGCGTATTCGGTGTGCTCGAATCCGACCACGCCGACGACCTCGGCAGTGCCTTCTACGCGACGCGCCTGCAGCGTCCCACGGATACCTTCACGCTCGGCTACGCCGCCACCTTTGCCGACCGACCGTTCTTCGATCGCACTGCGTTCGTGCAGATGATGGATGTGCAGTGGAATCCGCTGCGATGGCTGCGCTTGAACACGCATGTGATCCAGAGTGACATCCAGCAGCTCAACGAAAACACCACCGGCGAGAGCATGCGCGCGGCACTGCAGTTCACTCCGGCGAACGGCCTGTTCGCTGAAATCGCTAGTGCCTATCTCTCCGACGATCTGGACCTCAACGATATGGGTTTCATGCCGCGCAACGGACTGCGGGTCGGCGCCATCGCCGTGCAGTATCCGTACAGCGGATTCGCCGAAACCAACCTGCTGCGCACAATCAACCTCAACTCCAACGTTGTCGTGCGCAAGACCTTGGATGGTGATCATGTGCCGACTCGCTTCCAGCTGGGCGCCGATCTCGAGTACCGCAACGGCGGCACCCAGTACGTCGAGTGGATACAGGATTCCTCCGGCTACGACAACCTGATCTCGCGCGGCAATGGCCTGGTATTCCGCGAATCCGGCACCAGCTACTTCACCAACTACAACACGGCACGCCGGGGCGATTGGCGCTTCGGCGGCGCAGCCTGGTACACGATGGGCGGCATCGATATGGACGCACATCTGCAGCTCGAAAGCAGCGCCACGCACTACTTCTCCGACACCCTAGATCTGACCGTCAACGTGACGCGCAAGCACACCCGCGATTCGCTGATCTGGCAAGGCGAAGACGTATTCGGCCGCTTCGCGCGCGAGCAGGTCTTCTCGACCGCACAACTCAACTGGTTCCCGGCACCTCGTCATGAACTGCGCGCCAAGATGCAATGGCTGGGTCTGCATTCCGAGCGCGCCCGTGCCTATCGTCTGCAAGGCAATGGCAGACTGCTGGCCAGCGAAGACGAAATTGAGAACTTCGCTATCAACAACTTCGGCCTGCAGCTGCGCTACCGCTTCGAGATTGCGCCACAGAGCGATTTCTTCGCCGTTTACAGCCGCGGTGGCGAAACTTTCGGCACGCGGGAGGACGAAGAACTTGGCCATCTTTTCGACCACGCGGTGCAATTGCGCGATGCCGATCAGATCGTGTTGAAAATCCGCTACCGCATTTGACCAACCATGTGGGAGCGGCGTGAGCCGCGATGCTCTTGCTCTGTTTTTCGCGATCGGAGCAAGAGCATCGCGGCTCACGCCGCTCCTACATGGATTAGAACAGATCGCCCTGCGGCGAATCCGGCCGCGGTGCCCGAAACAGATCGGTGCGCAACTGCACATCCTCATTGCGCCGCAAGAGGCCCAGGCGCCGACATGCTTTCAGAAAACGCTGACGGATCAGGTCGGCAAACACACCCTCGCCGCGCATCCGTGTCTTGAAGTTGGCGTCGTAATCCTTGCCGCCGCGCATCTGCTGGATCAGGCTCATCACATGCGCCGCACGCTGCGGCACATGCAGCTCCAGCCACTCCCGAAACAAAGGCGCCACCTCGTGTGGCAGCCGTACCAAGGTATAGCTGGCGGTGCTGGCGCCGGCATCGCGGCAGAGTTCAAGAATGGCTTCCATGTCCTTGTCGGTCAGCATCGGAATCAGCGGCGCTACGAATACGCCCACCGGAATGCCGGCATCGTGCAAGCGGCGGATACATTCGATGCGCCGATGCGGCGCCGATGCGCGCGGTTCCAGCCGACTCGCCAAGCGGTTGTCCAGGCTCGTCACCGAAACAAATACCTGCACCAGACCCTGTGCAGCCATTGGCGCCAGTAAATCGATGTCACGTTCGACCAAAGCGTTCTTGGTAATGATGGTCAGTGGGTGCTTGGTCTCGGCCAGCACTTCGATCAGGCCGCGCGTCAGCCGATGAGTCCGCTCGATCGGTTGATAGGGGTCGGTGTTCGCTCCCAAATTGATCGCCGACGGCCGATAACTGCGTTTGGCCAGGGCAGCGCGCAAAAGTTCAACGGCATTGCCTTTGGCATACAGCTGAGTCTCGAAATCCAGACCGGCCGAGTGATTCAGATAGGCATGCGTCGGACGCGCATAGCAGTAGATGCAGCCATGCTCGCAGCCGCGATAGGGATTGATGGATTGGGTGAACGGAATATCCGGAGAATCATTGGTACTGATGATCGAACGCGCCCGCTCGTTGTGCACGACGGTTGCCGGCCTGGGCGCCGGTTCGGGTTCCTGGAACCAGCCATCGTCTTCGCGTGCGATCTGCTGCGGCTCAAAGCGGCCTTCTCGATTGCTGCTGCTGCCGCGGCCTTTTATAGGTTTATCAGTGGGTGGTGTGGGCATATGACTGGCTCGTCGCGTAGCCGTCATCGTAGCGGGCCAAATCGCGGCGTTTGCGACGCGACACAAACGCGGCACGCAACGCTTCTACTATAAGCGCATCGCCACCTCACAGGATGACCGCCGCACATGCAATTCGCGTTCAAGCAAGTGGATGTATTCACCCGCGTGCCTATGCTCGGCAATCCGCTGGCAGTGATTCTGGACGCGCGTGGATTGAGCGATCAGAAGATGCAGCAGATTGCGAACTGGACCAACCTTTCCGAAACCACGTTCGTGCTGCCGCCCACGCGGCCCGAGGCGGACTATCGCCTGCGCATCTTCACCACGGCGCGCGAACTGCCTTTTGCCGGACATCCCAGCATCGGTACCGCGCACGCGCTGATCGAAGCCGGCATACTGCTGCCACGCTCGGGTCGCTGGGTACAGGAATGCGCCGCCGGACTGCTGCCGCTGCGGATGTCAGGCAATTCCGCTACCGATCGAAGCCTGTATGTGCAGGTGCCGCGCGCCCGTGTCGCTGCGGCAGAAGCCGACGTCGATCGTCGTCTTGAGTTGGCCTTGAACCGCGCGCCAGAGAGTATCCAGCAGGCACGCATCGTGAATGTCGGCGCCATCTGGTTGATTGCCGATCTCGGCAGTGCGGTCGAAGTGCGCTCGCTAGCGCCCTCGCCCGCAGCCCTGCAACAGCTGGCGAGCGATCTAGGCGTTACGGGAATGACGGTGTTCGGACGTAAATCCGGCGGCGCAGCACAACTGGCGGTGCGCTCGTTCTGTCCAGGTGAGGGCATGTTCGAAGACCCGGTCTGCGGCAGTGGCAATGCTTCAGTGGCTGCCTACCTGCACGCGCAGGGTGGACTACAGGAGATCGGGTACTCCTATCGTGCCAGTCAGGGCCGCGAACTCGGTCGCGACGGTTATGTCGATGTCAGTGTCGACGCCGAGGGAGGCATAGAAATCGGCGGCGCTGCGATTACTTGCATCGATGGCACTCTCAACCTGGAATAATGCCGGCCTTACCGAGCTGTCGCGCGCGGCACGGCACGACAGCGGCATGTCCAGCGCAGGACGCCAGGCTCCATCCCATCGCTCCATCGTCGAGGTCATTGATGTCCGACAACCCGCTGCGCGCCCTGTTCGATGCCCACCAGGGCCGCCTGGTCAATAAATGGCTGCATTACTTCGACGTCTACCATCGCCATCTGCAACGCTTTCGCGGCCAGCCCATCACCCTGGTTGAAATCGGCGTGTTTCACGGTGGCTCGCTGCAGTTGTGGCGCCAATACCTGGGCCCGCAGGCGCGCATCATCGGCGTAGATATCAATCCCGAATGCGCCAAGATTCAGGAGCCCGGTTGCGAAATCCTTATCGGCAGTCAGTCCGATCGCGGCTTCCTGAAGCAACTGCGCGCGCATTGCGGACAAATCGATGTGCTGATCGATGACGGCGGGCATCGCATGGAACACCTGATGATCAGCTTTCAGGAATTGTTCCCGGCAATCGATGCCCATGGCATCTACATCGCCGAGGACCTGCATACCTGTTACTGGCGTGAATACGGCGGCGGATACCGCAACCCGTATTCCTTCATTGAATATGCCAAGCAGCATATCGACCAGCTCAACGCCCGCTATTCGCGTGATGCCGGCAGCTTCAATGTCGATGGATTCACGCGCAGCGCCGCCTCCATGCATTTTTATGATTCGATGCTGGTCGTCGAAAAGGCGCCGGTGTCGGTGCCACAGCAGATGGTGCGCGGCACACCTTCCTATGCCGACCCCAACCTCGACGCCATGCAGCGTTTCAACAGCACCTACAATGCGCACTTGCTGGAGCAAGACAACAGCGGCTCCTGATCCCGTCCCATCGAGATATCCGCATGCAGCGTTTAGCCTTCCTCCTGCTCACCCTGTTGCCGCTGTACGCGCTGGCCGACGCGCCCGAGCCTGGCGACCCGGCGCCCAACGTGCTGGGCAAAGAGAGCCGCAGCGGCGAGGAAATCCGCGTCGATGCACATCGCGGCAAGGTCATGGTGGTCAGTTTCTGGGCCTCCTGGTGTGGGCCGTGCATGCAGGAATTGCCGGTGCTCGAAGGCCTGCAGCAGCAGGTGTCGACGCGCCGCCTGCGCGTGGTCGCGATCAACTACCAGGAAAGCGCGACGCTCTATGCCCAGCACTTGAAAAAAATGAAAGACATGCGCATGAGCCTGATCCACGATGAAGCCGGCGATCTGGCTGAAACCTTCGGCGTCAGTGGCCTGCCGCATATGTTCATGATCGATCACCAGGGCCGCGTTGCGCATGTCCATCAGGGCTACTCGCACGACGCGCTGCCGGACCTGGTGCGCGAGATCAATGCGCTACTCAAGGCCCAGTCCAAGACCGCTATCAAGACGCCCGCCGCGCCCTGAAGCGCCGAGTCGAATGACCGAATCAATGGGCCGGGCCGGACGTGGGAGCAACTGTCTTTGTGGGTCCGACCTGTGGTCGGACGCTTTTTGTCTACACGATCCACTCTGGCGAAAGTGTCCGACCACAGGTCGGACCCACAAAGACAGTTGCTCCCACGTCCGGCCCGGCCCATTGATTCGGTCAGTCGACTCGGCGCTTCAGGGCGCGGCGGGCGTCTTGATAGCGGT
>JANMUE010000331.1:0-8052 GCA_031391205.1 Lysobacterales bacterium | reverse complement strand
GCTGGTGCCGGTAACCGGATTCGAACTGGTGACCTACCGCTTACAAGGCGGTTGCTCTACCAACTGAGCTATACCGGCAATTCGATCGGGCGCGCATTCTACTCGAAAGTGCCAGCGTCCGCTGAGGCGCCGCCGAATCGCCCTCAAGTCGCTCCGCGAGGCGGATCAAGCCGCTTCAGAAACATTCGGCTGCCACAGCGTCGATGCCAGTGGCGTCTGGTACGCGATCCTTCCAGTTGAACCCCCGCGATGGCGCCACTGCATACTCAAGCCAGTATTCGGGCGCTTCATCGGTGCGCTCGCGCATTGCTGCGTCAAATCCCAGCGAGATCAGGTCGGCCTGGCGCTTCTCGGCATTACTGCGTTCGCGGAACAATCCGAGCGAAATGGTGTTTTGCTGATCACCGGCGGTGACCACGTAGTAGTCGCGTATGCCCTGCGCCGCCAAGGCGCGCGCATTGCGCAGCGCCGAATCGCGCGTCTCGAATGCCGGCATATATACCCACCAGCCGCGCGATTTCACCGCGCGCGTTTCCTTGAATTGAATGCGCTCAGTCAATGGCGTCAACGCTGTCATCGCGCGGCGCATGTCGGACTGGCTGGGAAAGGGTCCGATGCGCGTGCAGTCCAAGGCATCAAGTTCGGCCATCGACAACGGCCGATCGGCCAGCTCGGCGGCATTGCCGGCACTGTCGTCACGCTCGCTGAGCAGCACCAATTGCGGCACTCCGATATCGACCGGCGGCAATGCCTGCGCAGCGGCCGGTGGCGACAGCCACAGCCAGGCGCCCAGACCAATATTTGCCGCCAGCATGAGTAGGAAGAAAACGCGGCTGAACATGACGGTATCGACTTCAGAAGGCGCTGATTCTAGGGCATTGCCGACCGTCATGTAGAAGCGGCGGCTCTCAACAGCGGAGCTGGTCAAGCCGCGATGCTGTTGCTCCCGCTCTTGACTTTGCAGAGCGGGGCTTGCTCCGCTGCTCTTGATCTTCCGCCAACGGTGAGACCAGATCAAAAGCAGCGGAGCAAGCCCCACTCTACAAAGTCAAAAGCAAGAGCATCGCGGCGGGACGCCGCTCCCACGACGTCGCTCCCACAATGTGGCCGTTACGCCGCAGGCCGGCTCGCCTTGGCCAACCATTCGCGTGCGTTCGCCCAGTCCAGCTCCACCGTGCGTTCGGAAACACCCAGCGCCTCTGCAGTTTCGGGCACCGTGAGGCCGGCAAAGACACGACAACTGACCACTTGTGCCTGCCGTGCATGCTGTCCGGCCAGCGCCGAGAGCAGGTCGTCGAGTTCCACCATGCGCGTCGCCTCATCGCTGACGGCATCGCCGATCTGATCGTCGAGGGTATTCATCTGCACATCGCCACCGCGTTTCTCAGCCAACCGGCGGCGGGCGTGGTCACAGACGATCTGGCGCATGATGCGCGCCGACAGTGCAAAAAAATGGTGACGACTGACCGGAGCTGCGTCTGCATTGGCCAGTCGCAGATAGCACTCGTGCACCAGGCCGGTGGTATTGAGCGTGCGCGCCGGGCCTGCGCCCACCGCGCGACTGGCCAGGCGTTTCAGATCGTCGTACAACAACGAATACAGCCGCTCGCGGGCGCTGTCGTCACCACTCTCGGACCGCATCAGTAGTTCGGTGACTTCGCTCATGGGGTGTCATTTCGTACGCCAGGGCGATGCTCGCCGTTGCTGCGCAACCCGTCAAGCGGCATCCGCACTGCCGACGGATTCAGTGCCTGGCATCAAGGCACTGCAGGCGGACTTTCTCGCGCTGCGCTTCCAATCGGGGCGAAAACCTGCCCAGTTGATTCAACACATCGAGTTCGGCTGTTGTGGTGTTGGCGATGCCCAGCAGGCAACGCGCCAAAATCATCCCCAAGGCTGCATCGCGATCCTTGCCACCCGTTGCCTCGTTCAGCCGCTCGAACCAGGCCAACGCGTCCTTTGCCCTGCGCTCATGCAACGCCAGCTCGCCTTCTGCCAACACCACATCCGCCCATGATTGATAACCGAGCCGTTCAATCCGCGGCATGCCATTGCGGGCCTGCGCAAGCCAGCGTCGAGCGTTTTTTACATCGCCCAGCACCAATGCGGCACGCGCTGCCAGTCCCGCCTGACGAATGTAGCGGGCATGGTCCTCGCCGGTGACTTCGCGCATTACCGCCAGGTTGGCAGAGATTTCCGCATAGGCCTCCTTGGAGCGACCCAGCTCAAACAGATATGTGGCGATATTGCCGTAGGCGGCAAAAGTGTCCGCAGCGCGGCGACCCACATCAGGCGCAGCAACCGCGATCGCAGCCGCCTCGCGCGTCTTCGTGAGCGCATCCTCATAGTTGCCTCGCGCCTCGTCCTGCGCGGCTGCCGCTACCAGCGCTCTCCCGAGCATTGGCGAATCCGATGGCAACTCCGCTCTGGCGGTTGCCACCGCCTCCAATGCTGCGCGTCCAGCCTCGTCAATGCGGCCTACAGCGATCAGCAAATGCGAGCGGATACGCAGCAATGACACCGCGCCATAGGCGTCGCGATGCGGCCCAAGATTGAAGGACTGAGATTCGTCGGCAAGCTCCAGACCATGCTCGAATCTGCCGAGCCGCCAGGCGCATTGCGCCGCGTAACGCAGTCGCTTCGCCAACTCGGGTTGCGGGATTTCCGGCAGTGTCTTCATGATGGCCGCGGCGCGCTCGTTCAGGCTCAGCGCCTCGGCATAATTGGAAAGATTCATCTGTACATCGGCCAGCACGCTGAGCAATCTCGCATGCACATCGGGCCGATCGGCGAGCTCGGCATCCGCCTTGCGCTCACCGCTGGCGATCACCTCGACGACGGTAAGCTGGTCGCCGTGATGCACCGATGGATCGGCCGAGCGCAGCAAATCGACGACGAAATCGGTAACGGCATTCGCCTTCTGCGCCTCCATCGCCGCCAGGTCACGCTGGTTTTTGAGTTGACGGACGAACACCGCGCTCGATACCAGCAGCACCGCCAGCGACAGCATCGCCACACTCATTACCAGCCAATGCCTGCGGAAAAATTTAGCGCAGCGATATACCGTGCCGCCGCCATAGGCCTGCACGGGTCGATGGCACCGGAAACGACGCAGATCGTCAAGCAGCGCGTCGACTGTCGCATAGCGATCCGAAATCTCGATGGCTGCCGCACGTGAGACAATCGCGTCGAGCTCCGCCACATTGGCAATATCAACGCCGGAAGTTTGCGTCGCGCCGCCAGACTTGCGACCTGGATGCAACAAGGATTGCAGCAATACGCCCAGCGAATAGATGTCGTTGGCAATGCTCGAAGGCGCACCTGCCATTTGTTCCGGACCGGCGAAGCCCGGGGTGAAGGCATCGAGTGCATCCTTGGCATCGTCCAGTGCATGCGCGATGCCGAAATCGACCAGCTTGGCGCTGCCATCGCTGTCGACCAGAATATTGGAAGGCTTGATGTCGCGATGCACCAGCAACCTTGCATGTGCAAATGCAATGGCTTCGCAGACTTGCTCGAACAATTTCAGCCGCTCTTTCAGTTCTGCGCCTTGCTCGGCGCAGTAGCGATCGATCGGCCGCCCCTCGATGCGCTCCATCGCAAACCACAGCATGCCATCACCGGTTTCGCCGCCATCGAGCAGGCGCGCGATATGCGGGTGACGCAGCGCTGCCAGGATCTGGCGTTCGCGCCGAAACTGCGCCACATGCGTATCACCGCCACGCGCCAGCAGCCATTTGATGGCGACACGCTGCTCGAACGCGCCGTCGACGCGTTCGGCCTCGTAGACCACGCCCATGCCACCGCGACCGAGCTCACCGACAATACGAAACGGACCAACGCGATCACCGACAGCGAGCAGGCGCAGGCCGGCGACCTGATCCAGCGCCTCGCGCCACAGTGCACCCTTCAGCGCCGCGCCGGTATGCAGCAGATCGTCGATGCTGGCCATGCTGTGGATGCTGGGCAAATCGGGCGCAACGGTCAACCCGCTGAAGTCATGTCCGCTGTGGTGCCCGGTCGGACGGCGGCGCGCTTGCGCGGGCCGACCTGATGCTTCAGCTTGGTACCTACATCGACAATGGCCTTGATGGCCGGCACCAATTCGTGACCCAGGGCCGTAAGGTCATACTCGGCCGAGGGCGGTGAAGAATCGATCAGTCGCCGTTCGATCACGCCGCGTTCCTCCAGCTCGCGCAGACGCGCGCTCAATACCCGCGCCGAGATGCGCGGGATATCGTGGCGCAGCTCGCCGAAACGGCGGGCGCCGCCACTCAGGTACCAGATGACATTCGGTGCCCAGGCGCCGCGCAGCAGTTTCATGCATTCGGTCAAGGGGCAGCCCGGCGGTGCGGCAACCCGGGTCTTGCGCAACGGCAGAGGCATGGCAGTGACTTCGCGGTAATCAAGTAACCACAGGGATACCACAGAATCTTCGTATCGACCAGTAATCTGGTATCCATCAGTAACCATTCACGGTTAGCATGCGCTCCCGTTTCGTCGACGACCGCCTCATGACCCCTGCGAACAACGCTGCTACCCGTCTGCTCGGCATCCGCTACCCCATTGTGCAAGGGCCGTTCGGCGGCGGACTGTCGACGGTAGAACTGGCAGCGATCGTGTCGCGGCTTGGCGGTCTGGGCTCGTACGGTGCGCATAGCCTGAGTGCCGACGCGATTGCGCCGCTGGCCACGGAGCTGCGTGCACATACTGATGCGCCATTCGCCATCAATCTGTGGGTCTCGGATCATGATGCCGGCGGCTTGCAACTGACCTCGACCGAGTTCGATCAGGCGTATGTACATTTCGAACCCTGGTTCCGTGAACTGGAGGTCGCCAAGCCGGAAATGCCGGAGCGCTATCACCCAAGTTTTGCGCTGCAGATCGAAGCGCTGCTCGAGGCACGTCCGCCCGTTTTCAGTTTCGTCTTCGGCATTCCCGACGCCAGGATTCTTGCCGAATGCCGGCGTCTGGGTATCGTCACCGTCGGCGCCGCCACATCGATCGCCGAGGCCGAGGCGCTCGACGCCGCGGGCGTCGATCTGATCGTCGCTACCGGCGCCGAGGCCGGTGGTCATCGGCCATCGTTTCTGCAGTGCGCCGAGGAGTCGTTGATCGGCACTTTCACCCTGGTGCAGTTGATCGCAGCGCGGGTACGCGCACCAGTGATCGCTGCCGGCGGTATCGCCGATGCGAACGGCGTGCGCGCCGCCCTGGCTCTGGGCGCTCAGGCAGCGCAGATCGGCACCGCCTTCCTGGCCTGCGCCGAATCCGGC
Organism: Lysobacterales bacterium; assembly: GCA_031391205.1. Classification (GTDB taxonomy): domain Bacteria; phylum Pseudomonadota; class Gammaproteobacteria; order Xanthomonadales; family Ahniellaceae; genus 0-14-3-00-62-12. The sequence goes on along the minus strand of JANMUE010000331.1, from coordinate 2,776 downwards.
ACGCATGAACTGCACCGCGAACAATTGTTTGGCAAAGCATCGCGGCACACGGTACTGACGCGCGGCTTCACCGGGCGCCTGGCGCGCGGCATCCGCAATCGCTGGACCGATGCGATGACACAGGCACATGCGTCGATAGCGCCCTTCCCGGTGCAGAGCTGGTTCGTGTCGAAGCTGCGCGCGGCCGCGCTGCAGGCTGGCCGCAGCGATCTGGTGTCGCTGTGGAGCGGGCAGATCGCGCCCAATATCAGGCATCGTCACGCTGCGGACTTGATGAATGCCCTGATCGCTGACTGATTTCCCTCTTTCCCCTGGCGCGCCATCGGGCAAGCTCGATGGTGCGCATTCACCCCAAGCAAGGAGTTGTTATGAAACTGTATTACTCACCCGGCGCCTGCTCACTGTCACCGCATATCGTCGCCAACGAAATCGGCATCAAGGTGGACCTGGAAAAGGTCGACACCAAGACGAAGCAGACCGAACACGGCACTGATTTCTACACCATCAATCCCAAGGGCTATGTGCCGGCGCTGCGCCTGGACAACAACGAGCTGCTGACCGAAGGCCCGGCCATCGTGCAGTACCTCGCCGACCTCAAGCCCGAATCGCAACTGGCGCCGATCAATGGCACGCTGGCGCGTTACCGCCTGCAGGAGATTCTCGGCTATATCAACTCGGAGCTGCACAAGAGCTACAGCCCGCTGTTCAATCCCAACACCCTGCCCGAGGTGCGCAAGGAGCGCGAGGAATATCTGCGCAAGCGCTACGTGCTGATCGAGCAGACCTTGTCCAAGCAACCGTATCTGCTGGGCGAACAGTTCAGCGTCGCCGACGCCTATCTGTTCACCGTCACCAACTGGGCAAATTATCAGAAGCTCGATTTTTCAGAATTCCCCAATCTGCTCGCATTCCAGAAGCGTGTGGCAGCAAGACCAGCAGTGCAGGCCGCGCTGAAGGCCGAGGGGTTGGTGAAGTAGGACATCCATCACGTGCCGGATGTGGGTCCGACCTGCGGTCGGACGCTTTTGTCTGCTAAGACATTTGGCGAAAAGCGTCCACGCGCAGCGCGGACCCACATAGGCACGGCTCGCTCGATCACCGCTCGCACGTGCTGACATTGAAAACGAACGAGCTCCCGCTACGTAGCGGTTGTCATTCACCAAGTACCCGCCACACTGGAAACTCATCGCCGGGCTTGGGCTCGGCGATGAGCTCGCAGGCGAGCAGACCGTCATCGCTGCCCGCCTCGCAGAGATACACCGCGATCGCTCCGCGCTGCTGCTCGGTATAGACCAGCGACCAGCCCGCGGGAAGCGTGCGTGTCTCGCGGCGATAGTCGGCATCGAGATAGGGCGAGGCATTGGCCTCGAGGATTTCGCGGCCTGCGGAGGTCACCAGGCCACGCACCGTCGCCACCTCGACCGGCAAGGTCTGCGCGCGACCCTGGGTCACTTCAAGTCCATGCGCCTGCAGATGCACGGCGACGGCGGCAGGCACCGCATAGGCCAGCGGCCTGTCGACCACGAGTTCGCCGACAAAGCGGCCGATGTAGGGGACACGCACTTCGATCGGTGCACCATCCAACGTGTAGGGCTCACGCGTCAGTACATTGGCCGCCTCATCGTCGAAGGCTTCGAGGCGGTAACGCACGGCGATCTGTTTGGGTGGCATCACGCAGGCATCGAGCATCAACATGATGTCGTCGCCATGCGCCGCGATATGGGCAAGTGCTTCGCGCAGGAATCCGTAGGTGACCTGCACGCGTTCCTTGAAGGTGATGTAGGAATAGGCCTCCAGAAGCAGATCAAGCCGATTGCACAGCCCGCGATAATTTCCGCCGAAGCGCGGGTGATGGGTATAGGTGATCCAGCCGCTGCCCTGCCCGCCCTCGTCGCGCAGGAAATTGCCGTACCAGAATGAATCGAATCCATCCTTGTCTTTTACCGCCGCCTGCACCGCCGGCAGCAAACGCTGGCGCATATAGTCGATCGGTTCGTGGCGCCCGCTGTGCACCGTGTGCGGCACATCGTAGGTCATGCCGAAGCGGTGAATGGAGCCATTGGTGGCGTGGCAGTCTATGGTCAGATGCGCATTCCACGGATGACAGACACGCGTCTGCAACAGGCGCATCTCTACACCCTGCTGGCGCATATAGTCGCGATTGAGGTTGATGCCGGCGGCATTGACGCGAGTACCGACGCCGCTATCCGGCCCAAGCTGGCCACTGAAATGTGCGATATCCAGCTTGCGGTTATCGGGGCTGATGCGGTCGTTGCCGTCAGGGTTGAACAGCGGCGCGACGACCAGTGTCAGATGTTCAAGCAAATCGCCATGCAGGCCATCAAGAATGTCGCGCACCAGCATCAGCACCGCTTCCTTGCCCTCGACTTCACCGGCGTGGATGCCAGCAATCACCAGCACGACAGGCAGGCCCGAAGCATGCGCCGACTGCGGGGTGAAATGCCGCTGTGCCGACAGCACCAGCAACGGCAACATCCGACCCTCAGGGCTGCTGCCGAAATCGCCGATATGCAGCCGCGCATCACTACGCGCGCGCAAAGCCTCGATGAAGGCCAGCACGTCGGCATGACGCGAGGTTTCCAGATAGGCGCTGGTTTCGGCGCGGGTGAGTGGCGTGGTGTGCTGGGGCATGGGCTGATCTCGGCGTCGGCAGCGCACACATTAGCAAGTCCGGCACCGCCAATGGCGTAGGTGCGGACGTAGGGACCCCCCAAAAGCGTAGGGTGGGTGCAACCCACCATTATCAAACGTTCGA
>JANMUE010000315.1:0-2448 GCA_031391205.1 Lysobacterales bacterium | reverse complement strand
GTTTGCTGGCGGAAGATTTGTAGGGTGATGGCAATGGCAAAGACAGCAACCAAGGCACGTAAGAAAGTAACCACCAAGGTCAAGACTCGCGTCTATGACACAGCCAATTATCTGCGTGATGAGCAGGACATGGCGGGATATCTGGAAGCCGCACTGACTGGCGGTGACGCCGCCGTGATCGCTGCAGCGCTGGGCGACATTGCTCGTGCTCGGGGTATGACTCAACTTGCTCGTGATACTGGGCTGGGGCGTGAGAGTTTGTATAAGGCATTATCGCCCGGTGGTAATCCGGAATTCAGCACTGTGTTGAAAGTACTAAACGCACTGAAAATACAGTTGCATGCCAGCGCTGCATAAGTTTCTTGGTGAAGGATGATGGGGGCCAAGTGGAAAGTTCTTCAAAGCAGAACGATGGACAAGCAAACACACATTTGTCCACATCAAATCACATGCCCGGTCTTGATTTGCTGCGAGCTATTGCCATCGTTTGGGTCATGTTGTTCCACTCGTTCATTGTTGGTGGCCTGAACGAAGATTACACATGGTTGTCGCGCTTCGGCTGGATGGGTGTAGATCTGTTCTTCGTGCTCAGTGGTTTCTTGATCGGCTCACAGGTGTTACTGCCTATTTCGCGGGGACAGCTATTCTCCTTCCGCGACTTCTATATTCGCCGAGCCTTCCGGATCCTGCCAGCGTTCTGGATAGTACTGATGCTGTATTTTGTGTTTCCTTGGTTCAGAGAGGCGCCAGGAATGGAACCATGGTGGAAGTTCGCGGGTTTCTTCATGAATCTGTCCATAGACTACGTGCATAACCAAGCGTTTTCACACGCATGGTCGCTGTGCATTGAAGAGCACTTCTATCTCATTTTTCCGTTACTGGCTTGGTCACTAAGCCGCCGGATGTCGGCAGGTGGCTTCATCGCGCTAATCATTGTGCTTGTTTTAGCCGGTATCGCGCTGCGCACGGGAGTATGGCTGCACGACACCGAAGCGGTAGCCAACCGCAACTGGTTCATTGAAGATATTTACTATCCAACCTGGAACCGGTTGGATGGCCTGCTTGCTGGGGTTGCTCTGGCTGCCTTGAAGACATATCGCTCTACGGTATGGGATCGATTGGCAACATATGCAAACCGAGTACTACTGGCAGGGTTGGTCGTAGTGGCGATTGCGATCTGGTTATTCAGAAATCGCACGGGCCTGATGGGAAATGCAATTGGTTGGCCAGTGTTGTCGTTCGGGCTGGCGCTGTTGGTCTTCGCGGGGGCGCAGACATCAAGCTGGATCGGCCGATATGAAGTACCCGGTGCTGCATGGCTTGCCGCTGTGTCCTACAGTTTGTATCTGATACACAAACCGATTTATCACATCGTCGCGATGAAATTTGGCGAGACTCTGAGCAGCAATGGTCTACTTGCGTTCACCAGCTACGGTGCTGCTGCACTGTTCTGCGCGGCTCTACTCTATTACCTCGTAGAGCGTCCAGGGTTGCAACTACGCGATCATCTATTTCTGCGAGCATCGCGAATGACTGGATCAGTGCAACCTGCATCCTAAATAAAAATTGACTTATCAAGTCTTGGGCAGAGCTTTTTCTACCCGACTGAAACGACTCTCGCAGTCACATCAGCACTCACCGTCGCATCAATCACCCCGCCCCCCAAACAAATTTCCCCATCATAAAACACCACATACTGCCCCGGCGTGATGGCGCGTTGGGGCGCTGCGAATTCAACGCGAGCCGTGCTGTCGTCGCCGATGATCACCGTGCATTGCTGATCGGCTTGTCGATAACGTGCCTTGGCAGTGCAGGTGAAACGTCTTGCAGATGGTGCGCCCGCAATCCAACTCAACTCCACAGCATCGAGTGCAATCTGCTGCATAGCCGGATGATCGTGGCCTTGCACGACGATGAGTAAGTTGCGCTGCAAATCTTTGCTGGCGACAAACCATGGTTCTTCCGCATAGTTGGCTTTGCCGCCGATGCCGAGTCCTTGCCGTTGACCAAGGGTGTAGTACATCAGGCCGGTGTGCTTGCCTAACAACTCGCCATCGATGCTGCGAATCTCGCCGGGTTGGGCGGGCAGGTATTTGGCGAGAAACTCCGCGAACGGACGTTCGCCAATAAAACAAATCCCGGTGCTGTCTTTTTTGTCGTGCGTGGGCAGCGCGAGTTGCTTAGCAATCCGGCGTACTTCGTCTTTGTGCAGTTCGCCGACGGGGAACAAGGTTTTTGCCAGGGCGCTGGCCGGCATGGCGTGCAGGAAGTAGCTTTGATCCTTGCCGGGATCGAGACCGCGCAGTAGTCGCGGCTGTGGCTGATGCATCACGCGGGCGTAGTGGCCAGTAGCAATTAAATCGGCGCCGAGTCGTTTGGCGTAGTCGAAGCACACGCCGAACTTGATCTCGCGATTGCACAACACATCGGGGTTGGGTGTGCGGCCGG
>JANMUE010000295.1:0-3004 GCA_031391205.1 Lysobacterales bacterium | reverse complement strand
CCCGCATTCGCGGGCCTTCTGTCGTTTGGAGCTGGTGCCGGTATTGGTGCGTTGCCATAACCCTGGCTCGCTGTCGCTCGCCGCCCCCTTTCACTAAAGGGGGCTCAGGCAAGTTGGGTGGCGCGTTGCTCTTGGTCTTCGTGGGTGCAACTGCCTTTGTGGGTCCGACCTGTGGTCGGACGCTTCTGGCCGAAACGTCATCTATTGCCCGAATCAGAGCATCGCGGCTCACGCCGCTCCTACGGATTTCGGGCTAGGCGATCACTTTCTTGCTGCCGTCGCCATCTTCCAGGTCGGGGATGCGCAGGACTTGGCCGGGGTAGATTTTATCGGGGTGGCTGAGCATGGGTTTGTTGGCCTCGAAGATCGCCGGGTATTTGCTCGCCTTGCCGTACATCGTCTTGGCGATGGCGGAGAGGGTGTCGCCTTTTTTTACCGTGTACATCCGCGATGCTTTGGGTGGCGCGGCCTCGGTGACTTTGATGTTGTCTTCGACCTGGGCGACGCCCTCGACGTTGCCGATGGCGAGGATGGCCTTTTCCTTGTCGGCCTGGGTGGCGGCGGTGCCGCTGACCTTGGCCTTGCCGTCGATCCAGATGATTTCCAGGTCGTCCTTTACGCCCAGACCCTGTTTTTTGACGTGGTCGGCAATAACCTGGCCGGCTTTGGGTGCGGCGACAGCATTTTTGGTGCCTAGGCCGAGCAGCTTCTCGCCCGCAGCTTTGACGAAATCGAACACTCCCATGGGCTTCTCCTGGCGCTCGCCTTCGAACGTCTTGCCGAAAAGACTAGCACCCATTGATGCCAGGTCAGCGAAATCGGCATTCTTTGCATAGCGCCGGGGTCGATCGCGCCCAATACGGAGTCAGAAATTCCACTCATCGGATTCCCCTCGCCGTCGGATTGCCGGGCGGCGACAATAACATCGTGATTTGTAAGCAATGCGCACCTGACACGCTTTCCCGGCGCGGCGAAAAATGTTTACATGCATGTACGCCGGCCCAGTGATAGCGTCAAACACTGTTACGAGACCACCGTTGTGACCGATCCCCTGGCCGCCTTGAACGAACGCTACCGCGCCTCGCTTCCGGAGAAGCGCAGCGCGATCATGGCCGCGTTTTCAGCGTGGCGCGCGGACCTCGGCGAGCTTGAGCATTTGCGTGGTGCGAACCGGTTGTTGCACAAGCTTGCCGGGTCGGCCGGTGGTTACGGCTATGCGCGATTGGGCGAATCAGCGCGCGCTGCTGACGGACTCCTGCACGACTGGCTGAGTGACGCGCCCAGCGACATCGCGCAGCGCAGCGCATTCCTTCTGGATATCGAGCCGCTGATGCATGCCATAGACGATCTCTTTGATGTGGCAGTCCGCGAGTCGCGTACCGACAACGTAGGCAATGTGCGCGGGCTGATGTCGCGCCCGATTCGCGTATTGCTGGTCGACGATGACAGCGAATTGGCAAGTTTGCTGGTTGAAAAATTGCGCCACGAGGGCATCGACGTGCAGGCGACTGGCGATAGTGCAGGGATGCATTTGATGCTCAGTCAGCTGCGTCCCGATGTGCTGGTGCTGGATTTCTGGTTGCGCAATGAAACCGGGGACGATCTGGCACGGTCGGTCCGCAGTACTCCGGGGTTGTCCAATCTGCCGGCGGTCTGCCTTACTTCGGACCGTACCCCGGAGACGCGCCGGCGTGCGTTGATTGCGGGTGCGCTAGAGGTCATCGACAAGAGTACGCCGCCGAACCAGCTGGCCGGCTTGCTGCGCATGTTCGCCGATCGCGCGGCCTGAGCCATTGCACGAATCGTGCGGCGAATGCTGATTCGCCAGGCAGCCGAACCGGCTATCCTCTCGGGCCTGACTATCATGCTGCGGGAACTAATCCCCGCAGCATGATAGTCAGCGAGACGCGTGCACCCTGATCGCTCCCAGCTCTCCTCGAACATCGGGGAGAGGGTTGCGGCGTTTGGGCAGGGGCCTTTGACTTTATGCAGCGGAATTCAGATCCATGACGGTAGTTCGATTGATTGGTGCACCCACGGATATTGGCGCCGGCCATCGCGGTGCGTCGATGGGGCCGGAGGCCCTGCGCGTCGCCGGAATCGCCGAAGCGTTGCGCGACCGTGGCCTGAAAGTGGAAGACCGCGGCAACCTGGTCGGACCGCAGAATCCTTGGAAACCTCCGGTGGACGGCTATCGCCACCTGCCCGAAGTGGTGGCCTGGAATCGCGCCGTGTTCGGCGCGATGTACGGTGCGCTGAATGACGAGCGACTGCCCATTCTGCTGGGTGGTGATCATTGTCTTGGGTTGGGCTCGATCACAGCAGTCGCGCGCTGGTGTCGCGAACGCAACAAGAAACTGATGGTGCTGTGGCTGGACGCGCATGCCGATTTCAATACGTCGACGATTACGCCTTCCGGGAACATCCACGGCATGCCCGTTGCCTGTCTCTGCGGCATAGGCCCGCGTGAGTTGACGCATCTGGCCGGTGACGCGCCTGCCATCCGCGCCGATCAGATTCGGCAGTTCGGGATACGCTCGGTGGACGAGGGCGAGCGCAAACTGGTGCAAGCGCAGGGTCTGGATATCTACGACATGCGCTACATCGACGAGATCGGTATCAAGCGCGCGATGGAGGAAGCACTGTCGGATATCGATGCCGACACGCATCTGCACGTCAGCTTCGATGTCGACTTCCTCGATCCGGATATCGCGCCGGGTGTTGGCACCACGGTTCGTGGCGGCCCCAATTACCGCGAGGCGCAGCTGGTGATGGAGATGATCGCCGACACCGGGCGCATGGGCTCGCTCGACATCGTCGAACTCAATCCCGCATTCGATGACCACAACCGCACTGCACGGCTGGCAGTCGATCTGGTGGAGAGTCTGTTCGGCAAGTCGACCCTCATGCGGGCGTAACGGCATGGTGGGAGCGGCGTCCCGCCGCGATTCTCCGGCATGCCACGGAATCGCGGCGGGACACCGCTCCCACAGAAGCAGCCCCG
>JANMUE010000270.1:0-27763 GCA_031391205.1 Lysobacterales bacterium | reverse complement strand
GCCGCGATGCTCTTGTTCTGAATCTCAAACTGTAGAGCAAGAGCATCGCGGCTCACGCCGCTCCTACAGCCGCTCCTACATTGCCTGTCACGTAAACAGCGCCAACCCGCCTCGCAGATGAAACGCATTCGGATGCCCGAGCTTGCGCAGGCAGCGGGTAGCCAATGCACTGCGGTTGCCGCTGCGACAGAAGAACACCAGCGGTTTGTCGGGCTGTTGCAGCCAGGTCGGAATTGCGTCCGCAAGCCGGCTCAGCGGCACCACGGTGGTGTGGGCTTCGGTCAACGGGTCGAGTTTGGAACCCATTGCGCATTCATAGGCTTCGCGTACATCGACAAGAATCGCTTCGGGATGTTGATGCAGATAGTCGCGCAGGCCAGCAGCAGTTTTGTCGATGCCGGCGGCCGGTGGATCCTGCGTACAGCGCAGCGCGCCGCACATCACCACGCTGCCGGTGACATCATTCAATGTCGCGTCGACGAGTTCTTTGGCAGCGATAAACTCGGTCGCGGTGATCGGCGTCGGTGACAACACGTCGGCAAGCAGCGGATTGCTGCGTGACTCGGCTTCCAGCGTGGTGGCGAACTCGTTGTTGTAGTCATGCGCCGAGCAGAGCAGTCCCTTCATGCCCACCGCATCGGACAATGTGCGCAGCGAGGCATACATCGCCGCGGACGAGCTGTTCGCAAAATTGCTGCGGCCGATGCCGCCACTGAGCACGGTATCGCCGACAAACGCCTGGCGTACCGTTGCCGGTGCCTGCGCATCGCCAAGGAGGTAGGCCACGCTGTCGGCGGTATGTCCGGGCAGCGGCAGACGGCGCAGTTGATGGTGTCCGAATGCCAATGTCGACGCGTTCGCCTGCTGTGTGGGCCAGCCCAGCGCATCGACGGGTTGCGCCAGAGCCAGGTAGCCCTCGCCCAGATGCGCCAGCAATTGCGTGCGCGAGGATTCGTGGTCGGCGTGCGAATGCGTGTCGAGCACGGCAACGACGCGCAGGTCCTGGCAGCGGATATAGCGCTCGATACGTTCGCCGAGTTCTGCGATTGGGTCGATGACCACACACCGACCGGCGCTGCGCTCGATGATCAGCCAGGTGCAGGCGCCGTCGTGCTTCATCTGCAGCACACCGTCGAAATCGTTCTTGTGCGATGCCGCTTCTGACAGCAGACAGGCGTCGCGCAACGCATGGCCGGATTCGATGATGCGGGCGCAGGCGATGCGACATTCCTCATCGTTCCAGGCGCGGCCGAACGACAGGCGTACCGCGGCTTCGCTACGCCACACAGCCAAGCCCATCGCATCCAGCACGTAGCTGCGTGTCGCCTTGCCGGCACCGCAGGCCGATCCCGAACTCACGCGAATCCCGGCGGCATCGAACAGATCGAGCAGTTCCTTGCTGGCGAAGCCCGGCACCGAGAAGTTGATCGTCGTCGGCACGGAGTACTCGAATGGTGTATTGAAGACGACACCAGGAAACGCTTCACGTAGCGCCGCCAGGAGTTGATCGCGGTAGAGGTGCAAGGCCTCCAGGCTGCAGAACATCCCGGTGGGCTGGATCAGTTCGGCCAGGATGACACCGAACCCGGCGATGCCAGCCATGTTCTCGGTACCCGAACGCAGACCGGATTCCTGGCCGCCACCTGCGGTCAGCGGTGTGAACGGCGCGCCATCGCGCACATAGAGCATGCCGATGCCCTTGGGTGCATAGAGCTTATGCCCGCTGAGCGGAAAATAATCGATACGCGTGTCGGAAAGACGAATGTCCTGCTTGCCCAGCGCCTGCACGCCGTCGACCAGCCACAGTGCCTGCGGATGGCGGCGCATGATGGTTTCTATGGCCGGCAGGTTCGAAATCACACCGGTTTCGTTATTGACGGCCATGGTGCAGATCAGTACAGCGCGACTGGCATGCGCCTCCAGAAAATCGAGATCGTGCTGGCCCTGGGTATCGACCGGAATGGCCATGATCTCGCAATCGGTATGCAGGATCTGGTTCCAGTGCCGCAGCGATTCCGGAACTGCCTTGTGCTCTGTTGCGCCATACAGCAGAAGGTTGCGGCCGGGCTCGCTGCCGCGCTTGCCGACGTGTGTGCTCAACGCGGACAGCACCGCGGTCTGTATCGCCTCGGTCGCACCGCTGGTGAATACGATACGCGAGTTCGGCGCACCCAATACCTGGCGTGCGTGATCGCGCGTGGTCTCCATCATTGCGCGTGCGCGCAGGCCGGCACAGTGTGAACTGCTGGGATTGCCGAACTGCTCCTGCATCGAACAGCAGGCGGCCTCGACCGCGTCCGGCAAGGTAGGCGTGGTCGCGTTGGCGTCCAGGTAGATGTCGGTGGTCACAACATGCATTGATCGTGCCGGCGGAGAATGGGAATACGACCACGATACGGCCTGTGCGCGAACACTTCAACATATCGATATGCCGCATCGGCATAAGAGCAGAGCATCGTTCTTGGGGTATTCAGCGGTAGGCAGCAACTACGGGGCAATGGCCAACGTGCGGGTTGGGCTCAGAGCGACTCGAAACCATCGCCAAACAGGATCTGCAGTGCCTCGAAGCAGCCCAGATCGGCCGAATTCGAAGGGCGCGGTGTGCCTAGAATATCGGTGGCCGGCACATCGGCGCCTGGATTTGCCACGTCGCGCGCCGGGCTGCCCGCACTCGTAGTGGCGTAGCTGGTGGCCAGAGCGACAAAGGCGGCACGGATGCTGGAATGCCCCCCATTGAACTGGCCTAACCCCGGCACCCAGTGTGGCGTGGCGACCGAAGTCTGCGTCGGCAGCAGCGGGTTGCTTTCTATGCGCGTGGCATCGTTCACGATATTGAGGGCATCGGCGCCGTCATTGGGCAGGGCGCTGCCATTGTTCCAGTACAGATTGCGGGTGAGTGTTGATGGTCTGGCAGTCGAAAGGTCTGCGGGGTCGGTGTCGGAAAAATCCAGCATGGTGCCAGTGGGGTCGCTGAATAAATTGTGCACAAAGCGGATGGATTCGATCTGCGGGTTGTCGCTCTCGCGGTTGATGCGGGTGCCGAAGGCGTTGGCCGGGAGGTTGCCGACCAGGGTGTTATGCCGAAAAACGATGTCGCGGCTGCCCTTTACCCCCAATGGTGAACGCATGGTGTTGGCGCTATTGCCAATCAACAGATTGTTTTCCGCCACGCTGTCGAAGGCTTCGAAGTTGGCGGTGCCGTCTTCGCCGAACAGGATAAAGCCCGAGCCCGCCGAGCCCTCCCAGTTCAAGAACACATTGCGACGCAGTACGACATTGCGCGCGCCCAGGTATTCGTCGTCGCCGCTGTTGGAATCTTTGACCACCACATAGCTGGAGGTGTCGTTGCCATTGCTGCGCCCACTGGCTGCAAAGTTGTTGAAAAAGATATTATCTTCGACGATCACGCCATCGACGCTGTTGATGTCTATGTGTTCGTCCGAGCCGCTCTGGTTGTAGAACATGTTGCCGACGACGCGGATATCGCTGGCGCCATTGTTGATCTTTAGTACGTCGTTATTGAAGCTGTCGTGCAGGATGTTGTCACGCAGTGTGATGCGTCGGGTTTCGGTCGCAAAGCCGTCCTGAATCTGCACGACCAGTGCCGAGGCACCCGTGCCGCTATGAGCGATATCGAAGCCCTCGATCGAGATGCCCTCGATATTGGCGTTGTCGTTGTAGATCGTCAGCACCGTTTCGCTGGCACGTAGCCGCGCTTGATAAGGCACCTCCGACCTGACCGTCACGCCCTGAGCAAACGCGCCGCGGATGCGGATGCGCCCGTTGTACTGGCCGGGCTTGACCAGAATCAGACTCTGGTCGGGGACGCTGTCCAGCGCGAAGGTGATGGTAGCCCAGGGTTCGGCCAGGCTGCCGTCGCCATTCTGATCGCTGCCATTGCTAGCGACGTAGAACATCTGCTGTGCCAGCAATGGTGCCGAGCACAGCATCAACAACATCGAAATCAGCCGCAACACGGTCCACCTCGCATGAAAGTCATCATCTTAATGATGAGCTACGCCATACGGGCGCGACGCCTGACACAGAATTGCATCGGCTTTGTGGGTCCGACCTGCGGTCGGACGCTTTTGGTGCATCGGGCATCCGACCACAGGTCGGACCCACCCCTCAATGCGGCGCGCGATAGAACACGTGATCGCCGATGGTGGCCAGCGGTTCGCTGGTTGCCCACACTGGTCGGCCGATGCGTGCGGCAACGAAGTGGCTGGCGCCCGGTACCACCTGGGTGCGTAGCGGGTGTGGGAGTTGCCAGAGGTGGATGGTATCCACCGAAATCCGCCAAGCCTTGTCCCAGGCCTTGCGGTTGGAAATTTGCTTGGAAGGCGAGACCAGGGTCAGCGCAAACTGTTTTGGCTTCTGTAATACCTCGCACAGCGATTCGCCGTGGCGACCGGATTCTTGACGGCGCAGTGCAACTTCCGCCACCGCGATCTGGCCCTGTGTCGGCTGATCGCGTGCTTCCAGGTAAACGGTACTGGCCAGACAGATCTGGTCGGCGGTGGGTTGTGGCAGGAACGATGCTGCCCATAGCAGCAAAGACAATTTCATGGGATTGGCCTCCGGTGGACCCGGGTTCGGGTCTGGATGCGCTCATCCGAGCGCGCGTCGTTCCTGAGGATTCAGGACTCGACGTGGACGGGGCCGCCAGGCGGCCAGGAAAGGGAGCGCAGGTTAGCCAGATCGCCTTGGAGCGAACACTCTGTCCCTGAATGCGGGTTCAGACTCAGGTCGAAATGAGATGGCCACAGAGAAAAATAACTTGTTATAAAACAATATATTAAAGAACATTTTTAAGGCGAATTCGCATGTACGGATTTGTGCCCTTTTGTGTCCGACCAGCCGATACCGGAAATGCTCCTCTATTCCATCTGCGCCTTGGCAAAGGCAATGTCCAACGCCTCCATCGCGTCGCGCGGCTTGAGCTTGATCGCCTTGGCATAGCAGGCCGCCGCCTCGTCTTCCTTTTTCGAGCCGTAGAGCAGCATTAACGCATTGCCCTGTTCGATGTGTGCGATCGGCGAATCGGGGGTGAGCTTCAAGGCCGTTTTCAGGTGTTCTTCGGCGGTGGCCGCCTTGGCGCCATAGGTCAGCCCGGCGATCATGCCGCCGACTTTGCCCACCACCTCAGCGTGATACAGCGCCATCGCGGTATGGGCTTCGGCGTGCTTGGGCGTCAGCTTCAATGTGTTGTCCAGATTGGAGCGAACCTTCCCAGCCAAACCCTGGGACAGCGCTTTGGCGATCGAGATCATCTGGCTGTACCGACCCAGCGCGAAAGCCTGGAAATAGTGTGGGCTGGCCTCATTGGGCAGGAGTGTCTGGGCCGCTTCGGCGCGAGCCGCCACCGCCTCAAAGCGCCTGAGCTTTTCCTTTTCGTCGTCAACCAGATAGTTGGTGTGTATGCCCATGGCCTTGCAGGCCAGTGCCACACCCAGAGTACCGACAGCGTCACCGGCCTCGAACGCGTCCTGAAAATCACCGCGATGGAAGGCGCGCCAGCCGTCCTGCAACTGCGCGGCGATCTTGCCGGCATCGGTGGCCTTGCCGAGCTTGCTGCTGCCCTTGATCAGCTTGGCGATATGCGCTTCATCGGGGAAAGCTTCCTGATCGCCGGCATGCAGTTTGGGCCAGCTCTTTTCCAGCTTGTCGCCGGCGTAGTCGAAACTCTTGTCCGGATGCGGAAATGCTGCCCATTTCTTGCCCGCCATGTTGGTTTCTCCTCAGGTTGGGTCGAAGCATCCGCGAATCTGCGGCACGAGGCAAGCCTTGCAGCGCATCAGTACCGGATTGGTCGTCGTCGCGAAAATATTTTCGTATCGATGCTAACTTTCTCTACACCCGTCCGTCCAAGGCTGCATGTTCGCCTTTCTCGCTGCGCGCCCGGCATGGGCGCTGGATGACTTTCAACAGTTGCTCGCCCACCGCGGCGACCGCTGGTATTCGGCCTGCCTGCGTGTCACCGGCGATCACGGTCTGGCCGAGGATGCGGTGCAGGAAGCCTTGCTCAAGGCCTGGTCGCAGCGCGCCCAGTTCCGCGGCGAGGCCGATATCGATACCTGGATCCATCGCATCGCGCTCAATTGTGCGATCGACCAGCTACGCAAGTCGAAACCTGGCAGCACCGAAGAACCCGGCGAGGACCTGATATCAACAGAGGAATCGCCGATCGCGCTGCAGAGCCGGTATCAGCTTGGTCGCGACCTAGGACATGCCATGCGGCGACTCACCGACATGGAACGCCTGTGTTTCGTGCTGAAGCATGTCGAAGGCTGGCATCTGGACGATATCGCGCGCGAACTCGACAACAGCATCAACGGCATCAAACAGGCTTTGTTTCGTGCGGTGCGCAAACTGCGCAGCGATCTGGAACATTGGCGAGGTGAATCATGATTCGTGACGAAGAGCTATTGCTGTACCACTATGGCGAAGGCCTGGACCCGGCGCAGCGTGCGCAGATCGCAGCGCAGCTACGCGCTGATGCCGGCCTTGTATTGAGGTTCCGACAGTTGTTGGCCGATCTGGAAGCGGTCAGCAGTCAGTTGCAGGTTGCGGCACCGGCGTCGACGCGGGCGCGCTGGTCGGCGCATTTGCAGGCAGCGGCAGCGGCGGAAGCCCGCAGCATGCGCAAGCGGCCAATGTGGGGTGCTCCGCGCTGGGGGCTGGTGCTGGCCACGCTGGCTGCGCTCGGCGTCGGTATTCGTATCGGTTCCGACATGCAGATGACGCCAGTTGTGCCGGATGAACCCCTGGTAGCGGTGACGGACTCGGCGACCCAGGGTAGTTTCGAGCGCGGGCTGCGCCTGCATCTGGCACAGACCGAACGGTTGCTGGTGGGGCTGGACAGTACCGATCCAGCAACGCGTGCGGGTTTGTTGAGCGAGGTGATCGAACAGAATCGACTGTTCGCGCGTGCCGCGACCCTGGCGAACGAAGACCGCCTGGCGCGCGTGCTGAGGTCCTTCGATGCGCTGCTGGTGGAAATGGCGAGCGAGTCCGTCGATAGCACTGCGCTGCAATCGAACAGCGATCGGCTTGGTTTCGAACTCGCTGTGATGCAAACCAAACTGGCACAGGCCCCGTCCAAGGCTACGTTGCAGTTATAACGCTGCGCACAAGACCTAATGGAGACTTATATGAAAACGAATCGTTTAAGTGCCGCATTGATGATGTCGATACTGATGACCGGTGGTGCCGCCGCCCAATCGTCGCAGCAACAGGCTGAGGTGGATGCGCAACGCGCCCAGGTCGAGGCGCAGCGTGCAGGACTGCAGGCACAGGCTGCGGCCAATCGAAGCGAACTCGACCGCGCCCGTGCGTTGGAAGCAGCCGCTACGAGTTCCGCTGATCAGGCACGTTCCGGTGGCCGTGCGGGTGGCCGCGGACGCGAGAACCTCAGTGAACGCGATGCGCTGGCGATCGCCGCACTGGAAGGCCTGATGTCGGCACCGGATGTCCGTGCGCTGCCGATTCTGCAGAAGGTGCTGAAGGGCACACACAGCGATCTGGTCAAATCACGGGCGCTGTTCGTGCTCAGTCAGATCGGCCTGGACGAGGCGCAGCTGACCCTGCTCGAATTCGTCCGCACTGCAAAGGGCGAATTGCGCGGTGAAGCGATCCGCTCGGTCGGCATCGGTGGCAACGCCAAATCGTTGGAGGCACTGGTCCCCATCATGCAAAGCGGCGATGGCAGCCTGCGTCCACAGATCATGGAGGCGTTCCTGATTGCCGGCCGCAAGGACCTGATGTTCCAGGTGGCCAAGGCATCGAAGAATGAAGGCGAGGCGGAGCAAGCGATCCATATGTTATCGGCGATGGGCGCAATCGAAGAGCTGCGCCAGCTCGGTGCCGATGGCAAGTACGCCGGCAGCCTGATTCAGGCTTACGCCGTGGCCGGTGATCTGCAGAGCCTGCGTCGTATTGCCGAAAGTACCGCTGCAGTGGCGCAGCGCGAAGACGCGATCCGCAGTATCGGCATCATTGGCACGAAGGAGTCCAAACTGGCGCTGCACGAAATCTATGGTCGCGTCAGCGAGCCGGAGCTCAAGGATGCTGCCCTGCAGGGCATGCAGATCAGCGGGGACGAGGAGGGCGTGCTGGCACTGTACCGCGCCGCCAAGAACACCAACGAAAAGCGCGATCTGTTACGCGTGCTTTCGACGATGGGCGGCGACGCGGCGCTGGAAGCGATCGATGCAGCACTGCAGGGGAATGCACCGTGAGCCCGCGCCGACATTGGATGACGGCGCTGTTGCTGATGTGGGCGACGGGTGCGATGACGGCCGATGTCAACGCCGCAGCATTGCAACTGCCACGCGATGGCTGGGTGAGCTGGGAAATCGAAACAGTCGATGATGCTCCCGCGTGGTGTTGTTTCGATTGGAACAGCAACCGGGCGCGGCCCAAGGCCTGTAAGCTCGATGGCCGCGATCACGGCTACGGATCGAGCAGTGATCAGGACACAGTCGATACGATGCGTGTGTATGCACGCTTTGGTGCCGGCAAACTTGAGCGGATTCGCGCCCTGGCCGCGTCATGCCCGGTGCAGACGCTGACTCCAGTACATGCGATCGAAGACGTGGCTGCGAGCGAGAGCATCGAATGGTTGAACCGCATCGTCACACCACACACGCCGCAGAGCGACGATGCGCTGGCAGCTCTGGCGGTGCATCGAGGTGCCCTGGCGGCGCAGGCGCTGCAGCGCATCGCGAAAAGCGACGGTAATGTGGAGAACCGCAAGCAGGCGATGTTCTGGGCCACTCAGGTACGCGGCGATGAAGGGTTGCAGATGACCCTGCCATTTCTTTTCGCGGATCCCGATGCCAAGGTGCGCGAGCATGCTGCCTTTGCTGTCGCCCAGACGAAGAGACCGGCTGCGATTCAGGCGCTGGCGCGGCAGGGACGCGGGGACACATCCACTCAGGTGCGCGCACAGGCCTGGTTCTGGTTGGCGCAGACGGGTGCGACCGAGGCCGAGGCGGCGATACGCCATGCATTGTCGGCGGAGAAGTCACCCCATGTGCGCGATCAAGCCGTGTTCGCGCTGTCGCAACTGCCCGAGCCGGTGAATGTCACCGCATTGGTTCGTGTTGCCGAAGACCGCGGTATGGAGCGAGACGCACGCAAGCAGGCGCTGTTCTGGCTGGGGCAGTCGGAGTCGGATGAGGCGCTGCGCTATCTGGATCGGTTGCTGGGCGATGGGCAGGCGATGGCGCATTGATCACATCCGTTGTAGGGCAAGCCTGCGGCTTGCCATCCATGGGCCACGAAACTGTTGAGATGGCAGGCGGCACGCCTGCCCTACAGAAGGAATATAGTGCCGAGGCCCAGGAAGGCGAGAAAGCCAATGCAGTCGGTGACCGTGGTCAGGATCACGCCACCGGCCAGCGCCGGGTCGATGGCCAAGCGTCGCAGCAGCAGTGGGATCAGCACACCGGATGCCGCGGCAGCAAACAAGTTGATCGCCACTGCTGCCGCAATGACCAGGGCCAGTTCGAAGCTGTGAAACCAGGTGCCTGCGGCGACGCCCACCACGATCGCCCAGATCACGCCGTTGAAGCCGCCGACCTTGAGTTCCTTGGCCAGCAATGCCAGAGCGTTGGAGGTGGTGACCTGGCCCAGTGCCATGCCGCGCACGATCAGCGTCAATGTCTGGGTGCCGGCGATGCCACCCATGCTGGCGACTACCGGCATCAGAATGGCGAGCGCAACGATCTGCTCCAGCGCCACATCGAAGCGCCCGATCACAAACGAGGCCAGGAACGCCGTTGCCAGGTTGATGCCCAGCCATAGCGCGCGCTTGCGCGTGGCGCGTGGCACTGGTGAGAACAGATCCTCTTCCTCATCCAGACCTGCCATGGACATGACATTGTGGTCGGCCTGGGCGCGGATGATGTCGACTACGTCATCGATGGTGATGCGACCGAGCAGCACATTGCTTGGATCGACCACCGGCGCCGAGATCCAGTCGTGATTAGCAAAACTGCGGGCGACCTCGTCGGCATCGGCGGAAACCAGGATCGGTGCCTGGCTGTCATCCATCAAGGTATTGACCAACGTGACAGGGTCGGCGGTGAGCACCGACGCGATCGCGAGGCGACCAAGATACTGGTTGCGCCGGCTGACTACATACAGAAAATCGGTGTGATCCGGAATCTCGCCGCGCAGACGCAGATAGCGCAGCACCACATCAATAGTCACATCGGCGCGAATCGTGATCGCATCGGGTGCCATCAGACGGCCGGCGGTATCTTCCGGATACGACAACGCCTGTTCGAGCCGCTCGCGTTCGTCGCGGTCCATCGACTTGAGCACTTCGGCGGTTACCGTATCCGGCAGGTCCTCGAACAGATCGGCAAGGTCGTCGATATCCAGAGACTCGGCCGCAGCGACGATTTCCTCGGGATCCATGTCGCGCAGCAGCGCTTCGCGCACTTCTTCGCCACAGTGCACCAGCACTTCACCATCATCCTCGGCATCGACCAGACCCCAGAGCATCAGGCGTTTGGTCGGCGGCAGGGATTCGAGCAGATTGCCGATCTCCGCTGGCGTCAGTGTATTGACCATGCGCCGCACCGGGCCCAGGCGCCCCGAGTCCAGCGCCTGCGACAGGGTCTTCATTTGCCGCGCGGTGCGGTCGAGGTGAGCTAGATCGGCCATGGCGAACCTCCGGCGCCAGTCGTGCCGGCTCCATTAATCAAACAGGAATAATCGGATTATCCCGGATACTAGGGAACCTCTGAACAAGTCCGGAGCCGCGATAGCCCCCTGAGTCAGGGGGCGAAAAACCGCAGGTTTTTCGGGGTGTGGCAAGCAATAAGCTGTGTAGCGAAGACGATGTGGTGACTTATTCAGAGGTTCCCTAGCAATGGTCGTAAGACTATTCGATGATGTTACTGCTAGGGAGACGCTGCAGATGCCGAACGCTGGCCTAACCGAAGTACCCGCGCTGGCCAGAGATGGATCGGCGAGTGTTTCAGACTCAGTGCCGGTTTCTCGATCCAGTGCCAGGAGGCTACAGCCACCAGCAAGGTGATCGGAACTGCCAGGACGAAAATCTGCATCGGTGCGGGCCGCTCGATACCTTGCACCAGTAACTGCTGGATCGGAAATCCCCAGAGATAGACGCCGTAGGAATAGTCGCCCCAGCGTTCGAAGCCTTTTAGTCGCAGACCGTAGGCGAACCACAAACTGCTGTAGCCGATCGTCAGACCGAAGATCACTCCGAAATGCGGCGTGCCGTGCAGCAGATACGCGAACAGCACCAGGGCGGCGGCGAGGTAACCGCTGACCGGAATATATTCGCGATTGATCTGAAAAAAAACGCCGAGCGCAAACAGGGCTGCCAGCCGCGCGTAACCATCGGCCGGGAGCATGGTTTCTGCTGCGGCCGGAAACCATGCGGCGAGGATGCAGATCAGCAGGAAACAAAGGTTGAACCCGTTGCGTCGATGTAGAAGACCGATCAGGCCAAAACCGGCTAACAGCACGTACATGAGTACTTCAGCCGGCAGGGTCCACAGCGACCCGTTGACCACTCCAGAATACGGGTTGGACTCGAACACGCCAGGAAGTTTCCATTCCAGGCTGTAGAACGTCATGTTCTTGAGTACATACAACAAGGTATCTGGATGCTTAAGATACTCACCCAGAGGAAGCGTGGTGATCCAGGGGCCGATCAAGTAGGCGCAGGCGAAGACGCAGACCAAGTAGCCCGGCACGATGCGCAGTATCCGCGATCGGATGAAGAACTTGAGGTCACGGCGATTGATATAGCTGCCGGCGACGAGGAAACCGCTGACTACAAAGAAGATTTCGACGGCAATCGAACCGGTGTATATCCCGGCCCCCCATCCGGCGCGGCCGATGAAATCATGCAGGCCCGGAATTTGGGCGACGGCATAACTATGACCAAGGATCACCAATAACGCAGCGATCAGGCGCAGCAGCAGAAAATTGTCGTTGCCCTGCTTCAGGCCATCCGCCAGGCTGGGGACTGCAGGTACGGGCATTGCGGTCGATCCAATTTAGGTCGTTGGTCAGAAGCGCGGACGCTTGGGCTTGTCGGAACGAAATCCCGGCTTGAAGCTGCCGCGGGGTTTGTCCTTGAAGCCGGGCTTGCGCGGCTGCGGCACGGCATTGATGTCGGCCTCGCTGGCACGCGAAATACGCAGTCGCTGCCCGGCTACCCATACATTCTGCAGATGTTCCATCAAATCGTCGGGCATGCCTTCGGGCAGGTCGACCAAGCTGAAATCATCGAAGATCTCGATGCGGCCGATGTGCTTACTGTCCAGCTCGGCTTCGTTGGCGATAGCGCCGACGATATTGCCGGGCTGCACCTCGTGGTTGTGGCCAACTTCGATACGGAAGCGTTCCATGCCAGGCTCGCTGACGCCGCGCGGGCTGCGCTTGACGCGTTCAACGCCAGCCTCGGGGTGCACGGGACCTTCGGCGACAGGCTCACGTGCGACGACGGGCGCGGCATCGTCGAGACGCTCGCGACTCACACGTGGCGGCGCGGGCGTATCGGATTCGGCCATGCGCTCACGCATGGGACGAGATTCGATGCGCTCGGGACGCGCGAAGGGTTCCGGGCGCGGACGCGGCGTGGGTTCACGTTCGCTGGACGAGCGCGATTCGCGCACCGGTCGGTCGCCGCGTGCCTCAGCGCGGCGCTCCCACTCACCGCGTTCCGGACGCGAGGGTGCTTCGAGCAGCAGCGGTGTATCGCCTTGCGCGATACGAGCCAGTGCTGCAGCGACTTCAACGGCGGGGACGTCGTGCTCGGCTTCGTATTGTTCAACCAGATTGCGGTAGATACCCAGATCGCCCTTGGACAATGCATCGGTGATCTGCTGCTTGAACTTGCTGATGCGATGCGTGTTGACGTCTTCGATTGTGGGTAGCGTCATCGGCTCGATGGGCTGGCGCGTTGCGCGTTCGATCGCACGCAGCATGCCCCTCTCGCGCGGGGTGACGAAAAGGATTGCGTCACCACTGCGGCCTGCCCGGCCGGTGCGGCCAATGCGGTGCACATAGGCTTCGGTGTCCTAGGGGATATCGTAGTTGACCACGTGGCTGACTCGATCGACATCCAGGCCGCGGGCGGCGACATCGGTCGCGACCAGGATGTCGAGGTGGCCGTCTTTCAGTCGTTGAATGGTTTTCTCGCGCAGAGCCTGCGGAATGTCACCGTTGATCGCCGCAGCCGAGAATCCTCGCGCTTCGAGCTTTGCCGCCAGCTCATCGGTGCTGATCTTGGTGCGCGAGAAAATGATCATGCCATCGAAGCTTTCCGCTTCGAGAATGCGGGTCAGCGCATCGAGCTTCTGCACACCGCTGACCAGCCAGTAGCGCTGGCGCGTATTGATTGCGGTTGTGGTCTTGCCCTTGATGGTGACTTCAGCCGGGTCCTTCAGATAGGTGCCGGCGATGCGTCGGATCGGCGCCGGCATGGTCGCTGAAAACAGCGCGACCTGACGGCCAGCGGGGGTACGCTTGATGACGTTTTCGACATCGTCGATAAAGCCCATGCGCAGCATCTCGTCGGCCTCGTCCAGCACCAGACATTGCAGCTGAGAAATATCCAGCGTGCCTTTCTCGAGATGATCGATCACCCGTCCCGGGGTTCCGACGACGACATGCACGCCGCGCTTGAGCGCATGCAATTGCGGCCCATAGGCCTGCCCGCCGTAGATCGGCATCACATGGAAGCCGCGGATGTGCGCAGCGTATTTCTGGAAGGCTTCTGCGACCTGGATGGCGAGCTCACGGGTCGGCGCCAGTACCAGCGCCTGCACCGTCGATCGATTGACATCGATCTTCGACAATATCGGCAGCGCAAACGCGGCGGTCTTGCCAGTTCCGGTTTGGGCGGTGCCGAGCAGATCGCGCCCGTTCAACAGGTGCGGAATTGTGGCAGCCTGGATCGGCGAGGGCGACTCATAGCCGACATCGCTGAGCGCGCGCATGACCGGTTCGCTGAGCGCGAGTTGTTGAAAAGTGACGGACGCGCCGCCTTCTTGCAGGGCTTCGGACATAGGAAATTCTCTGGAGGCGGCCGCGTGCAATCGGACTGCGATTTACGGTGCGCGAATGGGTGCATTATGTACCACAAAACAGCGTGTTACCGTTCAAATTGGGTGGCTATGCCTTTGAACGGTCGCAAATTTCGTCGCGACGGACACGGATGCACAATGAAAAACGCCCGCATCACTGCGGGCGTCGGTAATCCATAAGAACTTGCCTCAGGCGTCGTTTCGCTTGCCTCTGGGCTTCTTGCCGAGGGAGGTGATTTCCTTGACCGCGCACAGCGAGCTATAGGCATTGATTTGCATCTCGAAACTGCCGCCGTGCGGGGAACCCAGCTGACCGAAGGGCAGGCGGTCACGATCGAGCAGGCGGATATGCGAATTACGGTCCAGCCATTGATAATCAGTGACCAGAGCACTGGTGGTCGGACCCCGTTCCAGATTGAAACAGGGGCGGCCGAACTCGACCAGGTATTGGTCGCGGCGTTTGGTAGTCAACACCATGCGCGTGTTGCTCTCGCCAGTCCAGCTTTGGATCTGGTCAGTGCGGATGCGCACCTTGCTGGTCGGCTCCTTGGCATAGACCACCATGGGCGGTTCCTCGGCGATTACCAACGGGGCGAGAAACAGTGCCAGCAGGCCAGCGCCAATCAGCTTCAAGTTCATCGCGATACTCCTCATTACCTGTAACGGCGGGCAGGATGGCGGTGGGAACATGAA
The DNA here is from genome assembly GCA_031391205.1 of Lysobacterales bacterium. Taxonomy (GTDB): domain Bacteria; phylum Pseudomonadota; class Gammaproteobacteria; order Xanthomonadales; family Ahniellaceae; genus 0-14-3-00-62-12. The sequence goes on along the minus strand of JANMUE010000270.1, from coordinate 12,992 downwards.
AAACCCGAGGCCATCGTTCGCCTGCAAGTCTGCGCCGACAACGCTGACTGCCAGCTTTACTGGCGGCGCGTTTGCGCAGTCAGCAGCGTTCGAATGACCAGCTTTGCATACGCCCGTGAAGATACGGCATCACGCCGTGAAAAGGGCGTGGATCGGCATCGAATACCAGGGGCAGGAACAGTCTGTCGCCTTCCCACATGGGAAGTTCGGCCAGCCGGTCGATCTCGATCCAATCGAGATCGCCTTCTTCATTCTTCGCTCTGGGGTCGCCGTCGTAAGAAGTAATGATGAACAGAAAACCCAGCCAGTCCTCGCCGTTCTTGCCGAAGCCCGGCCAATTGATCGTGCCGCGCAACTGCATGCCGGTGCATTCGATGCCGGCTTCCTCGCGGATTTCGCGGCGCATGCAGCTAAGTGCATCTTCGCCGGGCTCCATCTTGCCGCCCAGCCCGTTGTACTTGCCGAAGTGCGCATCATGGCTGCGCGCATTTCGATGCACCAGCAGAACGCGACGGCGATCCGGCGACAGCACGAAGCCGAGGGTGGCGAGGATCGGGGTGTAGGGCATGGATGTTGAATATAAAATGTAGGAGCGGCGTCAGCCGCGATGCTCTTGCCTCTGACTTTGTAGAGCGGGGCTTGCTCCGCTGCCTTTGATCTGATCTCAAGTTGACGAAAGATCAAAAGCAGCGGAGCAAGCCCCGCTACAACATCAAGCGCAGAAAAAGAGCATCGCGGCTTGACCAGCTCCGCTGTTGAGAGCCGACGCTCCCACAATTATGGCTTAGGCGCGTGCCGAAAACGTTCGGCGCTGCCCCTGCGATTTGCTGCTGTGCGACGACTTGGCGTGCCCGCCGGTCTTGCCGCTCTTGTTATCAACGTGACCGCGACGGGCGTGCTGGGCCGGGCGGCCTTTGTTGGCCGACGGCGGCTTGGTGGCAGTGTCGACGCGCAGCGGCTGGTTGGGGGTGAAGCCGGGGAAATTCTCGATACGAATTTCCTGCTTAAGCAGACGCTGGATGTCGCGCAGAAGATGGGCCTCGTCCTGACAGACCAGCGAGATCGCCTGGCCGTCTTCGCCTGCGCGGCCGGTACGGCCGATGCGATGCACATAGTCTTCGGCAACCATCGGCAGGTCGAAGTTCACGACCACCGGCAGCTGCGGAATATCCAGCCCACGCGCGGCAATGTCCGTTGCCACCAGGATGGTGATGCGGCCAGACTTGAAGTCAGCCAGGGCTTTGGTGCGTGCTCCCTGACTCTTGTTGCCATGGATCGCAGCGGCCTTGAAGCCGGCGACAGACAACACCGTGGTCAGCTTGTCGGCGCCATGCTTGGTGCGCGAAAACACCAGGCTCTGACGGCGGCTGTCCTTGGCGAGCACGTCGACCAGCAGATCGCGTTTGCGCGACGCGTCGACCGGGTGCACCAGGTGTGTAATGTTCGCGGCAACGGTGTTGCGCGGTGTGACCTGCACTTCACGCGGATCGCGCAGAAACTGCGCCGCGAGCTTCTTGATCTCATCGGAGAAGGTTGCAGAGAACATCAGCGTCTGGCGATGCTGTTTCGGCAATACCGTGAGGATGCGCTTGAGCGCCGGCATGAAGCCCATGTCCAGCATGCGATCGGCCTCGTCCAGAATCAGACATTGCACGCCGCTCAAATCCACGGTGCGGCGCTCCATATGATCGATCAGACGACCGGGTGTTGCGATCAGCACATCCAGGCCGCGTCGCACTGCGTCCACTTGAGGCTGCATGCCGACGCCACCAAAGATGGTGGCGCTGCGTACGCCCAGGTACTTGCCGTAGGCGCGCAGGCTCTCGTGGACCTGTGCGGCCAGTTCGCGGGTCGGCGTCAGAATCAGAACGCGCGGATTGCGCTGCAGCGCGCTGTCGCGCTTGCCGGCAGGAAACAGCCGTTCCAGAACCGGTAGCGCAAAGCCGCCGGTCTTGCCGGTGCCGGTCTGAGCTGCGGCCAGAAGATCGTGTCCGTCCAGAACCAGCGGGATAGCGCTGAGCTGGATCGGGGTAGGGGTGTCGTGGCCGAGTTCGACAAGCGCACGCAGGATCGCGGGCGAAAGCCCGAGGGTATCGAAAGACATGATGTAGCTCCGTTTTACTGTATTGCCCGGAGCGTTCCCTAAAACCGCGCCGCAGGTCTGTGTGGATCGCACGAGGCGTCCGTGTTTCGCAGAGACCAGTCGGTGTGGAGCCGTCGGAGCAGCCGCGATTTGAAGATCGCAGCGCCGCGGGAAACCGTCAGGAAGAAAGGAATCAGCGCTTAAAGCCGCCGCACCATAGCGTCTACCTGCGGAGGCGTCTAGTCATCTGCGTGCGCCGCAGAACCCAGTCTGAAGGATTTAGCCGTATTCGTTCAGAATCTGAAACCCGGTTGGCAGCGGCTCGGGATATTGCCAAGCGTCAATTTTGCCGGGGTGACCGGCGCTGCCTGGCAGGGCGGCGGAACGCTCTGGCGAGTACCCGAAGGTACATCCGTTAGAATTCCGCATAATCACTGGCTTTTAACAAAAAATGATTGTATTGTCCGCTCGCTGTGTTGGCAGGGTCACATTGCATCGTGACCTGATCCTGTTGATCTGTCGATCTACTGGTGGTTTAGATCACTACTCCCTGCAACCTCAGACTCGGACCGGAGACTTTCCGGCCGTGATTTCCTCAAAAATGTTTCAAGGAGTTTAGTTATGTCGGATCGTCAGGTTGGTACTGTCAAGTGGTTCAACGACGCCAAGGGCTTCGGCTTCATCACCCCGGAAAGCGGCGCTGATCTGTTTGTGCACTTCCGCGCCATCCAAGGCACCGGCTTCAAGTCGTTGCAGGAAGGCCAGAAAGTGAGCTTCGTCGTCGTCAAGGGCCCGAAGGGCCTGCAGGCTGACCAGGTGCAAGCTGCCTAATCGAAGCGCACAGCGCGAGATTGAAAAAACCCGGCTGCGAGGCCGGGTTTTTTTTCGCCTGGAGTTTTTGCAGGGCAAGCCTGCGGTCGCCTTGCTTGCCATGTCGGGGCGTTGAGGCAGGCGACACGCCTGCCCTACGACCTAAACGGCTGGCGCCTCAACCCCCGCCGAAATCGTAGGACATCACTTTCTCGGGTTCCTGCAGGAAGTTGCCCTGTACGAAGTTGACACCGCAGGAGAACAGGATCGACATGCTGGCAGCGTCTTCGACGAATTCAGCGATCGTGATTTTTCCAGCGGTGCGCGCCTGATCGCAAATTTCCCGAACCCTGGTCTGGCTGTCTTTGTTCTTGGGCAGGTCGGCCATGAATGTACGATCGACTTTCAGGTACATCGGATCGATGTGCTTGAGCAGTTGGAAGGAATTCAGCCCGCTGCCGAATTGCTCGATCGCGAAGTGGCTGTGCAGCTGCTCCAACCCTTTCTGGAATTTGCGGACGTTGGTCAGGTTGGTGACCACTTTGCTTTCGGGCATACCGAACACCAGGGCATCACCACGTAGCCGCGACGCCTGCAACTGGCCGGCCAGCCAGGGCAGCAGGGCGGCGTCTTCAACCGAGTGCGGTGTGATCTTGACGAAGAACGTGCACTTGCGACCTTCGCGCTCACGTTCGGCCAGCACCTTGATGGCATGCGAGATCACCCAGCGATCGATGGCCGGCATCAAACCATTGCGCTCGGCGATCGGCAGGAAGAAACCGGGTGCGATTTCGCCCTTGGGTCCATTCAGTCGGAGCAGGATCTCGTAGAACTCGCCTTCCTCGCCCATGATGCTGATGATGGGCTGAAAGAACAGCGAAAAACCCTCGTGCGCAAGCGCATCCTTGACCAGGTTGAGCCAGGCGCGCTGCTTTTCGGCATCGGCCTTGTCCTGAGCAGCCGGATCGAACACGTTGACGCGGTTGCCGTTGTCGTTCTGGGCGGAGCGCAGCACATTGGCCGCTTCGCCCATGATGGTCTGCGCATTGGCAATTTTCTCGCCAATAAACACTGCACCGACACTGGCGGTGAGATTGACGGATTTCTGGTTGAGTTCGAATACGTGCTTTTCGAACGCTTTGCACAACCGCGATCCCAATGCCTGCGCCTCCTCATGCGGGGCGCCCGGCACCAGCACGGCAAACGTCTGCTCGCCAATACGCGCCACGATGTCCTGATCGCGCAGCTGCTTGCGCACCAGTTTGGCCATGTCCGACAGCAGCAGATCGGCATTGCCGACGCCCACGGTATCCAGCACCTTTCGGAAGTTGTCGGCTTCAACCAGCAGCAGGCTCAGATCGTTGCGCCCTTTCGCCGCTTCACCGACGATCTTGTCGAGCTCAGCGAGGAAGTATTGGCGATTGAACAGGCCGGTCACCAGATCCTGTTGGCGCAGGCGATTGAGCTCCTCGGCCTGCTCTGCGTTCATTTCGTTGCGATGGAAGGTGATTTGCAGGCAGGGCTCACCTTCAAAGGTGGCGTCGGCAAATTCCATCAACGCGGCAAATTTGCCGCCGTCGGCACGCTGTGCTTCCAGTTCCAGCCGCTCTGGGGGCTTCTCGCCCTTGGACAGACGTTTGAGCAGCGCCTTGAATTCGTCCGCGTGTTTGGGCGAAACCATGTCGAGAATCGAGAGGCCCGACAGGTCCTCGAAATCGTCATAGCCGAACATGTCCAGATATGCCTTGTTGGCGCGTACGTGCAGCCCTTCATGCAGAAAGGCGATCGGGTCGCGTGAAGAGTCCAGAAGGGCATCGCAACGCCGCTCGACTTCGCGCAGTGCATTTTCCAGGCGGCGAACCGAGCGTCGGGTATGCAGGTCGGCAAACTCGGTGCGCACCACCAACTGCACCTGCTCGGAATTGTTGAGCAGGGCAATTCCGCGGGCACCGGCAGCAAATGCGGTCAGGAATGCGGTTTCGTCCAACGACTTGAGTACCGGGATAACCGGGATGTCCTTGCCGGTGGCAGCCACGACCGACATGGTCTCGGCGAAGGTCGGTTGTTTGTTGGCTGAATTGACCAGAACCAGATCCGGCTGCGCGTCCGCTATCTGCTGCGCGACGGCCTTCATCGAATCGGCGCGGTTGGGGCGGACAGGGATTCCGGCATTGCGGAGCATGCTGACCAATTGCTCCGCGGTGTCCATCGAATCCTCAACCAGCAAAATCCGAATGACGAGTTCCTGCTTTGCCATAACGATTCACGAATCAGGGGCCCTCTTTGTACCCCATTCGCCCCGTTGGGCGCCAGCGTTTCGACGATCAATGGCGTTGACACGTTCAGGCGCGGCCATGTGATAAAGGGTGACGTTGTCGCTGGACATCGCGCATCCGCGCTGGGTAACGCCGCCGAAGGCAGAGGCAAGCAAAAACAGCGCTTCTGCGGACCAAAGCGAAAATCAGACCGCTGGTCTGTCGGGCGCGCCCATGACCAGATCACGGACGTCGCGGGAGCAACATGTCCGCATGCGGGCGGCCTTTTTTTCAGGGCGAAAATGGGGTCTTGCAGGGCTCGCCAGCGATTTCGCGCACCCAGCGTGGAGTCAGGTAGCCAGGCAGGCGCTCGCGCAGTTTCCGCTCAATGTCGGTGGCCCGAGCCTCTGCGACATCAAAATGCGCAGCGCCTTGCACACGATCCAGCAGGTGCAGGTAGTAGGGCAGCACGCCCGCTTCAAACAGTGTTTCAGACAAATCGGCGAGGGTTTCGACGCTGTCGTTGACGCCGCTGAGCAGCACGCTCTGGTTCAGCAGACTGACGCCGGCCAGGCGCAGTCCTCGCAGTGCCATACGCACCTCGTCGTCGATTTCACGGGCATGGTTGGCATGCACCACCAAGGCGACTGGCCAGCGCAGAGATTGCAGCCAATCGACCAGTTCATCATCGACACGCGCCGGCAGGACGATAGGCAATCGCGTGTGCAGACGCAATCGGCGGATATGGGGTATTCCGGCCAGCGCGTCGGTCAATTCGCGCAGGCGATGGGTCGCCAATGACAGCGGATCGCCACCGCTGAGCAGTACTTCCTGGATGCTGTTGTCGGCACGTAGATGTTCAATGGCAGACGTCCAGCGATCGCGGGCGGCGGTCTCTTCGGCGTAGGGAAAGTGGCGGCGGAAACAATAGCGGCAATGCACCGCGCAGCTGCCGGTGCTGATCAACAGCGCGCGCCCCTGGTATTTGTGCAGCACGCCGGACTGCATGCGGCTGCGCAAATCGCCCACCGCGTCCAACTCGAAACCCGGTGCGATGATTTGCTCATCGATGAGCGGCAACACCTGCCGCAGCAACGGATCGGCGGGGTCGCCGTGGCGCATCCTGGCAATGAAGCTCTGGGGTACGCGCATCGGAAAATCACGACCCGATGGCATGATGATGCGTGCGGACAATGCGTCAAGCCCGAGCGTCCGCAGCAACTCGCGGGGGTCAGTCACCGCCTCACGCCATTGGCGGCGCCAGTTGGGCGCTTGGGCTTCGATCGGGGTTGCGGGTATCATGGGCGGGTCATGCCGGAAGTTTTCACCGGCTCGGCAGTCTTTCATTCACCCCATTCTAGCCGCGTTGCCTGCGGCCTCGACAATTTGCTGCGATATCGGCAGCTTTTCGCTTTGGAGATTTGCATGGCCAGCTATGGCATGAACGACGTAAAAAACGGTATGAAGATCATCGTCGACCGCGCGCCCTGTGCGATCGTCGATACCGAATACGTCAAACCGGGAAAGGGCCAGGCCTTCACCCGCGTCAAGTATCGCAACATCAAGACCGGTCGCATCATGGAAGTCACCATGAAAACGACCGACGCGCTGGAAGCTGCCGATGTTCTTGATACCGACATGGAGTATCTGTACAACGACGGCGAGTTCTGGCACTTCATGAATCAGGAGAACCACGAACAGCTGTCGGCCGACGCCAGCGCCATGGGCGAAGCTGCGAAGTGGGTGAAGGGCAACGAGATCTGCATGGTGACGCTGTGGAATGGCGCGCCGTTGACGGTGACGCCGCCGACCTTTGTCGAGCTGCAGATCGTCGAAACTGATCCCGGCGTGCGCGGCGATACTTCGGGCGGCGGCGGCAAGCCGGCCAAGCTCGAAACTGGCGCCGTGGTGCGTGTGCCGCTGTTCGTGCAGCAGGGCGAAGTGGTCAAGTGCGACACCCGCACTGGCGAGTACATGAACCGCGTGAAGTAACTCTAGATGTGGGAGCGGCCTGCGGCCGCGAAAGGCCTGTTGCATATTCGTTCGCGGCCGGAGGCCGCTCCCACAGTCAAGGACCCCATGACCCCGCAACCCATCGACCTGATCATCGAAGCCGAATGGGTGATTCCGGTCGAGCCCCATGGCGTGGTGCTTGAAGCGCACGCCGTTGCGGTGCATGCGGGCAGCATCGTGGACGTGATGCCGCAGAAGGCCGCGCGCGAGAAATACTGCGCAACGCAGACGGTATCGCGCCCTGGGCATGCCTTGTTGCCCGGCCTGGTCAATAGCCACTGTCATGCGGCGATGACCCTGCTGCGCGGCATTGCCGATGATCTGCCATTGATGACCTGGTTGCAGGAGCATATCTGGCCAGCAGAATCGCGTTTCGTCGGCGCCGATCTGGTGCGCGACGGTGCGCGCCTCGCTGCTGCCGAGCTGATACGCGGCGGCGTAACCTGCGTCAACGAAATGTATTTTTTCCCGGAAGTCGCGGCCGCCGTGTTTTCGGAAATCGGCATGCGTGCCGGCATCGGGCTCACCGTTATCGAATTTCCTACCGCCTGGGCCAGCACTGCGGACGAGTATTTCGACAAATGCCTGGGTGTCTATGATCAGATCAAGGGCAATCCGCTGATTCGCCCGGCCTGGGCACCGCATGCGCCGTATACGGTCAGCGATGCCAGCTTCGAGCGCATCCGCATGTATTCGGATCAACTCGATATTCCGGTGCATGTGCACGTGCATGAGACCGCGTTCGAAGTCGAGGACGCCTTCGCCAAGCATGGTGAACGCCCGTTGTCGCGGCTGCGACGTCTGGGTCTGCTCAATCGCAATCTGATTGCAGTGCATATGACGCAGGTAAACGAATCGGAGATCGCATTCTGCGCTGAAGCCGGCATCAGTGTCGTGCATTGCCCCGAATCCAATCTCAAGCTGGCCAGTGGCTTTGCGCCGATCGAGCGCATGCGCAGGGCCGGCATCAATATCGCCGTGGGCACCGATGGCTGCGCCAGCAACAATGATCTGGACCTGATCGGCGAGATGCGCACCGCTGCGCTGCTGGCCAAGGCCGTTGCCCAGGATGCCGCGGCGCTGGACGCTGCCAGCGCGCTGCGCATGGCGACGTTGGGCGGTGCGCGCGCGCTGGGAATCGATGCCGAGATCGGTTCGATCGAAGTCGGAAAGTCCGCCGATCTGACCACGCTCAGGCTTGACCAATTCGACACCCTGCCGGTTTACAACGCGATCTCGCAATGCGTGTATGCCAGCAACCGGCGCGATGTGGCCGATGTCTGGATTGCCGGACAGCGCAAGCTCGATAGCGGCGTGCTGGTAGATACCGACACGGTAGAGCTGTCGCGCATGGCGCGCGCCTGGGGCGAGCGCATTCGCGCCGGTCTGGGCCGTTGACTACGGAGCAATGCTAATGAGTGTGGATGCCAGGGAAATCGCCAAGTTCGATCAGCAGGCTGCAGCCTGGTGGGATATCAACGGTCCTTCGCGCGCGTTGCATGATCTCAATCCGCAACGCCTTGCGTTTATTCGCGAACGCCTAACGCTGAAAGACGCTCGTGTGCTGGACCTGGGCTGTGGCGGTGGCATTCTTTCCGAAGCGCTGGCACGGGAAGGCGCCGCCGTTACCGCGATCGATCTATCCTCCGAACAGATCGATATTGCCAAGCTGCATGTACTCGAATCAGGGCGGCAGATCGATTACCGGATGATTTCATCGCATGTGTTGGCGCAGCAGCAGCCCGCATCGTTTGACGCCATCGCCTGTATGGAAATGCTCGAACACGTGCCGGAGCCTGAAGCCATTCTTGCGGATTGCCGGCAACTGTTGAACCCAGGCGGCAAACTATTCCTGTCGACCATCAATCGCACCGCGCGCAGCTTTGCGCTCGCCATTGTCGGCGCCGAGCATCTGCTGCGGCTGTTGCCCAAAGGTACGCATCGCTACAGCCTCTTCCTCAGGCCCAGTGAGTTGGCCAAAGGACTGCGCGACAACGGCTTCGAACTGCGCACACTCGAAGGTTTGCATTACGAGCCGTTCTCGCGCCGTGCCTGGCGCAACACCGATGTCGGTGTGAATTATCTCGTCTACGCGGAACATATCGAATGATCGAGGCGGTCCTGTTCGATCTGGACGGCACCTTGCTGGATACCGCGCCTGATCTGATCCGCGCGGTCAATCGCCTGCGCGTTTCGCTGGGATTGACGGAAGTGCCCGTGGCACAGGTGCGTCCGTTCGTATCCAAGGGCGGAAAGGCGATGATCCAGGCGGCATTTCCGGACTGGGATGAGGACAGGTGTGCGCCCTTGCTGCAGCCCTTTCTGGATTTCTATCGCGAGCAGATCGTTGTCGATACTGCGTTGTTCGCAGGTTTCGAGGAAGCATTGCAGGCACTGGAGCAGCAAGGTTTGCCGATGGCGATCGTTACCAACAAACCCGCCTGGCTGACGCTTCCAGTGCTGGCCGGAACCGGCCTGGCTGCGCGATTTCAAGTGGTGATCAGTGGCGACTCGTTGCCGGAGAAGAAGCCGCATCCCGCCCCGGTGCTCGAGGCGTGCCGCCTGCTGGGTATCGATGTCAGCCGCGCCGTCATGGTCGGCGATGACGAGCGCGACATCGCCTCGGCGCGCGCTGCCGGCGCTCGATCCATTGCTGTGCGCTTTGGCTATGCCGGCGCCGACGAGCATCCCGAGCAATGGCAGGCAGATGCTGTCATTGATGCGCCGGGCGAATTGATCCAATGGCTGGCCGCGACGAATGGGCAGGGTCTGTGAGCGACAACGCGGTCCGGTTCGAGCAATTCATCGCACCCTGGCGCATTACCTTTCCCGCGTTGGCACTGGCTGAGCTATACGCATCGCCTGGCGAAGCCGAGCGTTTACTGGCGCGTTCGACCTTGGTAATGGAGTGTTGCGACGCCGTGTGGCGAGCCGGTGACGAGCGTGTGACCACGGCCAAGCTCGGTTGGTGGGCCGAAGAATGGGAGCGAGCCCAGGCAGGGCAGGCGCAGCATCCGATCAGCGCACATCTGCAATCGGCGCGCGTGTCGGCTCCGTTACTGAATCTTCTGCGTGAACGCGAGGGGATCGCGTTGGATGATTGGCAGGCGCGCGTCGATGTCTATCAGACCATCGGCGCCGAATTCGCCCGCGCGTTCTCCACAGCCAGCACCGCAGCACTCTGCTGGTCGGCTCTTGCAGCGAGCCGGCATCTTGCTGCACTGTGGTCTGCACATGCACCGGCAATCGCCGTGGTTCCAATGGATACCCGCGCACGCCACCAACTTGCCACTGGCTCGGCGAATGTCACTCAGTGCCAAAAAACTGCAATGGAAGGCGCGCAACATACGGCATCGTTGCTGCACAAAGAATTCGATCGCATTGACCGTGCAGATTGGACGCAGCAGCGCGGCATGCGCGTGCTGACGTGCATCGCGCTGCGCGAACTGAGCAGTATGGGTAAACCGCCCTCGCGACTCGACGGTCTGCGCAATGGGCTCGCCGCGTGGCGCGCAGCGCGCGGCGTCGATTGATCAATTTGAAATTCGTGATGTCCACGTCGTGGTTCGTAAACACCGGTCATCATCGAACGTTTCCCTCACCCTAACCCTCTCCCGCAAGCGGGCGAGGGGATTGGACGCGCAACGGAGCAATTACCCTCGGAGTGTCGCATTGAGCGATTTTCGCGATTTGTCGAATCTTGCGATCCAGCCCCCTTGAGTAAAGGGGGCGTTCGGCGCCGCAGGCGACGGGGATGGGGTGTGGCAACGATTGATCGCGTACCGGAACTTATAGACAGCGCTGTCTTCCATGCCCGAAAAAACGCAACGAAGCAAGAGCACGTCATCGCGATAGTGTGATTGTTCTAGCCCGCGTTCCTAGATTGCAGCACAACGCGAGCGAGGGTCAGCAGTCACACGACTGCATCGATCGCGACAAAGTAGGAGCAACACCATGCGCAATTCTTCCAAGCTCAGCAAGTCCATCAAACCGGCACAGACCAACGAAGTGACGCGCAAGTTCGTACTCGCCGGACTCGGTGCGGTGTCTCTGGTCCAGAAGCAGGGCCAGAAGGCTATCGATACCCTGGTCGCTGAAGGCGAGAGCTTTCAGGCGCGGACGCGCAAGGCGGTCAAGATCGCCAACAACGATGCACGCAAGGCGGTCAATGGCGTGCGCAAGCAGGTTATCGGCCTGGTTACTCCGATCAAGCAGCGCGCGCTCAAGAATGTTCAGCAGATCGAAGCCAGCATCAGCGACGGCGTAGGTTCGGTGCTGGGGCGTTTCGGCGTACCGTCCAAGGGTGATGTGCAGGAGCTGCTGACCCGTGTCAGCGAACTGAACAAGGAAATCAAGGCGGGTGTTCGCAAGGCTGCACCCCGCGCGCGCGCGTAAGCCAGCATTGTGGGTCCGACCTGTGGTCGGACGTTTTCGAGTCCGAATAGAGCGTCCGCGCACAGCGCGGACCCACAAATTGCCGGTCAGCGCACGTAGGCGCTGGACAGGTTGTTCAAGTGTAGACGCTCGGCATCGCGCAGGAAGGGCGCAATCAGCATCATTACCTGATGTATGCCCTCGGTCAGGTCTTCCTGGCCTTTTTCCAGCATGCCGCCACGCACCGAGTTGAAACTCAGCCAGAACGTGGTGACGAGGATTACGTTGTGCGCGGTCGCGTTGATTTCGTCGCGGCTGGCGCGCATCACTTCTGAAGCCGTCAGTGCTTTCAGTACTTCAGCCGCATTGGCGGTGGCGCGCTTGATAATGCGCGAAAAATGCATGCGAAGCTTGCGATTGCGACTGGTGAGGTCGACCAGGTCGCGATAGATGAAACGAAACTCCCACATGGTTTCGAAGGCAAGATGCAGTTGCATCCAGATGTCTTCAAGCGTGGGCAGGCGCTCGTCTGGTGCGAGCAATACCTGATCGATCCGGGTCTCGTAGCGCGCAAACAAATGCTCGACGATGTCGTCCTTGTTGCGAAAATGGTAATAGAGATTGCCCGGGCTGATCTCCAGCTCGTCGGCGATGTGATTGGTGGTGACGTTGGGTTCACCACGATCGTTGAACATCGTCAGACTCACATCAAGAATGCGATCCCGAGTCTTGGAGGCGCCCGCCGAAGCGGCGCCGGTGCTGCTGGTCTTGGCCTTGGTCGCCATCACTTACGCCCTGTTCGATGGCGCCGGTTTGACGCCCTGCACAATCAATAGCACAAAGGTCCCCTGATTGTAGGAGCGGCGTGAGCCGCGATTCTTTGGTTTACGGTATTGCCGAGAATCCCGGCTCACGCCGCACCTGTATGACTTCAGCCGGCGAGTTTTTTCACCAGATCCACATACTGCTTCTGCGCCGCGTCCTGAGCGGTACCCTTCAGCTTTGCCCAGGCTTCGAACTTGGCAACACCGACGAAATCGAAGAAGCCCGGTTTCTCGCCCGTCACGTCGCCTGATGCGCCCTGCTTGTACAGGGCATAAAGCTTCAGCATCGTGTCGTTGTCCGGACGTTCCTTCAGATTCAAGGCCTTTTTCGCGGCTTCTTCGAACTGCTTTTTCAGATCGGCCATGGTGCGCTCCGGTGGATGTTGGCGAGGGGCGTTTCGGTACGCGGCTTGTAGCACGCGCTCGCGAAATCGGTCAACGCGATGGGGTAAAATGTAGGAGCGGCGTGAGCCGCGAAGCGCTTGCTCTGACTATCAAGAGTAAAGCAAGCGCTTCGCGGCTCACGCCGCTCCTACATTTTACCCCATCGCGTTGACCGATTTCGCGAGCGCGTGCTACAAGCCGCGTACCGAAACGCCCCTCGCCAACATCCACCGGAGCGCACCATGGCCG
>JANMUE010000244.1:0-11886 GCA_031391205.1 Lysobacterales bacterium | reverse complement strand
TGTTTTTGACTATTGTAGTGCGGGGCTTGCACCGCTGCTCTTTATCTTACATTAACGATGGCTAAAATAAAAAAAGCTGCGGTGAAAGCCCCGCTCTACAAGAGTCAAAAGCAAGAGCTTCGCGGCTCACGCCGCTCCTGCATTTTTGATTACGCAGCGCGCGAAGCGCGCTTGCGATCGTTTTCGGTGAGGTAACGCTTTCGCAAACGAATCGCGTGCGGCGTTACTTCGACCAGCTCATCGTCTTCGATGAATTCCAGCGCCTGCTCCAGCGACATCTTCACGGCCGGCGTCAGCATCAGCATGTCGTCTTTGCCGGCGGCGCGGAAGTTGGTCAGTTGCTTGGCGCGCAGGGCATTCACCGTGAGGTCGTTGTCCTTCGCATGGATGCCGACGATCTGGCCCTCGTAGATTTCCTGACCCGGCTCGATCAGCAGACGGCCACGTTCCTGCATCGCGAACTGCGCGTAGGCGGGCGAGGGGCCCTGGCCATTGGAAATCATCACGCCGTTCTGGCGCGAACCGATAGCGCCTTCGGTCTTCGGACCGTAATGGTCGAAAACGTGGAACAGCAGGCCAGTGCCGGCGGTGACGGTGCGGAATTCGGTCTGGAATCCGATCAGGCCGCGCGCCGGAATCATGTATTCAAGGCGCACGCGACCGCGGCCATCGGGTTCCATATTGCGCAGCTGTGCCTTGCGCTCGCCCAGTCGCTGCATCACCGCACCCTGGAACGGTTCTTCCAGGTCGCAGACCAATTGTTCGAACGGCTCCATCAGCTGGCCATCGACTTCTTTGATGATGACTTCAGGACGCGACACCGCCAGTTCATAGCCTTCGCGGCGCATATTCTCGATCAGGATCGACAGATGCAGTTCGCCGCGGCCGGAGACCTTGAACTTCTCGGCTTCGTCGGTCTCTTCGACCTTGAGGGCGACGTTGTGCATCAGTTCGCGCAGCAGGCGATCGCGCAGCTGGCGGCTGGTCAGGAACTTGCCGCCGCTCTCTTCCTTGCGGCCGGCGAATGGCGAGTTGTTGACCTGGAAGGTCATGCTGATCGTCGGTTCATCGACGGTGAGTGCCGGCAATGCCTCGGGCACGTCCAGTGCGCAGATGGTGTCGGAGATGCCCAGTGGATCGAGGCCGTTGATCGCGACGATGTCGCCAGCCTGCGCTTCAGTCACTTCGCGGCGCTCCAGGCCCATGAAGCCGAGCACCTGCAGGATGCGGCCGGTGCGCTTGATGCCTTCACGGTTGACGATGCTGACCTGGGTATTGGGCTTGACGCGACCACGCTGGATGCGACCGATACCGATCAGGCCGACGTAGCTGTTGTAGTCAAGCTGACTGATCAGCATCTGGAACGGGCCTTCGGGATCGACCTTGGGCGCTTCCACGTGTTTCATGATGGCTTCGAACAGGGGATCCATATTGCCTTCGCGCACATCCGGGCTGAGTCCGGCATAGCCGTGCAGCGCCGAGGCATAGACCACCGGGAAGTCGAGCTGCTCTTCGGTCGCGCCGAGGCGATCGAACAGATCGAACGTGGCGTTGAGTACCCAATCCGGCCGCGCGCCTGGGCGGTCGACTTTATTGACCACGACGATGGGCTTGAAGCCCATCTGGAAGGCTTTCTGCGTCACGAAGCGGGTCTGTGGCATCGGGCCGTCGAAGGCATCGACCAGGATCAACACCGAATCGACCATCGACAGCACGCGTTCGACTTCGCCGCCGAAGTCGGCATGTCCCGGTGTGTCAACAATGTTGATGCGGTTTTCGCGCCAGGTGATCGCCGTGTTCTTGGCCAGAATGGTGATGCCGCGCTCTTTCTCGATGTCGTTGGAATCCATCACGCGATCGGCAATGACCCCGCGCTCGCCAAGGGTTCCGGATTGACGCAGCAGGCAGTCGACGAGGGTGGTTTTGCCGTGGTCGACGTGGGCGACGATGGCGATATTGCGCAAATTCTGGATGGACATGACGAAGCCCGCGTACGTTGACCGCCGCGGCAGGGTGCTTGAGGAAGGGCGCGGAGTATAGCCTAAGCGCATTAGAGCTTTGTGTTCTGTAACGCAGCCTGTGAAAACACCTTTCACCCACCGTTGGGCTGGGCTAGATTCCGCATTCCTTCCCGGTTTGCCGTCCTCATGCCCAATTCAGCACCCAGCTGGCGCGATAAGTTGCGCTATCGATTCGAAAACACCCTGGCCAAAGGCGCAATCGCCATCATTGGCTGGCTGGCGCTGATGTCGCTGGCGATCGTGGCAGTGGCCACGTTGGTGCTGGTGGTCTTCCACGTGACCGCTGACCCTGCCGATCCGCAGTCGGGTTTCGATGCGGTGGAAGGCGGCTGGCAGAGCCTGATGCACACCATGGACGCGGGCACTCTGGCCGGCGATCAGGGCTGGACACTGCGCCTGTTGATGCTTGTGGTCACCGTTGGCGGCATTTTCATCGTCAGCATGCTAATCGGCACCATTACGTCGGGGCTGGATGCGCGCCTCACCGAGCTGCGCAAGGGGCGGTCCAAAGTCATCGAGAAGAACCATACGCTGATCCTGGGCTGGTCGAGCAAGGTCTACTCGATCATCGGCGAATTGCTGATTGCCAACGAGAACCAGAAAAAACCACGCATCGTGATTCTGGCGGATCGCGACAAAGTCGAAATGGAAGACGACATCCGCGCCAAGTTCCCCAGCACGCGCAACACCGTGGTGATTTGTCGCCGAGGCGATCCGCTGGATCTGGATGATCTGGCGGTGGTCGATCCGCATTCGGCGCGCTCGATCATCGTGCTGGCGCCCGAGGGCGAGGACAACCCGGATATCCACGTCATCAAGTCGGTGATGGCGGTGACCAACAATCCGGACCGCAAAAAGGAGCCTTATCATGTCGTCGCCGAGATCCGCGATGCGCGAAACCTCGAAGCGGCGCATCTGGTGGGCGGCGATGAGGCCATCTTCGTGCAGGGCGAGGATCTGATCGCCCGGGTTACCGCACAGACCTGCCGTCAATCCGGGCTGAGTGTGGTCTATACCGAACTGCTGGACTTCGACGGCGCTGAAATCTACTTCAAGGAAGAACAAGGGTTGGTGGGTCGCAGCTATCGCGAGGTGCTCGATGCCTATGACGAATCTGCGATCATGGGTCTGATGCGAAAGAATGGCGAGGTGCTGATCAACCCGCCGATGAAGACCAAAGTCGAAGCCGGAGACCAGGTGATTGCAGTCAGCGAGGATGACGACACCCTGGTGATGTCCAAGTCCGGCCCTGCGGCACCGGATCGACGTGCGATTGTCCAGGGCGAGAAAATACAGGCGCAGCCCGAACGAACTTTGCTGTTGGGTTGGAACGAGAAAGCCGAGGCCATTGTTACGGAGTTGGATAACTATGTCGCGCCCGGGTCCGAAGTCGTGGTCCTGTGCCAGCGCGAGGGCGCGCGCGATGCGCTGGTGGCGTTATCGAAGCGACTCAGCCGTCAGAAGGTGCGTTTCGCCGATGGCGCCATCACCGATCGGCGCACGCTGGATGCGATCAAGGTGCAGGATTTCGATCACATCATCCTGCTCAGCTACACCCAGATGCCGATACAGGAAGCCGATGCGCAGACGTTGATCGCGCTGCTGCACCTGCGCAATATCGCGCTGGCCTGTGGCAAGGACATGAGCATCGTCAGCGAGATGATGGACATCAAGAATCGTGCGCTGGCGCAAGTGGCGCAGGCTGACGATTTCATCGTCAGCGACAAGCTGGCCAGTCTGATGCTGTCACAGCTGTCTGAAAACAAGGCATTGGACAAAGTATTCAGGCAGTTGTTCAGCGCCGAAGGTTCGGAGATATACATCCGACCCATGAGTCAGTACCTGCGTCCCGGTGCCGAGGTCGATTTCCATACCGTGATCGAGGCCGCAGCTCAGCGTGGTGAGACGGCATTGGGGTATCGACTGGTTGCGCAGGCCAACGACCCGGCGCAGGGCTATGGCGTAAAGGTCAATCCGAAAAAATCGCTGAAGCTTCGCTTTGCCGCTGCCGATCAGATCATCGTGTTGGCGGAGGATTGAGTTAAATCCTAGCGTTTCACCTGAACCGGCTTGATGCCTTTGCTGACCGAACGGGTCAGTACGTAGACCGATGCGGGCGGCAGGTTACGCAGTGTGAAGCCGGCGCGACGCGCGTGCAGCCCCAGATGGCGCATGACTGAGGATTTCACTGGATTGGTCGGGCCATAGGTGAACTGGATAAAGCGCCCATCGGCAGCCAGCGCCTCGAATGCGGGACCCATGATCTCGGTTTGCAGTTCGGCACTCATCGATAGCAGACCCAGGCCGCTGATGATGGCATCCACACCGCCCGGCTCGGCAAATCCCTGTTCGTGCAATACCTGGACGATCTGCCGCGCATCGGCGCAGACGATGGGCGTTAGCGGAAATCGCTGCTGCAGGTGTTGATGCAGGGTTTCGTTGAGTTCGAACACCAATAGATGCTGCGGCATCAGGCCCAGTTTGAGCAGGGCTTCTGTGAACACGCCAGTACCCCCTCCGAGCTCGACGACGCGGCGCGGATTGCTGGGCAATTCGCGCAGCATCTCTGCGGCAAGCTCCTGACTGCTGGGGGAGACGGCCGCGGTGGTCAGCGGGGCCTTCAACCATTCACGGAAGAAGGTCCAGGCCACCGTGGCGTCTTCACGCTTTCGAATCAAGGCCTCGGTCAGCTTGCTTGCACGTGGCGCCATGCGGCCCCCTCTGTCGACGAGTCGCCATGATAGGTGGGATTCGTTACAAGGCAAACCGGCAATGGTGAACTGCCACAACGGCGCTGGGATCAAGCCAGTCGCCGCTCCCCGCCCTGGAAATGAAGAACCCGGCGGGCGCCGGGTGGTAATTTGCACGCTTTCCGACAGCCATCGTTGATCGCACCAGAAGTGTGCACGTTTAAAACTGCCGGATTGCCCGCTGCGATCATGTGCAGCGGACACCTAAGGAACCTCTGAATAAGTCACCACATCGTCTTCGCTACACAGCTTATTGCTTGCCACACCCGGAAAAACCTTCGGTTTTTCGCCCCCTGACTCAGGGGGCTATCGCGGCTCCGGACTTGTTCAGAGGTTCCCTAAGAAGACGCGCTCTACTGTCGTGCGCCGTAGCGGTTTCCGGCATTTCGGCCGTCGCGCCGACCGTCGAGATAGCCACGCTCATAACCCTTGCGGTAGGGGCGCGTCCCGCCGTCAAGTTGCTTGCCCACGGCGTTGTAGCCATCGCTATAGCCGTCATCATAGGCACGGGCGAACACCTCTTCATACGAATTGCCGTCGCTCACCCCGTAGTAACCGCCGTTGAAGCCGTAGTATCCGTACGAGTGGTTGTGGTGTGTACTGTGCGTCGGACACCAGGGGTCGCGGCTCGCCGTCACTGCGTAGGAGTTGGGATAGCGTCCGTAACGAGCATAGTCGGGGGTTGCTCGATAGCCGTGATCGCGGCTGTGTACGCTTACCGCAACGCCATGGCCTTGGCTGCCGGCATACACCGAAACCCCGTGGCCGCCATGATCGGCAAATGCCGGGGTGCTGGACGCCATTGCCGCAAACATCACCACACCCATTGCCGACCGTACGCGCGAAACTGATTTCATGATGCGCCCCTCCTGAGAGCGTGCTGCCCATTCTGCAATCCGCGCATGAATCGGTGCTTAGTCGATTGTGCCGGAGGGTAACGGCGTTGCGCTGCGTTCAGCGATCCGGCTGGTGGGCGCCAAAGCGGGCGTTAACCGGGCATTGCGCCAGCCTGGGTTGCGGCTTGGACAGCAGCCTCGGACAATAGCCGTATGAGCATCGATGTCACCCGCTACCCGAGGCTGTCGAAAATCGACAGTCCGACCGAGCTTCGCCAGTTTCCTGAGTCCGAGCTTCCCGAGATCGCCATCGAACTGCGCAACTATCTCATTGAGGAAGTGGCCCAGGTTGGCGGGCATTTTGGCGCCGGGCTTGGGGTGATCGAGCTGACGCTGGCCTTGCACTATCTGTACGAGACACCGGACGATCGCATCGTCTGGGACGTCGGTCATCAGTGTTATCCGCACAAGATACTGACCGGGCGCCGTGACCGCATCCGCACCATCAAGCAGCGTGATGGGCTGGCCCCGTTCCCGCGCCGAGAAGAAAGCCGTTACGACACTTTTGGCGTGGGCCATTCGTCGACATCGATATCGGCGGCGCTGGGCATGGCCATCGCCTGCAGCCAGCAACAGGATACTAGGCGTGTTGTGGCGGTCATTGGCGATGGCGCAATGACGGCCGGTATGGCGTACGAGGCGCTGAATCACGCCGGTGGCATGGATACGCCACCGAACCTGCTGGTGGTGCTCAACGACAATCGCATGTCGATCTCGGAAAACGTCGGCGGCCTGACGCGCATGCTTGGACGCTTGATGGCCAGCAACACCATGAACGCGATTCGCGAAGGTGGCAAGCGTCTGGTCGGCAAGCGCAATCCGCTGGCTCGATTTCTGCAGCGATGGGAAGAGCATGCCAAGGGCATGTTCGTGCCATCGACGTTGTTTGAAGAAATGGGTTTTCACTACAGCGGTCCGATCGATGGCCATGATCTGCCGGCATTGCTGCAGGTGCTGCGTACCCTGAAGACACTCAAGGGGCCGCAGCTGCTGCATGTGATAACCACCAAGGGCAAGGGTTATGAGCTCGCGGAGGACGATCAGATCGGATATCACGCGGTCAGCCCGTTCGATCTGCGTGTAGGCATGAAGTCGAAGACCGGGTCGGGCAAGCCGTCCTACACGCAGATTTTCGGTGACTGGCTCTGCGATATGGCGGCGGTCGAACCGCGGCTGATGGGTATCACGCCGGCGATGCGTGAGGGCTCGGGTCTGGTGCGCTTTTCGCAGGAATATCCTCAGCGCTATTTCGATGTCGCCATCGCCGAGCAGCATGCGATCACGCTCGCCGCCGGCATGGCCTGCGAGGGCGCCAAACCGGTGGTGGCGATCTATTCGACATTTCTGCAGCGCGGTTACGATCAGTTGATCCACGACGTCGCCCTGCAGAATCTGGATGTGCTGTTCGCGATCGATCGCGGTGGGGTGGTCGGGCCGGATGGTGCCACGCACGCCGGCAGTTTTGATCTCAGTTATCTGCGCGCCATCCCCAACATGGTGGTGATGGCGCCGGCCGACGAAAACGAATGTCGGCAGATGCTTACTACCGGGCTGCGGCATTTTGGCCCGGCTGCGGTGCGCTATCCGCGTGGCACCGGCCCTGGCACTGCGCTGTCGAGCGCATTGGACTCCTTGCCGATCGGCAAGGCCGAAGTACGCCGACGTGGCCGCCGCATCGCGTTTCTTTCGTTCGGCGCAATGCTCGACGTCGCTGCCGTCGCTGCCGCGCAGTTCGGCGCCACGCTGGTGAACATGCGCTTCGTCAAACCATTGGATGAAGACCTGCTGCTGGAGCTTGCGCGCAGTCACGAGGGCTTCGTCAGCATCGAAGATAATGCGGTGATGGGTGGTGCCGGTTCCGCCGTCAGCGAGTTCCTGGCGGCACAAGGCATCACGGTGCCGGTGTTGCACCTCGGCCTGCCCGATGCCTGGCTCGAACACATGAGCCGCGAAGAAATGCTGGCCTCGGTGGGCCTGGACGCCGCCGGTATCGTCAGCAGCGTGACGGCTCGTTGGCCGCAATGGCAGAAAATCGCCTGATTCGGCCCAGTGAGTCCGACCTGTGGTCGGACGCTCTTTATTCTTAGTCTTTCCGGCCATTAAGCATGGCCAGGACCCGCATTCCTCAAGACTTGCAGAAAAAATTGAGCTTGTTTCCGTCCAGATCGCGGAAGTACCCCGCATAGAAACCGCTGATGCGACTCCCCGGAGCGCCTTCACTGGTGGCCCCAAGCTCCAGGGCGCGCTTGTGTAACGCATCCACTTGCTCCGGCTTCTCGACCGCAAAAGCGGTCATGCAGCCATTGCCCACCGTCGCCGGCTCATTGTTGAGGGGCAGGGTCACCGCGAATCCTGCGTGCTTGGGTGAATTGCCCCAGACCACAATGCGCTCGGACTCCATCACACGCTTGGCGCCGATGTCTTTGAAGAGTTCGTCGTAAAACGCCACCGCTTTGGGAAAATCGTTACTGCCTACCATCACGTAGCCGATCATTGACTGTCTCCTTTGGCTTGATGCGAGAGCACTCGCTCTCAGATGACGTCCCACAGATAGCGACCCTGCGTCAGGATCGTCCCGGCGAGTTTGTCAAAACTGCTGTCTTCATTGCGCTCGATGGCGCGGGTATTGCGCAGCATGCGCCGGCGCGCCTGCTTGGTGAAGATTTCGGCGATGGCAATAGCGCTGTCGGCATTGGCATCGCCGGCCTTGGCCAGTGAGTCGGCGCGCGACAGGACGCACAGCCCGACGAACAGATCGATGGCGATGTCGGCAATGCGTTTCTGCTGGTACTGGAACTCGGCGATCCCTTTGCCGTATTTGCGCAGCAACTGATCCGAGACCGTGGACAGCTCGACCACATATTTTTCGTAGACTTCGGCCGCCTTGCGCAGCTTGGGATCGAGTTCGCGCAATATCTTGTCGGTGCCGAGGCCAGTGGCTTCGCGCGCACGCCGACCGGCATAGCCGCTCAGCACGCCGAAACCTTTGATTGGGTTGTTGAAGATGTCGCCGATGGCAGCCTTGAGGCCGGATAGTGTGGTGCCCACGTCCTTCAATCCCGACAGCGCGATATACAGGCGCAGGATTTCGTTGGTGCCTTCGAAGATCGACAGGATGCGCGCATCGCGGGTGATCTGCTCGTAGGGGAATTCACGCATGAAGCCATTGCCTGCAGCGATCTGCAACGCCTCGTGTGCGGCACGCTGAATCGCATCGCTGGCGAATACCTTGCTGATCGCCGCTTCCACAGAATAATCGGCGCAGCCCGAGTCGATGTAATGCGCCACCATCCACACCGCGCTTTCGGCGGCGAAACAATCAATGGTCATCTGCGCGATCTTCTCGCGCACCAGCCCGAATTCTGCGATCGGCCGGTCAAACTGTTTTCGGTCCTTGGCTTGCTGCGTGGCGAGCCGGATCAGCGCCTTCATGCCGCCAACGGCGCCGCCGCCCAGGCCAGTGCGGCCATTGTTGAGGATGCCCATCGCGACCTTGAAGCCTTTGCCTACTTCGCCCAGCACATTCTCTGCGGGAACGCGCACATCGACGAACGCCACCGTGGTGGTGCTGGATGCGCGAATGCCCATCTTGTCTTCATGCGGGCCGTGACTGACGCCAGGCCAGCCTGCTTCGACAACGAACGCGGTCATCTTGCCTTCGGGCGTGTCGGTGCGCGCAAATACCGTGTACAGCCCGGCAATGCCGCCATTGGTGATCCAGATTTTTTCGCCGTTGAGCACCCAGCTGCCATCCGCGTTGCGTGTTGCCTTGGTACGCACCGAGGCGGCATCCGAGCCCGCGCCGGATTCGGTGAGGCAGAACGCCGCGATGAGTTCGCCGCTCGCGAGTCGCGGCAGATAACGTGCCTTCTGCTCGTCGCTGCCGGAAAGCAGAATGCCTTTCATGCCGATCGAACTATGTGCGCCGATGGTCAGCGACACCGAACTGTCATGCGAACTGGTCTGCGCCAGGACGCGCGCATAGGCCGCATTGCTTAGTTCCAGACCACCGTGTGCTTCGGGGATGATCAGCCCGAACAGGCCCATGTCGCGCAGCGCCTGGATGAATTCTTCAGGCTGATGCGCGTCGCGATCCCATTGCTTGAGCTCGGCATGCTTGTCTTTCAGAAAATCGTCGATGGCATCCACCATCGCGCCAAGCATCTCGCGATCGCGTTCACGCATTTGCGGATACGGGAACAGGTTCTCCTCGACGATCTCGCCAAAAAAGAGGTTTTTGGCGACCGACTGATCCTTACGTAGGGTCGAACTCGCACCGATAGCGGGCAGGACGGCTTGATTCATGGCATGCACTCCCTGGCTGGAAACTGAAGTGTCCGCTGCGGCGGGTTTGGAGGCAAGCCGGTACGAGGTTTACCGTCGCCGCCGCTGTTGCCGACGACCATTTGCCGGGCTTCATGCCGTCAAGTACCCGTTTCGTCGCATGGTCCGGCATGGACCAGCAATTGCCAGCATGCTGCAATCTGCACAGAACAAGAGGGCAAGATGATGCATCCGATGCTGAGTTTCCTGATGGTGGCAGGCGCGATGGCGGGGGCCACGGCGCCCGTTCTGGATGATGCGGGGCTGCATGCGGTGCTGGAACAGCGGCTGAGCGGCGATCGCACCGGTGCCTGCTTTGCCGCCGCGGTGATCGACAAGACGGTGTCGCGTGCGGTGTTCTGTGCCGATTCAACGAAATCCGATGGCATCGACGCCAGCACCGCGTTCGAAATCGGATCGGTCACCAAGACCATGACCGCAGCATTGGCGGCCAGCCTGATCGCTGAAGAGAAGCTCGCGCTGGACGCGCCGCTGGCGGAATACTTGCCGCAGGGAACCGAGGTGCCGGACTTCGAAGGGCAGCCCATTCGCATCCGGCATCTGATGACGCATACCTCGGGGTTGCCGGCGTTGCCCTCACGCCTGGCTATTACCAGCATGGACGATCCGTACGCCAAGGTGACCGAGACACAGTTGTACGGGTCGCTGGCCGACGTGCGCCTCAGCGAGGCGCCGGGTATGCGTTTCGCCTATTCCAATTACGCGGTAATGCTGCTGTCCGACATCGTGGCTCGGCAATCGGGCAAACCCTTCGATGAGTTGATCACCGAGCGCCTGTTCCGGCCGCTGGATATGCAAAACAGTTTTGTGCGCAAGCCGGCCAAGACCACTCGCGTTGCTCGTGGTCACCAGCAGAACGGTGCCAAGACCGCAGCGTGGAATTTCCCGCGCAACTACGCCGGTGTCGGCGGAGTGCGTGCCTCGCTCGATGACATGGTGCATTACGTGCAGGCGCAACTCGGGCAACGGAAATCCTCGGCGGATGCAGCCATCCTCATGACACAGCAGCAGCTTGCCGATGTTCAGGGCGCGAAGGTCGCGATGAACTGGATGTTGATGCCGAGCCCCGGCGGTATCGTGCATGCGCACGAAGGTGGCACGGGTGGTTTCTCATCGCTGGTGGCGTTCGATCGCAAACAGGGCAGGGGCGTGGTGATCCTGTCGGATACTGCGCTCACGGCGGTCGGTGGGCTGGGGCGGCTGGGCATGCATCTGCTGGATGGATCGGCGCCGCTGGAATCTCCGCGCCGGGTCGCCACGGCGAGCGCAGCGTTGCTCGACGGGCTGAGCGGTGATTTCATGATCGATGGCGGCCTGAAGATGAAGGTCACGTCTGAAGATGATCAGCTGGTGATCCAGGCGGCGGGACAATCAGCCTATAAGATGGGCTTTGACAGCGCCGGCGATTTCTATCCGCTCGACTTCGATGCGCTATTGAGACCGAAGCGGCAGGCCGATGGCAGCTATGCCTTCACCTGGTTTCAGGCGGGTGCGGAGATGGCCGCCAAGCGCATCTCGACCGGGAGCGCGGCCAGGGCGGCACGCGCCAGGATCGCCTTGAATGCCGAGCAGCGCGCTCAGTATCCTGGCGATTACCCGCTTGCACCCGGCTTCGTGCTGGCGGTCATCGATGACGACGACAAACTCTTCGTGCAGGGCACCGGGCAGCCGCGCATCGAGGTGGTGCCGCTCGAAAAAGATGTATTCGTTGCCGATTCGGTGGGCGCAGAAATCGTGTTCGAGCGAGACGCATCCGGCAAAGTGATCGCGTTGGTCCTGCATCAGGCTGGACAGAAGCTGCGAGGAGTGCGCCAATGACAGGGCCGGAGCATCGCGGCTCTTTGTGGGAACGGCGTCCCGCCGCGAATCTGTGGC
>JANMUE010000242.1:0-4170 GCA_031391205.1 Lysobacterales bacterium | reverse complement strand
CGCATCGCGGATGCAGCATCCGCGGTACGATGAACGGCAGTTGAAATTTCTTGGTTGTGCCGATGTCGGAAATACGCCGGTTTTTACGCTTGTCCTCGCGAGATGCGGATGTTCGGCTCGGGCCGGGCAGCATGCGTCATGCCGAGGAGCGCGAGAATGATCGAAATCGTGAAAGACACGGCGTTCGCGCCCGGCCCCGTTCTGGCAGACTTGGCCTGCACTTCGCCGGACGTCACGATGCCTGACGCAGTACTTCCAGTCGCTTCGAAAGCCGAGCAAGACCAGCAGTTTGCAGCGGTCTATGGCGAACTGATGCGGCTCGCGCGGCGGCAGCGTGGTCCCGGAGATACGCTCAACACCACGGCCATCGTGCATGAGCTTTATCTGCGTCTGGCCAATGGCGATGGTTCCTCGATCCGCAACGAACGTCAGTTTCTGGGTTATGCGGCGCGCGCCATGCGCAACCTGCTGATTGACCGCGCGCGCAGCCGGCTTAGCGAGAAATCCGGTGGTGGCCAAGTGGCAGTTTCGCTGGACGATGCGCATGCTGCGGCGGTGACCGTGGATGCGCGCGAAGCCCTGGCCCTGGACGATGCGCTGCGTCAGCTTGAACGCGAAGATGCGCGTGCTGCTGAGGTGCTGGAGCTGAACTACTTCGCCGGCCAAACCGCCGAGCGCATCGCCGCGGTATTGGGCGTAACTAGACGTACGGTGGAGCGCGACCTGCAGTTCGCGCGCGCCTTCCTGAAGGCCAGCTGTGGCGATTGAGATCGATCTGGATAGCGCAATCGCGCCCGTACGCGCTCCGTGCCGTTGTTCGGGGAACGTAGTGTCCTCGACGACTGACCCTGACGCCTTAGCTAAGTGAACGCGTCGCTGCGCGAGCGTTACGAGTCGCTAATGGAAATGCCCGAGGCAGGGCGTCATCTGTGGCTGGACCAGCATTGTCCGGATCCCGCGCAGCGCGCGCTGTTGCTGCAGATGCTGGCCGGAGTGGTTTCTACCGAACGCACTGCGATGCGCAAGTCTGCGCCCGAGCGGCTGCAGCGCTTGCAAGCCGGGGCCGCGGATTCGCCCTTCATCGAGGGCGAACATTGGATCGGTCACACCGTCGGACCCTTCCGCCTGCTGCGGTTGATTGGAAAGGGCGGCATGGGCGCGATCTTTCTGGCGCAACGGGAGTCGGCTGACTTCGACCAGCGTGTCGCTGTGAAGTTGCTGCGTCGCGGCCTGTTTTCTCAACTTGAGCAACGTCTGTTCCGGCGCGAACGCCGTGCCCTGGCGGCGCTTTCGCACCCTAACATCGCGCGGCTGATAGATGGTGGCGTGACTGAAGCCGGTGTGCCCTATCTGGCCATGGAATACATCGAAGGCGAGCCGATCACTGAGCATTGCGCCAATCAGCAGTTGGGTCTTCGCGAGCGTCTGAATCTGATGCTCAGTGTCTGTCGCGCGGTCGATGCAGCACATCGCGCCCTGATCGTGCACCGCGATATCAAGCCCTCAAACATTCTGGTCACGGCGGGCGGTACCGTCAAGCTGCTGGACTTTGGCGTAGCCAAACTTCTGGATGCCGACGAGCCCGAGACCGGTACTGGGATGGCCGCATTTACACCGGAATACGCCGCACCGGAGCAGTTTGGTGGTGCGGCGATTACCACCGCCACGGATGTCTATGCGCTCGGTATCCTTCTGCACGAGTTGCTGGTGGGCGAGCGCCCGCGCGAATATCCGCCACGACGGCCGTCGTCCAGTGTTGTCGACGTTCCGAGCGCTGCCGTGCCTGCGCCGGCATCATCCATGCTGCTGCGCGGTGATCTGGACAACATCATGCTCAAGGCCCTGGAGGCTGAGCCCGGACGGCGCTACGCCTCCGCTGGTGTGCTGGGTGATGATATTGAAAGGCATTTGAATGGCCTGCCGGTCTCGGCGCATCCGCCTTCGCACTGGTATCGAACGCGTAAATTCATTCAGCGACATCGCGGCGGGGTAGCCGCGGTTTCGATGATGTTGCTGGCGGTGCTGTCCAGCCTTGGCGTAGCACTGTGGCAGGCGCATGCAGCGCGCAGTGAGGCGGCGCGGGCGAATGCAGTGCGTGATTTGATGGTGGATATCCTGCGTGAGACGGCACCGAACCGGAGCGCCGAGGAAATGCCGACGGTGCCGGAGCTGGTCTATGAGGCCAGCAAACGGCTTATGCAGGACCTTGATGATCAGCCCGAGGTTCGCGCCGAGCTGCAGACGACGCTGGGCAATGTGCTGCGTCACATGAACGATGTGCCGCGTTCCGAAGCGCTTCTGACCGATGCGGAAAAGTCGACCGACGGCATGCCGCCTTACGCACGGCTGCGCGTGGAAAACCAGGTCGAGATGACACGAACCCTGCTGCGCAAAGGCGATTTGAATGGCGCCGACCTGCGCCTGCAAAAACTGCTGCAGATTCCCCCGCAGCGGCTGCCCGAAGGCGTGCCGCGGGCGATGCTGCATAAATTGTCGATGGTGATCGCGATCAATCGCGGACAGGTCGACGACGCGGTTCGAATCGGTGGCGGGATGTTGCAGGCCTATAACGCCGATTGTTCGCGGGGTCTGCGTTGCGCCGAAGCCGCCATGGCGCAGCACGACTATGCCTCGGTACTTCTGGGTGCGGGCGAACTGAACACCGCCCTGACATTGCTCAAAGATGCGCTGGAGAAGAAGCAGCAATTGGAAGTTCCAGTGGGCAGCATCGTCGAAACCCTGATGGCATTGTCACCAGCACAAATGTATCGGGGCGAACTGGAGCTTTCTCGGCAGTATCTGGAACAGGCCGAGCAACTCAGCAGCTCCCAGCAATTGCAGCGGCCACGGCTGTCGATATTGCTGCAGCGTGCCGAGTTGGCGATGGCGCGTGAAGACAGCGAACTTGCCATTGCGCTGCTCGATGCATTGCTGCCAGCGCAGATTGAACAAGGTGCAGGCGGCTGTGCTCTGGCCAGTACCCACCTATATCGAGCGCGCATGTCGCTGTTGCTGCGCCTGAATGAAGCAGCCGAAACGAGTGTAAAGGCGCTCGATGCGTCGGCGCAGTGTGAGCAGAATCCGCGTGCGCTGAGCACGGAATTATCAGCGTTGACCGCGGGCCGCAGTGAGGCAGCACGTGGCAATCCAGACGCTGCGCGCGCCCTGCTGGCAACTGCAATGCAGGGTGCGCATAAACTCGGTATGGCAGGGCCGAACCGGCGCATGTTGTTCCTGGGCGATGCGATGCGTTTGTGCGATGCGCTTGGCATCGCCGACCAATCCCGGTTCCATGCGCGGGCTCTGCTGGAATACCTCGACCGGATTGGTGCCGCTGCACATTCGCCTTGGCGCCTGGAAGCACAAATCATGCTGCTCAATCCCGCAGATCGAGCCGCTCGCCGACAGCTGGTCGATTCACTTGCCGGTATTGAGCACTTGCCGGTAGGGCAGAGGCTGCGCGCGCTCTTGGGCGCGCGCGCAACCGGCGTTGTCGCCACCGCACCATCGCTGCAATGAGCATGTGCTGCAGCGATCAGTTCGGCGGCACCTGCGGCAAGAAAATCTATCCGCGCGTCTTGCGTTTGGGCTTGGGCTGAGCGGGTTCAGGTGCCTGCGCGGTTTTGGCAGAAACGGATTTGCGTGGCGCAGTTGCCGGCTTCGCTGCCGTCGATTTTCGTTTGCGGGTCGATTCAGTCAGCTGTTTAGTCGCCGCTGTCTTGCGTGTTGCTGAGGCGGGATGCTGTGGCGGTTCGCCAATGCTCAACGCCAGTTCGAGTTCCACCAGCGCCTCACCGGTATAAGTGGCAATGCGCTGCATATGCGGCAGGGTATCGCGGCAGCCGGTAAAGCCGAACGCCAGGGTTCCTGCGTAGCTCTGGCAGGTGATGTTCAGTGCCTGGCCATGCGTTACCAGGGATACCGGGAACGCGGCCTCCAAGCGTGCGCCGCGGAAATAAAGTGCGCGCTCGGGACCCGGAACATTGGAAATGGTCACGTTGAACATCGGTCGGGTTCTTCCGCCCATGCCGGTGAGCAGGGACAGCATGTAGGGCGCCATCAGTACCATGGTGTATTGCATCATCGCCTTGCGCGGCAGCGTCAGCACATGCTCCTTGGCACGCCGGGTCGAGTTGCGAATCGCCTCCAGGCGCTCGCGCGGACCTTCGA
>JANMUE010000227.1:0-4059 GCA_031391205.1 Lysobacterales bacterium | reverse complement strand
GACATTCGCCTCGCGTATCGCGACAACATGCAGGTGCTCGGCATCTTTCCCGTTGCCGCCTACAACGGCGGACCGAGGAATGTCACGAAGCTCTACAACGTCATGAAAAGGATGCGGGTCAAGCTTGACGAGCTGCGCCGTCCGGGAGAAGCACCTCAAGGAAAGAAGGTGACCTGCCCCTGCCTTTGGAAAGCAACCGCTACAGGCGTCGCCCCCGTGACAATTCCGAGATACAACAATGAAAATCGCGGCTACATCGAAAAGTACCAAAGCATCCTGAGCGTGTTTGAGTGAGAGGATGGCTAGGTGTCGAATGGTCCGGCACCCAGCGCAGTGTGAAGACAATGGCCAGCACCACCAGCAAGCAACCGACGGCTGTACTTGCCACCACCGCATAATCCAGATATTTTGCGGGCCATCCTAGCCAATGGACCCGGCACCTCGCGCACACTATGACTATGCTTATACAGACACACCGCGAGAAACTGATCAACGCCATCGTGTTCTTTGCGAACAACACGAAGTATTGCGGCAAGGTCAAGCTGTTCAAACTGCTCTATCTTCTCGATTTCAATCATTTCCGTGAGACTGGCCGCAGTGTCACGGAGATGGATTACCTCGCCTGGAAAATGGGCCCAGTGCCGTCGGAACTCGTGCAGGAGTGGGACGAACCTGAGGCCGATCTAAGCAAGGCCGTCTACGTCGTTCCGACAAAGGTGATCGACCACGTGCGTGAGCAGGTCGTGGCGAAAATACAGTTTGACGACCGTCAGTTCACCAAACGCGAGTTGCGCATCATGCAGGAACTGGCCACGCGGTTCTGCGACGACTTTGCGATGCCCATGGTCAACGTGACGCATGTGGAGCGTGGCCCGTGGGCGAAGATATGGGATGACGGACGCGGCAACAACACGCGCATTCCCTATGCGCTGGCCGTTCCCGATAACGATCCCAACCGCGACGCCATACTTGAAGCCGCGCACGAACGCGAAAGTATTCTTGCAGCCACTCGCCAGCACCATTAAATAATCATTGCCACACGGATGTGAAATGCAACCCGGTCAACTCTACCGACACGACCAGTTTTATCTCAGCGCTGAAACCGGGCGCTATGAAACCAAATACTTTGTGGTTCTTGCCTTCACCCCTGCTGGGGATGTGGTCGCACGTCTACTCACCAGTCGTGCCCATGGCCGCCCCGAGCAACCCCCTTGTTATCACGGCGATCCCTATCCCGGCTTTTATCTCGGTGTACTCAGTCCACCGCTTGGCGCCAAAAGCTGGGTTGACCTGCGTAGTCTTGAAGACTTTGACATCAGCAGCCTGCAGCGCAAACTCAAGCAGCGGCAGATCAGCCTGATTACCGCATTACCCAACATCACGTTCACGGCACTACTGGATTGCGTCGCCAACGCCGACGACACCACCAAGCTTCAGGAAACCAGCATTCGCAATCAGTTAGCTGCCTTGCGCTAGTGTCGCGTCTCGTAAATCCCCTTCCATTCGACCACAAGTCAATTGTGCAAGCGGCGCTTGCACAATCCCTACAACTCAGTGCAAGGACAAGCCTAGCTGCAACTGCTTCTGGATGTATTGATAGACCACTGCCGCACGCACCTCAATATCATCGCTTGAATAAGCCTCCGGCATCCCCTCCAGCAAGCCGTCAATGATGGCCGCCTTCATTTTGGCCTGCGTAGAGGCACGATCTTTCAAGTCACCCATTTCACTGGTGCGATTCAGCACCACACGCATAAGTTCGGCTGCCACTTTCTTGATTTTGGCGATATCCGCCTTGGTGACGTCCGCCTTGTCCTTGCTGAGCAAGTCGAATACTGCTTGCTCCTGAGGCGTGGCAAAGCCCTCGCGGATATAGCTACGCTCCGCCTCACCCAGCTCATCATGTACGCGCAGCAATTCTTCAAAGACCCGCTGAATTTCAGCGTTATCCTTGTCTCGGTTATAGGCAGCAATGACTTCCTGATAGCGCTGGTACAAGTCCACCCGTGCCGGGTTGCGTCGCAGTAGGGCATCCAGTCTTGCCTGGA
Source organism: Lysobacterales bacterium (assembly GCA_031391205.1). GTDB lineage: Bacteria > Pseudomonadota > Gammaproteobacteria > Xanthomonadales > Ahniellaceae > 0-14-3-00-62-12. The sequence goes on along the minus strand of JANMUE010000227.1, from coordinate 2,011 downwards.
TTCGCTCCTGCAAGGTCAACAACGCTGTTTCCTTGTATTCAGATTTGGCGAATTCGGCTCGCAGGCGTTCAAAATCAATGCCCGACAAATCGTACTGCTTGGGAGCGACTTTGACCCCACCCTCATCCACTACATCCAGGGAGGTATCGATCACCCCGCGTATCTCGCGCATGATGGCGCTGGTATCCACTTTGGGTTTGGGCTTTTGCAATTGATTGTAGATAGCGGCAATCGCGCTTTCTTCGCCGTCGTACTCCTGCAAGCCAGGATGCGGAAATAGCCCGCGCTGGCGATCAGATACGTCCTCGGCCAGTACCAGGAAGGTCTTTCGATCTTCGAGTGAACGCGACACACACCGCTGCGCCGCGAGCAACTGATGCCAGCGCTGCTCACCTTGCGATGCATTCACCAAATCATCCAACTCAAATCCCAACCGTTGCAGATGTGCACGGACGCGAGCGATGGCAGCCGCATACGCAACCAGCGCTTGGGTTTCATCCTGCAGCGGGTCGCTTTCTCCATCGACAGGGTCACCAGCACCCTCCACGTCACGCTTGGCATAAGTCGACAACGCCTTACGCAAGCTCTTGAGCATGCCGTTGTAGTCAATCACCAAGCCATTCTTCTTGTTCGCCGCCACGCGGTTCACGCGGGCTATGGCCTGCATCAAGGTGTGGCCCTTCATGGGCTTATCGAGGTACAGCGTTGCCAGCGACTTCACGTCAAAGCCGGTCAGCCACATGGCGCAGACCACCGCCACACGAAACGGATGCTTGCCATCCTTGAAGCACTCTTCCATATCGCGGCCATCGATGCCCTTGATCATGCGGGCACGATATGGCCGCACATCAATCTTCTCGGCCGCAAAGTCCTTCACTTCATTCTGGGCGGCACTAAATACCGGGTGAATCTGGGTTTGTTGCATCCAGTCGATCTGCGCCTGATCGCGGCGCAGGCTTTCTGGGGGCGTCATGCCTTTGGCGACATACCTATCCCGCTCACTGGTCAGCCGGGCGCTGAGTTCAACAATCTTGGCCTGCCAAGCGTCGCGGATGAACTCATACAGGCGCACGCAGGTGATCTTGTCGATGCTGACTATCAAGGCCTTGGCATTACCGCCATAGTTGACCGGCTCGCCGGGCTTGGCGGGGGTTTCCATCAACCGCCAGCGTTGGTGGTAGTGATTCACGAAGTCATTGGCCACGTCCTGCAAGTGGGTATCCGAGGTCAGCACCGGATAGTCCCGCGCCAGATCGCGGTACAACTTTTCTTCCTGCTCCTCAGTCAGTTCACCATCAGCCCGTGCCGCATCAATGCGCGCCTCAATGCGCGCATTCAGTTCCGGATCAATCAACTTCAGTTTTTCGCCACGGTTGGCGTAGTACAGCGGCAGGGTGGCACCGTCGGCCACGGCTCGCTGAAAGTCGTAAACGGAGACATAGCGGCCAAAGGTTTGTTCGGTGGCACTGCGCTCACGATCATCAATCAGCGGCGTGCCGGTAAAACCAATGAACTTCGCGCTACGCAAGGCCGAGCGCATATTGATCGCCAACCGGCCGTACTGAGTACGGTGCGCCTCGTCGGACACCACGATGATGTCGTCACGGTTGTTCCAGGCCCGCGTGACCCGCGCATGAAACTTGTGAATCAGGCTGAACACGTAGCGGCGGTTTTCGTCTTTCAGCAACCGCTCCAGCCCCGCCGCGCCGGTGGCCTTGTCGCGCTTGTTGGTGGACACCCCGCAGCCAACAAAGGTGTCGTACAACTGCCGGTCGAGTTCCTTGCGATCGGTGAGCAACACAAAGGTGTAACGCGCCGACACCTTGCGATGCAGCTTCTGACAGAAGAACACCATCGAGTAACTTTTGCCGCTGCCCTGCGTATGCCAGAACACCCCAAGCTTGCCGGCCTGCACTTCAGTGTCATTACTGCGTAGCTTATCGATGGCGCGGTTGACGCCCAGATACTGATGATTGCGCGCCACGATCTTCTGGGTGCGACCCTCGGTGCT
>JANMUE010000216.1:0-21498 GCA_031391205.1 Lysobacterales bacterium | reverse complement strand
GTTCGCTGCGCTCACCGCCAGCCTACGGGCTATTGCCGTTGGAATAGATTTCAAACCAGATCACTACTTGCGAACGGTTGCGTTTCATATCAGCTCCTGCTTTCGTCTCGTGATTCCTTCAAGAGACTGAGCGCCATCCACGCAATTACTGCTGCACCCAGCACGAGTGCAGCCCACAACGCCCACTTCCGATAGGGCGGTGGCGGTGGTGGCGCCTTGAGCGCGGCGATGCCTTTGATTTCGCCGCGTACGCCGGCGCGTGCCGGGGCGGGCGACCAGTTTTCGCCGAAGCGTTCGCGCAGATCGTTCATCAGCGCGTCTACCGGATAACTGGGGCGCCTGGCACTGCGGTGGCCGGCGAGAAGAATGAGATCGTCGGGGCCGGCGTGCGCGATCAGGAATCGGTCGGGGCGGTAATACATGCGTAGTTTTGGCGCGGTACTCAATGCCGGTGTGCTGCGCAGCAGCCATTGCCGGTGCCGCGTCGGGTCGAACAGTATTCGATCACGATCGATGCGCGCGTGCTCAACCTTTACTGCGAAAGCCGTGGTGCTGCCGAGTTCCTGCCACCACGGTGATCGGGTGTCCCGCGTGAGCAGTGTCACCGTGGCCAGAGCGTCGCCGCCAACCAGCTCGATAGCGGCAGCATGCACGGGGAAGGGACCTTCCAGCATGAAGCCATGTGTACCCTTGATCTGGTCGTGATAGTTGAAAGCGCCGGGCTCGACGCTGTGTTGATAATGCGCCGGGTCGGGTTCGTATTCGGCGAAAGCAGCGTCGAAAGTCAGGCTCGATGGGATCGCCTGGACACGCACCAGCAAATCACGCAGATCCAGCGTATTGGGCGCGACGAACGTCATTCGCGTCTGCCCTTTGGCTTGGCTGGAATCGTAGTGGCTGACAACGCGGTCGGGCAGGATCACTCGGGTGTCGCCATGGTCGCTGCTCACCCACCAGCGCGTAGCCTCGGGCAGATCGGCAGACGCCGACCACTCGATACGGATGCTGCGGATAGGCACCGTATCCTGGGCATTCGATTTGAGTTTGATCGCGGCACGCGCCGCATATTCCCCGGGTCGCAGGCGCAGGCCGTAGTCGTCACGATCGCCGTCCGCAGTCTCTGCAGCGGTGAATGCCTGGCTCGGCATGGGCTCGTAGGTCGTGCCCAGACGCTGCATCGCCCAGGGCATCTCGCGCCATCGCTCTACCGGCGCAGTCGGGATAGGGCCAAACCCGACCTCGCGACCTTCCTTTGTGATCAGCCGTAGATCGAGCAGTTCTGAATCCGCGACCGAGCGATAGATATCGGGTGTGATTTCGAGTACGTGCACATCGGAGGATGCATCAATGTGCAGGGGAAACTGCCAGGCATAGTCGGCAACCACGATCGAACCTGCAGGAGCGTCGCTGTTGACATGGGTTGCCGCCATCAGCGGCACGACCTGCAGCAACAATAGGCAAAGCAGCACGTTCCTCATCCCGATGACCCCTCATCGCGCTCGCGCGGCGGCATCGGCGCGAAGAAGCCCACTGCAACGAACAAGGCGCCGACACCAAGCAGCGAGACGATGCCCCAGAGATCGCCGAGGAAGCGCATGTCGATCAGCAGCAGCTTGGCCAATACCAGACCCAGCACCGAAGCACCGGCGATCCAGGTCGCTCGTCGCGTATGACGCGCGCCGATCAGCATCGCGATGATGCCAAGCAGGGTCCAGACGATCGACAGTGCGGACTGCGGCAGCGCGCGCGTCAGCATGTCCGCGCCCCAGGCTTCACCACCCAGATGATGCGTTGCGCGCAAGGTTGCTGCCGACAACGCAACGAAACCAAACGCCAGTATCAGCGTGTAGAAGCTGCTGTCGCGAAGATCCTCATCCAGCCCATCGGCGATGCAGCGCACGACCATCAGCACTGCGGCAATCTGCGTGAGTTCCAGAGGATTGAGTATCGGCAACCAGGGCAGCGGTTCCGAACCACCAGGCAACGTGAGGATCACCGCCGCGATCAGTACCGCAGCGACTGCGAAAATCGGCATCAGCATTCGCCGCAGCCCTTCGATGCCATCGGCCACCGGGAATCCTGCGATAGCGATGCGCTTCCACATCAGGCCCAGCGGCAGCAGGATCGGCAGGCTCAATGCCGCGATACGCCAGCCCTCGCCCAGATTGCTCTGCATATCCAACCAATCACGGATTTCGATCCAGGCGATCACCGGCGCTGCCAGCCACCAGAATGCATGCGACCACGACACGCCCGGCGAGCCGTCGCGATCCAGAATGCGCAGCGTGATCAACGAGGCCAGGCCATAGATCAACCATGCCTGCCAGCCCTGATCGGACAGCGGGGTGTCGTGCGCCAGCGTCATCATCGCCACCAGCGGCAGTGCCAGCAACAATCCGAAATGCGCCGGCCAACCGAACGGGCGGAACGCCAGGACACGACGCAGCAGCGCGCCAAGCAGGCCGGTCAGCGTGAGGAACAGCAGTGCGATATCGACCTCTCGCCCTTCCGGTGCATGACGTTCGATTTCCATCATTCCGGCGAGATACCACCAGATGAAGGACCAGCCCGCCAGCATCCAGGTCAACGACTGTCCGGCGCCATTGCGCTGATACTGCACGGCACTGAACAGGCCGGCGATGGTGACCAGCAAGGCGCCGAACGCGAAGGCATGGTCCTGATGCGCCGGCCAATGGTCGCCGACGGCAATCAGCAGCGATATGCCACCCAGCGCCTGCATCAGCAAGCCGACCCAGCGCAGGCGGCGCTCGTCCTGATGGATGCCGAGCCAGACCAGCAAGGCGCCTTCAACGGCCCACACCGCCGACGTCCAGCGTGCGGACAGGGCCAGCGGTACCGCCAGCGTGGCGAACACCAGCGAGAGTCCCGCATAGGCTTTGCGCCAGCGCGAAAGCCCGGCATGACGCCATACCCACCAGGCGAGCAGGGCGTAGATAGCCGCGAGTACCAGCGCGCTCCAGGCCAGGCCGAAGCGGTCGTTCTGTAGCAGCGATGCCTGCAGGCCGAATCCGATCAGCGGCGTACCGAACACCAGCGAGCCATCGACGCGGTCACGGGTTTCAGGATCCGGGTTGCGCAGTGCCGGCAGCAGTGGAATCAACAAGTACATCAGGAAGAACAGAATCAGGAACGGCTCGGTGCTGTCGAACAAATCGGGCTGATAGCTGCGCCAGCCCCAGGTCGCGCCGATGACGAAGGTAAACAGGAACCCGAGCAGATTGAGGATGCGCCAGCCTTTGCTCCAGCTGATCGCGATGATGGCGAGATTGAGCAGGGCGTAGTAGCTGAAGAGCGCGACATGATTGCCCGATCCGGTCGAAGCCAGGATCGGTGCGGCGAAGCCGCCGATGATGCCGAATACGGCCAGTCCCAGCGAGTTCTGCAGGATGGCGAGTACGGCGCAGCCGGCTACCAGAACCAGCAACAACGTGAAGGTCATTTCGGAGGAAAGTAGCCCATGCTGCTTGTACGCCGAAAAAACCGCCAACAGCAGAATGCCTACGGCGCCACCCTGTAGATTCAGAGCGAAGATCGGACGCTTGTGGCGTTGCTTCCAGCCGAGTCCGAGTGCAGCAATGGCTGCGATCGCAACTGCGATGTAGCGGTATTCGATAGGGAAGGTGAGCCAGCCCTCCTGCGCCGCGAGCTTGAGCAGGGCGCCCACGCCGATAAACAGCAGACCAATACCGATCTTCGCAACCCAGTTGCCCTCACCAAACCAACGCCAGAATCCCGAAGCATCACTGGGCACGCTGGTGTCGGTCGCGCTTGCGGTGGCGCGCGCCCAAGCTTCGTCGGCCTGCTGTCTTTGAACCGCGGCAGTCGCCGTGGCATTGTCTTCTGGCGTCGCGGCCGACGTGCTGGACGCGGTCGAGCGCGGCGGCTCTGCGGCAGCAGATGCAGTCTGATGTCGCCCTCGTGCTCTTTGCTCATACCGATCTGTGGAGTGTGGCGGCTCTGCTGCGGCAGATGCAGCGGAGGACGTGATGGTTTCCGGTGAGGCTGCGCGCAAATGCGCCGGCAGGATTTCGTCCGGCTCCGAAGACGCATCCACATTGGCGGTCGCTGCAGATGGAATAGGATTGGCTGGCGCCGGCCGTGCAGCCGCAACCGGGACGCGCTCGGCGACCACGGCCTCGGGTTCCGCCACCTTGGTCGTTGCGCCTGCGGTGCCGGGAGCGGCCGTTTGAATCGGCGCCGCAGCAGGTGTCGCCTCTGGGCGCTGCCAGGGTCGCGTTTCGGCAATGCGCACTCGCTGTTCCAACGCACCCAATCGATCGCGCAGCGCAATCCACGAGCCGAGCAGCGCTCCGATCGCGGCGCCTCCGACCATACCCAACGCCCACTCTCCTGTAGCGCCTGCCATCAGCCCAAATACCGCGCCGAGAAAACCGAGTAACCACGCCATGAAACACTCCTTGGTTCAAGCTGGAACGGATTCTGCGGCCGCCGCGCCTGTCAACGCGGTAACCAGCGCTACGGTATCGATATCCGATACTGGAAGACAATCAGGACCGCTGAATAGATCACCACCGCGGCTCCGATCTTGATCAGGTTTCTTTAATACAGTGAAGCCTCGCCGGCGGGTCGCGTCTTGAAACGTTTGTGGACCCAAAGATATTCGTCCGGCGCCTCGCGTACCATCTGTTCAATCAGATCGTTGACGGCAGCGGTGTCGGCGACGACGTCATCGGTGGGGAAATTTTCGAGGGCAGCGCCGATACGCAAGACATAGCCGCCGGTGCCGTCGCGGTGATGAAAATAGGGCACCACGGCGGCGCCGGTGAGTCGGGCGAGATGATGCGTGGCGGCGAAGGAGTTTGCCGCAATCCCGAAAAATGGCGCGAACACCGAATCCTTACCGCGAATATCCTGGTCGGGTGCATACCACAGCACGCCACCGTGCTTGACGTGGCGCACCGCAGAGCGCAGTTCCTCGCGCGCGAACATCGCCACCGCATAGCGTGCGCGGCCACGTTTCACCGCCCATTCGAGTGCGGGTTGCTCGTGGCGACGATAGAAACCGGCAAGCTCGATATGACCGCACAGCAGCCGACCACAGATTTCCAGCGTCAGAAAATGCCCGGACAACAACAGCACGCCGCGTCCTTGGCGTTTGAACTCGGCGAGAATCTCCAGCCCTTCGATACGTTCGACTTCCAGACCGCGCGCGCGGCCCCACCAGGCGCGAGCAAATTCATAGGCGCCCTCGCCCAGCGACGCAAAACTTTTGCGCATCAGCTGCTGGCGCTGCGCCGAATCCCGCTGCGGGAAGCACAGTTCCAGATTCCGTCTTGCCACCCGCACGCGGCTGCGTGCCAGCAAATGCAGCAGCCATCCCAGCCCGCGTCCGAGCGGACGCCCGATGACGCCAGGCAGATTGCCAAACAGCACCATGATGCCGATGCCGATCCAGCTCGCCCAGTGAACGGGTGAGAGTAATGAGTAGTCGAAACGCATCGCGCATCTTAACCGCGTGCCGAGCCATCGGCGCGCTGCGGGAGCTGCGTCCCGTCGCGAACGGGTATCGATGCCCTTTCGCGGCGGGGCACCGCTCCGACAAAGACAGTTGCTTCCACGGCCTGACTATTCACTCGCCCGGTGTTGACCGTAGCCCGGTCATGCTCGGCTATGCTGCACGCCCGCAACGCCGCCACCGCCTCGATGTTTTTTCTGCGCCAGCTGTACAACCTGACGATGCGCCTGTTGACACCGGTGATCCTGTATCGCCTGGCGCTGCGCGGGCTGCGTTATCGCGAGTATTTCGGACGCTGGCGCGAGCGGTTCGGATTTTTTGAAGACTCCGGCCTGCCCGACTCGATCTGGGTGCATGCGGTGTCGGTGGGCGAGGTCAATGCTGCGGCTCCGCTGATCGAGGCGCTGATGCGGCGCTTCGAAGGACAGGCGTTTGTGATCACCACGGTCACGCCCACTGGCTCGGCGCGGGTGCAAAAGCTCTTCGGCGATCGCGTGTTTCATGTCTATCTGCCCTACGACCTGCCCGGATCGGTGAAACGCTTTCTGGACCGGGTGCGTCCGCGTCTGGCGGTGGTGATGGAAACCGAGATCTGGCCGAACCTCTTCTACTACTGCCGGCGGCGGCGTATTCCCATTGTGGTGGCGAATGCGCGCCTGTCCGAACGTTCGTTGCGTGGCTATGGTCCGGTGCGTCCGTTGGCGCGGGCGGCGATCCGCAGCGCGAGTTTTGTCGCAGCATCCAGCCAGCAGGACGCGGCGCGTCTGCAACAGCTGGGCGCTCGCCCGGAGCGCATGCGCGTGGTCGGAAACGTGAAATTCGACATGCGCATTCCGCCCGGTCTGGACCGTGTCGGCAAGGTGCTGCGCGAATACTGGGGCGAGGCACGACCCGTCTGGGTAGCCGCGAGTACGCATGAGGGCGAAGAGGCGTCGGTTCTGGAAGCACATACTCGGGTGCTGCGTAGATTTCCGGACGCGCTGCTGGTCATAGCGCCGCGCCATCCCGAGCGATTTCGACCGGTGGCCCAGCTGTGCCGTGGCTACGGATTCCGTACGCTGACGCGCAGCGACGACACCGTGGCACGTCACGACACCCAGTGCTTCGTTGCCGATACCCTGGGTGAGCTGATGAATTTTTTCGCCGCCTGCGATGTCGCCTTCGTGGCAGGTAGTTTCGATCCGATTGGGGGGCACAATGTGCTGGAGCCCGCTGCCGTTGCGGTGCCTGTGATCGTCGGGCCGCATACGTTCAATTTTGCCGAGATCACCGAAAGCCTGATTCACGACGGCGCAGCGCTGCGTGTGCAAAATCCTACCGAGCTCGGCGATGCGGTGGCGCGACTGTTGGCGGAAAGCGATACGCGTCGCTCGATGGGCCTGGCGGCGCTGGCGGCGATGGAACGGGAGCGCGGCGCGGTGGCGCGAATCGTGGATATTGTTGAAAATGTGCTTGCGCATCCGGTTGACGCTCCGGCGCGTTGAGTGTACGGATTGCGCCATGAATCGTAAGGCAGGTCGATGTATGTCGAGGTATCGGTATTCCGAGCTAGACTCGGTGCGGCAGTGCATGCGGAGTTCAGTGGATGACGGCGGACGCGGGTGATGTCACCGGCTGGTTGAAGCGCTGGAGCGAGGGGGATTCGGACTCGCTGGAGCGTCTGCTGCCCTTTGTGTACAGCGATTTGCGCCGGATCGCGGCGAGCGAGCTGCGCGGCAATCTGGGTCACGAGACGCTGCAGCCGACGGCGCTGATCAACGATGTGTTCGTGCGGCTGCTCGGTGCCGAAAAACTCGACATCAGCAACCGCAAACATTTCTTCGCCACTGCCGCCAAGCTGATGCGCCAGGTGTTGATGGATCGCGCCCGCGCCAAGATGCGCGAGAAGCGGGGCGGTGGGGTGTGGCAGCAAGTCGATTTTGTCGAAGCCATGGCGCTGCCGATCGACGAGAACACCGATCTGCCTGCGCTCGACGAAGCACTCAAGCAATTGGCGGTGCTCGATCCACGCATGGCCGAGATGGTGGAGCTGCGGTATTTCGCCGGTCTGGAGGTCAGTGAGGTAGCCTGCCTGTTCGAGATCGACGAACGCACCGTTTATCGCGACTGGGCGATGGCCAGGGCCTGGTTGCGCAATCAGTTGGGCTGATGCGGAACCGGAGCAGCCGTATCCGCCAGTCCCGCTGCCTTTCGAACGCGTTCAACATCCATGTTTCGAATGAAGTGCCTCAAGTTGGTCCAGAGCCAGTGATGCCCGTACTGATCTTCCTTCATTTCAGCTAGCGCCTCTTCCTTGCTCCAGCCCTGCACCACGATGCGATACGCCGCCACCATGGTGCCAGTGCGGTCGGCGCCATGCTTGCAGTGCACCAGCATGGGTTGGTTGGCCGGATCGCTGGCGAGCTTGAGGAACTCCACCACATGGGCTTCGTCCAAATTCCATGTGCGGATCGGGATATGCAGACGGCGTGGCCCAATGTCTGGGTTTGGGTCAACAGGATCCGGATTCCATCGCAAAGAAAGCACGCTGGCGATCTTCATCTGCTGCAGTGATCCGAAGCCGGGTTCGTCAGGCATCGCGCTGCGATAAAGCGTCGGCGACACCTGATAGAGGTTGGAAAGCCCCTCGGCCAAGGCCGGCTCGGCAGGGTCAAAACTGTGTCCGACGGAACTGGCGAGGAACAAGAGCAGCATTAGTCCTACGTGCTTCATGCGGCCTCCTCGGCGTTTATGGCAATGCGCCCCCGCAGCGAATTGGTGACGGCTTCGGTGATGATGACGTCGACGAACTGCCCGATCAAACGTGGGTGCCCGTCGAAATTGACCATGCGGTTGTTCTCGGTGCGTCCGCACATCTGCCGGGGATTCTTCCTGCTCGGTCCTTCGACGAGGATCGTCTGAACGCTGCCGATCATGGCCTGACTGATCCGCGCCGAGTTGGCATTGATCGTCGTTTGCAGATGGGTGAGTCGGGCGTGCTTTTCTTCGGCGCTGACTTCATCGAGCAGGCTGGCGGCCGGTGTGCCGGGGCGGCGTGAGTAGACGAAGCTGAAACTCTGATCGAAGCCGATATCGTCGATCAGTTTCATCGTTGCCTGGAAGTCTTTCCCGGTCTCGCCGGGAAAGCCGACGATGAAGTCCGAACTGACGCAGATGTCTGGACGCACTTCGCGCAGCCTGCGGATGCGCGCCTTGTATTCGATCGCGGTATGGCCACGTTTCATTGCCGCCAGGATTCGGTCCGATCCGGATTGCACTGGCAAATGCAGGTAGTTGGCAAGTTTGGGAACGCGCGCATAACAATCGATCAGACGATCGGAAAATTCCAGCGGATGCGAGGTAGTGAAGCGGATGCGGCCGATGCCGGGGATCTGCGCGATGGATTCGATCAGCAAGGCGAGGTCGGCGATCTCGCCGTCGTGCATCTCGCCGCGATAAGCGTTCACGGTCTGGCCCAGCAGATTCACTTCGCGCACGCCCTGATCGGCCAGCGCCACTACTTCGGCGATGACGTCGTCGAAGCGACGTGAAACTTCTTCGCCGCGCGTATAGGGCACCACACAGAAACTGCAATAGCGGCTGCAGCCTTCGATGATCGAGACGAAGGCGGTCGGGCCTTCCATGCGCGGTTCCGGCATATGGTCGAACTTCTCGACTTCCGGAAAGCTGATATCGACCTGCGGCCTGTGCTCGGCGCGCCGAGCTTCGATCATCGCCGGCAGGCGGTGCAGGGTCTGCGGGCCGAACACCAGGTCCACATAGGGCGCGCGCTTGATGATGGCCTCGCCTTCCTGTGATGCGACGCAGCCGCCCACACCAATTACCAGCTGCGGGTTGGCGGCTTTCAACTCCTTCCAGCGGCCGAGCTGCGAGAACACTTTTTCCTGAGCCTTCTCGCGAATCGAACAGGTATTGATCAGAATGACATCGGCCTCAAGCTCGTTGTCGGTGATCTCCAGGCCATGTGCGGCATTGAGCACGTCGCGCATCTTGTCCGAGTCGTACTCGTTCATTTGGCAGCCGTGGGTCTTGATATAAAGCTTGCCTGCCATGAGGTGTCGCACCGTCTAAGGGGGCCGAATTATAGCCATGTCACCCATGTTTACGGTTCAAGGTCAAGGTCTGCCACTGGCAATTTGCCGGCAACTGCAGGAAACTTGGGCCGGGAAAGACGGTCTTACTGGCCGTTCAGGTTCGGGAATCAGGAAAATGACGACGCGTTGGATCGCAATGGTGTTGTTTGCTCTGGCTGCCAGCTGGGTGTCGCCTGGTGTCCAGGCAGCCGGCGGCGTGCATACCTGCAAGAGCAAAGGTGTCGTCACCTACACCAACCTTCCGTGCAACCGGCAACACGTGATGCTGGCGCCGGCTGCGGGCAGCCGGCGTGCCACGGCGTCGGTACAGCGCGCAGACGTTTACTACAAACATACTCAGGGCGGCGTGGTGGTGTTTTCAAGCAAGCCGCCGCGTGGACACAGTTACCAGACGGTATTGGTTGGCGGCTGCTATGCCTGCGGTGTGCGCTCCGGCATCAACTGGAACGCCATTGCGCTGAACACTACCGACTACGCCACCGAGATATCCAACGCGGCCACGGCATACGGCGTCGAGATCGCTTTGATCAGAGCCTTGATCCATGCCGAGTCGGCCTACAACCCGATGGCGCTGTCCAAGAAGGGCGCGCAGGGCCTGATGCAGCTGATGCCTGCCACAGCAGGGATGTATGGCGTGACCGATGCCTTCGATGCCGGTCAGAACATCAAGGCCGGGGTCGAGCATCTGGCAGGATTGCTCAAGCGTTACGACGGCGATGTGACCCTGGTCGCCGCCGCCTACAACGCCGGCGAAGGCGCGGTAGCCAAGTATCGCGGCACCGTGCCGCCGTATGAAGAAACCAAAGTCTATGTCGAGCGTGTGGCGCTGCTGCGGCAGCGTTATTTGAACGCGCTGTCGGGTGTGAATTCGGGCTGATCGTGCAGGCTTAGCGACGCTGACTCGGGCTTGGCTGACGGATCAATTCCAATTCTACGCTGATCGGGATTCCAGCACGCGTCACTCTGACCGCTACTTTTGATCCGGGCGCCAGTGCCGCTTCGCGAAGGCGCAGATCGGCGCCATCGGTGACGGTCCGGCCATTGAACTCCAGGACGATGTCACCAGGACGCAGTCCCGCTGTCGCCGCTGGGCCATCGACCAGCAGTTGCGCGATTTGAGCGCCCCGTGGCGAAGTCGAATTGCCAGCTGCGGGTGAGTAGGGGGCGTCAAAGAACGCTGCGCCCATCCAGCCGCGAATCACCTCGCCGTGCTCAACGATCTGCTGCAGCACCTCGCGCGCGGATACGGCCGGAATGGCAAACCCTATGCTCAGGCCATCGCCTAGCGTGGCAGTGTTGATTCCGACCAGCTCGCCCTGGGTATTGATCAGCGCGCCACCGGAGTTTCCGTCGTTGACTGCAGCATCCGTTTGCAGGAAGTGCTCCAGCCGGGATTGCCCCAGATTATTGCGTCGTGTCGCGCTGATCACCCCCATGGTGACAGTGCGGTCATAGCCATAGGGATTGCCGATGGCGAGCACGATGTCGCCAACTTCCAGCTTGCTCTCGTCAGCGAATTTCGGGATCGGAAAATTGCTGCCGTTGATCTTGAGCACCGCCAGATCGGTAGCCGGATCGGCGCCAACCAGGGTCGCAGAGGTTACGCGCTCGTCCCACAACCCGATACGGATCAGCTGCGCGCCCTGAATCACATGCAGATTGGTCAGCACATAGCCGTCCTCCGACATGATGACGCCCGAGCCCAGACTGCGCGTCAACTGCTGCACCGGTGATGAGGCATCGGAATAGCGGCGCCAGGTGGGGTCACCGAACAGGGGTGCCGCGCTGGCGGCGACCACGCGTTCGGCCGAGATGCTCACCACCCAGGGTCCGGCGCGCCGCACAGCCTCGGCATAAGACGATGGAGCGGGTGCGGCCGCAACCACCACAGGTTGCGGTGCGGCTTCGCCAAAATGTTCGGGAAACAGGCGCGTCAGGACAAAGGCCAGGGCCAGGCCGATGACGGCGAACTGCAGCACGAACTTGAGACTGGAGATGAATCCTTGCATCGATCGACCTGCCTGAGGAGTCGACTATTGTGGCAAGCCTGCCATTGTTTTTGTGTTCGCATGCCGAAATTCGGCAGCGACTCAGTTTGAAATACACCGGGTATGCCGGGAACGCGTGCCTGATCCCCTCTCCCGCTTGCGGGAGAGGGCTAGGGTGAGGGAAACGTTCGATAGGGCTCGGCGTCTGCGCGCTGCGTTGTGGCAATGCCCGACACCATCGAACGCTTCCCTCATCCGCCTGCGGCACCTTCTCCCGCGACGGGAGAAGGATTTCATCGCCGGAAATTCAAACTGAGTCAATACCCACAGTCCCCGCGATTGTCTGGCCAAGAAGCGTTCCGCTACACTGCGCGCTTTATGGGAGCCTCTGCGCGCGTGTTGCGGACTGCGATGCGCTGCGAAGGCTCCTGCTGGCCGCGCCGGATGACGATCTGCCGCTGGTCATACCACAAGGTTTCAGCAACTTTTCGGGGTGCCGTATGGCAGATCAAGGTGTCAACCAGGGACGCAGGCGGTTCTTGACCGCGACGACCGTGGTGGTGGGCGGTGTCGGTGGTGTGTTCGCCGCCGTGCCCTTTTATAAGTCCTTGCTGCCTAGCGACAGGGCCAAAAGTGCGGGCGCGCCGGTCATAGCTGATATCAGCAAGATTGAGCCGGGACAGAAGCTCAACTTCAGTTGGCGTGGTCAGCCGGTATGGATCATCCGGCGCACGCCGGAGCTGTTGGCCGGATTGGCGACACTGACCGACCAATTGGCCGACCCCGATTCGAAAATCGATCACCAGCCCGCCTATGCGGTCAACCAGATGCGCTCCATCAAGCCCGAGATTGCGGTCATCCTCGGCGTGTGCACGCATCTGGGCTGCGCGCCCACGTTCTTTCCCGAGATGGTTCCGCAGGAATTCGATGGCCATTGGAAGGGCGGGTTCTTCTGCCCCTGCCACGGCTCGCGTTTCGATCTGGCTGGACGCGTGTTCAAGAATGTGCCGGCGCCGACCAATCTCAGGGTGCCGCCGTACCGATTCATCGACGACAACACCATCGAAATTGGTGTCGACCCGACGGCGGAGGCAGCGTAATCATGGCCAATGCCATCAGCAATGTGATCAACGCCGGCTACGAGTGGTTCAACGAGCGTGCTCCGGGCGCTACCGCCTGGTACAACCGCCATGTTGGCCAGTATTACGCGCCGAAGAATTTCAACTTCTGGTACTACTTCGGCTCGCTGGCAATGGTGGTATTCGCCAACCAGATCCTTACCGGTATCTGGCTGACCATGCATTTTAAACCCGATGCCATGCAGGCCTTCGATTCGATCGAATACATCCGCCGCGATGTCGATGGCGGCTGGCTGATTCAGACCATGCACGCGGTTGGCGCGTCGCTGTTCTTCATCGTCGTCTATCTGCACATGTTCCGCGCCATGCTCTATGGCTCTTACCGCAAACCGCGCGAGCTGATCTGGGTGCTGGGTGTTGTCATCCTGCTGGTGCTGATGGGCGAGGCATTCTTCGGTTACGTGCTGCCCTGGGGCCAGATGTCCTATTGGGGCGCCCAGGTGATCACCTCGCTGTTCGGCTCGGTGCCCGTCATTGGACCGGATCTGCTGGAATTGATCCGCGGCGATTACGTGATCGCCGACGCGACGCTGAACCGCTTCTTCGCGCTGCACGTGATCGCGTTGCCGCTGGTGCTGTCGGCGCTGATCTACCTGCATCTGATGGCGCTGCACGAGGTGGGTTCCAACAACCCGGACGGGATCGAGATCAAGAAAAAGAAGGACGCCAACGGTAAGCCGCTGGACGGCATTCCGTTCCATCCGTATTACACCGTCAAGGACCTGTTCGGCACCTGCTTCTTCCTGCTGATCGCGGCGTTCATCGTGTTTTTTGCACCAACCATGGGTGGCTGGTTTCTGGAGCACGACAACTTCATCGCCGCCAATCCGATGGTGACGCCGGAGCTGATCAAGCCGGTCTGGTACTTCACGCCCTATTACGCGATGTTGCGTGCTGTGCCGGCAATGTTCGGCTCGCAGTTCCCGGGTGTCGCGGTGATGGGTGGGGCGGTATTGATCCTGTTCCTGCTGCCCTGGATTGACCGCAGCCCGGTCAAGTCGATCCGCTACCGCAGTACCTTCGCGAAAGTGATGCTGGCGTTGTTCGTGGTCAATTTCATCTGGCTCGGCTATTGCGGTACGCAGCATCCGACCGACCTGCTCACATTGACGGCGCGCATCGGTACCGTGTTCTATTTCGCCTTCTTCATCTTCATGCCCTGGTGGTCGCGCATCGGCGCGGTCAAGCCCGAGCCTGAGCGCGTGACCTTCGATCACTGAGCAAAGACCAATGAATAAACTGATCGCAGTCACCTTCGCATTGCTTGCCCTCGTTCTGGCTCTGCCGGCTGCCGCCTCTTCGGACGGTGGCCATGGGCTGATCCAGCAGTCCGACGCCAATATCGGCGATCGTGAGTCACTGCAGCGCGGGTCCAAGTATTTCATCAACTACTGCCTGTCCTGCCACTCGCTCAAGTACATGCGCTACTCGCGCCTGGCTGCTGATCTTGGCTTGAGCGAAGAGGAAGTGATGGGTTCGCTCAACTTCACCGGCGCCAAGTTCGGCGAAACCATGACGGTGGCAATGCGGCCCGACGATGGCACTGCCTGGTTTGGTGCCCCGGCTCCGGATCTGTCGCTGGTCACACGCGTCAAGCATGGCGGCGCCGACTGGATTTACAGCTATCTCAAAGCCTTCTACGTTGATCCCAAGCGGCCTTTGGGCTGGAACAACATGGTGTTCCCTGGCGCCAGCATGCCGCATGTGCTTTGGGAGTTGCAGGGCACACAGGCCGCGGTATACGAGACCCGGAAGAGCCATGGTTCGGACGGCAAGGAAATGGATGTCCAGGTGTTTTCGCATTTCGAGCCGATCACTACAGGCAAGCTCGGTACCAAGGAATACGATCAGGTCGCCCGCGACATCGCAGCGTTCCTGGAATATGTGGGCGACCCGAGCGCCTCGCGTCGCGAAAGCATCGGCTGGATCGCGGTGCTGTTCCTGGGATTCCTGACCTTCTGTGCCTGGCTGCTGAAGACCGAATACTGGAGCGACGTACACTGATTCGCAGCGGCCGCTGAGAAACCGGTACCAGGTTTCACCGGTTTTCAACTGAAGCTCCCTCAGTGCACCACTCGGCCAGAAATCGGCTAGGCTTGGGGTACGGAGGGTGCCGACGTGAGTGTATCCAGCAACGCAAGTTGGGGAGCAACCAAGCGCAAGTCGCCGACGAATGCGCTGCGTGCCAGAACCGTGCTGACGTTGTTTTCCGGCAAGGACGACATCGATAGTCATCGCGCACGCATGGTACTTGCCGCTAAAGGCGTGGCTTACGATCTGGTGATAACGGATATGGCCAGGCCGCCCGAAGATCTTGTCGATCTCAACCCGTATCAGACCGTACCCACCCTGGTCGACCGTGATCTTTCGCTCTATGACGTGAATGTGATTGTCGAATATCTGGATGAGCGCTATCCGCACCCGCCGTTGCTGCCTGTCGACCCGCTTGGTCGTGCGCGCGTGCGTCTGGGCGTAAAGCGCATCGAAAAGGATTGGCTCAGCCTGCTCGACGCGATTCAGAACGGCAGCAAGGCAGCAGCCGATGCGGCGCGCAAAGCGCTGCGAGATGGATTGGTGGCAAGCCAGCCGGTGTTCAAGGCGTCGAAGTTTTTTTTGAACACCGAAATGTCGATTGCCGACGTGGCGCTGGCGCCGCTGGTATGGCGGCTGAACATGCTGGGTATCGTGCTGCCGCGCGAAGCACATTGTGTCCTAGAGTATGGAGAACGTATTTTCCGTAATCCTGCTTATCACAAGAGCATGACTGAATCCGAAAAGAGTATGCGTGCATTGCCATGACCGAATTTCAGATGAGCAGTAACCGGCCCTATCTTTTGCGCGCCGTCTACGAATGGATCAGCGACAACGGACTTACGCCCTACCTTCTGGTGGATGCCCGTCAGCCCGGCGTGCGCGTACCGGCGCATGCGGTCAAAGATGGACAGGTCGTGCTGAATGTCGCAATGCGCGCCGTTGCCGAACTGGAAATGGGCAACGAAGCCGTGCGCTTCTCGGCGCGCTTCAATGGCGTCAGCCAGCAGGTGCATGTGCCGGTGCTGGCGGTATTGGCGATCTATGCTCAGGAAAACGGGCAGGGCATGATGTTTCCGCCGGAAGCCGTGGCGCCTGCAGGGGCTTCGGAAACGACCGAGGCCTCCGGAACAAGCCCTGAGCCCGACAAGCCGCAGCGCAAGGGGCCGCAGCTGCGCGTTGTGAAGTAATTACGAGTCAGGGATATCCATGATGCGTCGTCTTTTTGTACTGGCGGTATTGTTCGGTTTTGTCGGTCTTTCTTCTGCAGCCGAGTCACTTTCAGCAGCGCAGATGGAACGGCTTATTCTGGGCGCATGGTCGGAGAAGGCTGAGCTGGAGGGCTTCACCGTATCGGGTACATCAAGGTACTCGCCGGACCACACGGTTGAGCACATCGGCTCGGTTGTCGGTGCTGACTCGAAGGTCAATTTTCGGTTTCGATCCACATGGAGAATCGAGGGTAATACCCTGATCACCGAGGTCTTGGAATCCGATCAGCCCGAGATGGTAGCGGTAGGCTATGTCGAACGCGACACCATTCTTTCGATGTCCGAAGCCCAATGGACCTATCGTGACAGTGACGGTATGGAATTCACCGTGGTCCGGTTCCAGCAGTAATCTTGGTTTACGCCGAACACTGGGTGTGTGATTCGTACACGCCAATCGTCGCAAGCGGATGGCAGCTTAACCCCCATTTATGAACTCGATCCGCCATCCGTATAGATGGCGAGCATGTCGCTGAAAAAACTGGAACCAGAATGAGACCCGCCCTGTCTGCGCTGCTGATCACTGTGCTTGCGCTGGCTGCTGCGGTGGGCGGATTTCAGGTGGCGCGCTGGGTGCGTGGCGACGTTGCTGCTGTGCCTATGGCCGGCGCGCCTGATCTGCTTGGCAAGGCAGCCGCTGCCATGGCACTGGATGGCATTGACGGCGAGCGCGTCGACCTCGCTGCGTTCCGTGGCAAGACGGTGCTGCTCAATTTCTGGGCGAGCTGGTGCGGCCCCTGCATCGAAGAAATGCCGGTGCTCGATCGCTTCGCAAAGCAACGCAGTGCCGACATCGTGGTGATCGGAGTCGCCGTCGAGGATCATGATGACGCCCGTGCCTTCCTGGCACGTCATCCGGTTTCTTATCGGATTGCACTCGGCAGTGCCGAGTCGCCGGACGAATCGGCCGCATTCGGCAACTATCGCAATGTATTGCCGTATTCGGTGCTGATTGATGCCGAGGGCATTATGCGCCGCGCCGAGGCACGCAAGTTCGAGGAAGGCGATCTCGATGCCTGGGTGAATTGGGATACGCGGTAACGACTGAGTTCGACCGCATTGCAGGCGATCGGGCCGGCAGCCGCCACAATCGCGCCCGATTGCGCCTGCGTCGCAACGGAAGTTCGCGCTCTGATGAGGTCACGTTCACCACGGAGTAGATCATGGCAGTTGGCAACTTCTTTCAATCGTCCACGCTCAAGCTGGTGGGGCTGGGATTTCTGGCACTGCTGATGCTCATCCCGTTGGGCATGGTCAGTGGTCTGCGTAGCGAGCGTGAGTCGCGGCGCATGGAGGCCGAAGACACCATCGCCAACAGCTGGGGCAATGCCACACGGGTGGCCGGGCCGGTGTTGGCTGTGCCGCATCGACGTGTGGTGGTCAGCAAGGACAAGGAGACCAGCGAAATCTGGGAATGGTGGTATCTACTCCCCGAGCAGGTCGATGCGAACGCCCGCGTGCGTGTCACTGAGCGCAGCAAGGGCATCTTCCGTATGCCGGTCTATGAGGCTGATGTCGAACTGATCGGGCGTTTTTCGCCAGCCGGTGCGCAGTTGTCCAGCGGCGATGGCACTTTCATGTGGGCGCAGACCAAGCTGTTGTTGCCGGTTACCGATCCACGCGGCCTGCGCGGGCTGAACACCGATCTGGGTACGCGCAAGGCCATTCGCCTGACGCCGACTTCGCAAACCATGGCAGAAATGCCGATATTCCAAAGTGAACCGTTCGTGCTTGATCCGACCCAGGACCTGACCTTCAAGCTGAATCTGAAGCAGGCCGGCACACGTGGGCTGGACTTCGTGCCGATGGCAAGAACCTTCAAGGCCAGTGTGCAGGCCGAATGGCCGGATCCGGATTTCTTCGGCGCTACCCTGCCGATGGCGCGTCCCGACAGCAAGCTCGGAACCTTCGCTGCCGACTGGCAGGTGCTGGAATACAACCGCAGCTTCCCCAGTATCTGGTCGTCGATCGATCTGGATGTCCGCGCGCTCAATCAGTCTGCCTTCGGCGTGCGTCTTTATCGCTCGGCGGATGTCTATCAGCAGAACGAGCGCAGCACCAAGTACGGATTATTGTTCATCGCGTTGACCTTCGGCGTGTTCTTTCTGTTCGAGACACTGCAGCGCCTGCGTGTGCATCCGGTGCAGTATCTGCTGGTGGGTACCGCGCTGGCGACCTTCTACCTGGTGTTGCTGGCAGCATCCGAGCACATCAGCTTCGCGCTGGCCTACCTGCTCGGCTCTGCAGCGCTGGTAGTGATCGTCGGCGGCTATTGCAGTGCCATCCTGAGCTCGTGGCGGCGCGGACTCGGCATTGTGCTGTGGCTGTCGCTGCTCTATGGCGTGTTGTTCGTGCTGATCACGCGCGAAGATTTTGCGCTGATCATGGGTTCTTCAGTAGTGCTGCTACTGATTGCCGTCACCATGTATCTGACGCGCAAAGTGGATTGGTACGGCTTCGCCGGACGCGAGGAGAAATTGCCGCCGCTCCACAATGACGGTGTGCAGTAAGCCGTACCCGCAGCGTCTCATTCAAGGACAATGCCGCGATGAATATCCTCGCCATCGATACAGCAACCGAAGCCTGTTCGGTCGCCCTGCTGCACGCAGGCGTTCTGTTCGAGCGCCACGAGCTGGCGCCGCGACAGCATGCCCAATTGGCGCTGCCGTTCATGGATTCGGTGCTGGCCGAGGCAGGCATCGGCAAACGCCAGCTCGATGTGATCGCGGTGGGTCGGGGTCCGGGTGGGTTCACCGGTGTACGCCTGGCGATCTCTCTGGCCCAGGGCATTGCACTGGGTCTGGATATTCCAGTGCTGCCGGTGTCTTCGCTGGCGGCACTGGCGCTGGATATTATCGACGAGGCGCCAGAGGCGGCGTTATTGGCCTGCATCGATGCACGCATGGGTGAAGTCTATGCCGGTATCTACCGGCGTTGCAGCGACGGTCTGGTGCAGCTGCAGGGCGATGAATGCGTTGGACCGGCGGATCGCATCCTGTTGCCGCACGCAGCGAGTTGGGCAGTCAGCGGCAGTGGTTGGGCGAGCTACAGTGAAGTGCTGCGGCAACGTATTGGTACCCCGGTGTTTGCCGACGGCATGAGGTTTCCGCGTGCTGCGATGATTGCCAGACTGGCCGCACCTCGGTTCGCACGCGGCGAAGGCGTGGCGCCCGAACATGCACTGCCGGTCTATCTGCGCGACAAGGTGGCGTTGACGACGGCCGAAAGGGCGGCGATCAATAATCTAGGAGCGACGTGAGTCGCGATGCTTTTGCTCTGCTCTTGCTTTCGCTTTCGCTCTTGCTCTGACGCCGGACATCAGAGCATGAGCAAGAGCTTCGCGGCTCACGCCGCTCCCACATTGCTTGGATTCAACGCGCCCCGATCGGCACCACGCCCAGATTGCGCGCCGTACCGATATCGATGATCTGGTATTCGGGCTGCCGGATGTCGCCAAAGTTGTTCGCTGCGGCCTGATAGGTGGTGTAACCGCGCTTGGTGGCATCGGTGAAGGTGCGGAACGAGGCGTCTTCATCGAGCTTGCCGTTCTTGTCTGCAGACAGCGCGTCCAGACGCGTGGTTTCGAGGTAGGCGCGCTCGCCACCGGGCGCAAGCTCGAAGGCCAGCAACATATGCCCCGGCACCAGCACCAGCGACGGATTAAGATCGATCTTGCGCAGTACCGATGCCATCAGCACGCTGCCATCGACGCAGTTGGCCTGATTGTTTTCCCAGGACTCACCCAGAAAGCGCACGTGCTGGGCCAGCACCTCGCCATTGCTGTTGCCGGTGCGGGTAATCGATGAATAGCGGATGCCGCGCTTCTGCAGTGCATACCAGAGGGCGAACACCTGCTTGAGCACCGCTTTGGGATCACCTTTCTGATAGCCATCGAAGCGTTTGACCACGCGTTGCGCCAGTGCCTCGGTGATGATGCGATTGACGCGTGGATGGTCCTCGTCGACATAGGCGGCAAACATCCACGACAAGTCGGTCGGGGATTTCTTGCTGGCGATGAAATACGGCGCGTCGTTCACCGAGCGCAGGCGAACCCGGACGCTGGATTGCTCTTCGTCGCTGCCCTCAGCGCGCACGGTGAACTGAAGCGTTTCCGGCATGGGTTGGCGCAGGGCACGCAATTTGTCGAAATCCCAGGCCAGGGTAGGGAAGATCGAGTAACGCTTTCCGGCCTTGGGCAGCACCGCGTTGATATGCGATTCACGCATCCAGCCCGGCATGCCGATGCTGACGCGCACTTTCTGCTGATCGCGTTCGGCCAGAACACGTACGCCGATCAGGCCGTTGGCATCGCCGATCATCAGCGTGCCACGCGTGCGCGTGTCCGGCAGATTGGCGGTCGCCAGGATCAACGCCGGAAAAATCTGATCGCGGGGACTGAGCAGCGGCGCCCAATCGGCCGCGCGCAGCGGGGCGGCGGCGATCCAAAGCAAGAGCGCCAGCACAATCGTCTTCAACACGGAACCGCCCCTGGATAGAAACCTGGCGGATTTTGCCTGTTGTGGCGTCAGGCGCCAAGTCACTTGAGAAATCTGTTCAGCGTGGACATTGCATGCGCCGAATGTCGGAGGTCATAATTACCGCTCAACGCGGGTGTAGTTCAATGGTAGAACTGTAGCTTCCCAAGCTACTAGCGTGGGTTCGATTCCCATCACCCGCTCCATCATTCCTGCTGCGGGACAGAGCCTCCCGCAGCAGGAATGATGGAAGAGCAAAGTACTTCCTAACCTCACCCCAGCCCTCCCCGAACATCGGGGAGGGAGTTAGAGCTCTGGCATCAAATGACAACTTCTTAGACGGAAATGTAGGTGCGGGGCCTGACCCGCACGCTTTTGACCTGCCGCACCATTGCGAAACATCAAGGGCGTGCGGGTCAAGGGCGGCATCTACTTCGGCGGGTTCGAGCTTGAATCAGCGCAGTTCGGTTCGGACACGTAGAGATTCTTGCGACAAACCTACATATTTCGTCCGCAACGTTCGTGAAGATCTGCAACTCTCCGATCTCTTTCAATTTGCCATCCCGGACCCCCGCATGAGTGTTGATGAGTCGTTCGGCGATCGACCTATGCTTGGATGGCGCGAGTGGGTGGCGTTGCCGGAGCTGGGTATTCCCGCGATTCGCGCCAAGATCGACACCGGTGCACGCAGTTCGGCACTGCATGTCGAGGCCATTGAAGAATTCCGCCGCGATGATGCCGATTGGGTTCGCTTCAAGCTCGACCCGGTCAGCCGCTCACGCCGGCGCGCGCGCTGGATTGAGGCGCCGCTGCTGGATCGTCGCGAAGTTACGGACTCAGGCGGTGGCGTCAGCCTGCGTCCATTTATCCTTACCGAAGTGCAGATCGCCGATCAGCGCTATGCGATTGAAATCAATCTGACCAATCGCCGTGGCATGCTGTTTCCGATGTTGCTCGGCCGGACCGCGATGCGCGGGCACTGGTTGATCGACCCGGAGCAGAGCTA
>JANMUE010000208.1:0-8020 GCA_031391205.1 Lysobacterales bacterium | reverse complement strand
ATTGAATCAAACTCCCACTTTCGAGGGAGAAAAAGTTGGCTCGCGCGGGTGATGTGCCCGCGCGAGCTTTTTAAAATCATCGCCGTCGTTACCACGATTCCGCATTAAAATGGTGAAGCCAATATTCGATTCAAAACGATTGGCCGTTACATTCTTGCGGACCTTGGCCGGATCCCAGATGCGGCCATTCATCGCGATGTACACGCCCGGTGCCATTGCCTGCACTGCACCGACCGCGCAACCGATGTTGAACACCGCATCCGATCCCATGAATCGCGCCGGGTTGAGCGCGCCGGTCAACACGATGACCTTTTCGGCAATGGTCGACAACACTTTGGCGGTTTCGACCATGGTGTCGGTGCCATGGGTGACCAATACATGACGTGAGGGTTGCGCCTCGATTGTGCGGCGGACCAGATCACGATCTTCGTCGGTGATATGCAGGCTGTCTTTACGCAGCACGGCAATCACGTCGAAACGGAAACCAACGCCCAGCGCATGCAGTATCTCGCCGATCTGCGGAGCACCTATCTGATAGTCGGACTTGTCGTCAAAATAAATCTTGTCGATGGTGCCGCCGGTAGTGACGATGCAGAGATGATCCATGGAAGACTCGCCGGAAGGGGTGGCAGCGCGGATGACGCGCGATGCGGTGCCTGGGATTCTACGGTGCGCTGCGTATTGCCGCACGCATGGCAACGAGCGTGCCGCGGTTACTGCGATTCCGCCGCAGCTTCCTGAGTCGGTGCTATTGACTCCAGCTTGGCCTTGACCTGGGTACTCAGATAGTTGCCGTCGCGATCGGACTTATCCATCGACGAGCGCATGATGTCGACATGGACGCCCGGCAGCATGGCTGCCACCTGCTTGCGCCGCAGCGGCACCGTTTCGATCAGCAGGTTCTGGCCGACATACTCCTGGCAGTCGGTACTGCCGCGCACCGGCCCGATGCGCATCGGCCGCGCGCGCTGAACATGCAGCACCACGTCATAGACGCCGCGCTTGGCGGTCGCGCGCGGGGTTTCGACCAGCGGACCGTCCAGATCGCAGATCTCGAAGACTGGCGGCTCCGACTGCGCGCATGCATCGGAAACTTGGAAAGTGATGGCCCATAGCACCATGCCGGCGGCGAGTGCACTCATTTGTGAATTCATGCGTAAATGTCACTGGACAACATGCGTGCCTCGCTCAGTGTGCTTTCGCCCAGGCGATTGACGCCCAGTCGTGCGAAGCGCCGCGCCGCGTTCATCGGGCGCGGATCGTGTTCGGCGCGGAAACTCCAATCGGCATGGCGCGCCAACAGCGCCAGTGCCAGCGTGCGGCCCAGCGACAACGCCACGCCACGTGCGCCCGACTGCATTTCTTCCTTGCTGCTGGAACGCTTCTGGATCCACTCGGCGATCAATGTGGTCGTTTCGCGTACCTGTTTCACTGCGGGCTCAAGCTCAGGCAGGCTGACCTGGGCGGTGAGGCCGCGGATCACCGTCAGGAACTGCTGCAGCCCGCCGATCTGCCGGAGCACCTTGAGCACATCCAGCGCCAGCACATTGGTGGTGCCTTCCCAGATCGGCAGCACCTGTGCGTCGCGCAGCAGAGTAGGCAGGCCGCTGTCTTCGACGTAGCCGATGCCGCCAAAGCACTCGATCGCTTCGCTCACGCCGGCGACAGCGGACTTGGCTGTAGTCAGCTTGGCGATCGGCGTCAGCAGCCGCAGCAGATTGCGCGTGGCCTCGTCGGCATCAGCCTGTTCGGATTTTCCAAGCAATTCTGCAACGTAAAATGTCAGGTGGAAGCAGGCTTCAAGTTCGGCCTGCAGATCGGCCAGGGTTTGCTGATGCAGCGGCTGGTCGATCAACGGTACGCCGAATACAACGCGGCGCGTTGCATAGTCCCGCGCCAGTGCCAGGGCGCGGCGCAGGAAACCGGTCGCGCATATCGCATTCCACAGGCGAGTGACATTCAACATCGGCGCGATGCTGCGTACGCCGTTCTGGGCGGCGCCGACCAATTCGGCCGGCGTGCCCACAAGCCGGATCTCGGCGGTGGGTAATTTGCGTGTGCCGAGCTTGTCCTTGAGTCGATCGATCTCGATGTTGCGAAAGCGGCCATCGGCCTTGCGTGGTTCGATATAGAACAACGCCAGCCCATCTGCCCCCGGCGCATTGCCCTCGGGGCGGGCCAGCACCAGGGCCATGTCGGCAATGATTGCCGAGGCGAACCATTTGCGGCCATGCAGCCGCCAGCGGCCGCGTTCGTCCTGCTTGGCGATGGTTTCGCTGCCGCTGACATCGGAGCCGCCACTGGTTTCGGTCATCCATTGGCCGCTGAGCCAGAACTCGGCCGGGTCACGGCTGGTGAGGTGCGGAACGGCGCGATCAATCAAGGTCTGATTGCCGGACGACAACAGACAGCGCGCTGCGCCGTCGGTCATCGCCAGCGGGCAGGAGAACAACTCGCTCGATGGATGAAACAGATACGCGAGTGCAAACTGATGGATGCGTGCATGTTGCTGATATTTTTTTTCATAACCGGCGGCGACCAGACCGGCACGCGCGGCGATGGCTCCGGCACTTTGCCAGAACGCTGACAACGTGATCCGGTCGATGCGATTGCCGAACGCATCGAAATGAATCAGCTCGGGATCGAAGGCATAGTCGGCCAGCTGCGCATTGTAGAACTCGCTGGCGACGCGTTCGCCGAATTCGGTGAGCTCGGTTTCGATTTCATGCAGCATGCCGGTCGGCAACACCCGGCGCAGCAGCGAACGCAGCAACCGGTCATCCAGGTATTGATTGGAAAGCGCCGGTGCGGATTGGGTGAACGCCATGGATTTGCCTGATTTCCTATCGGGATGTTGCCACGTATTGCCGTTGCGGACCGTGGTCAGCGCCACAGCAGTTTGTGCTCGCTTCGAGTTGACGGGACTTTACGTACAAGCGGATGCTTCGAGCAAGTCTTTGCGCGTCAACGTACTGATTCAGTCCGATGCGCCCTTGATGCGCTGCAGCTTTCTGGCACGTGCCTGCTGCCATGAGGGCCAACCTGCGCAGGCGACGATGATCAGCGATAGTGTGATTTCTATCATGGCGGGAGCGCGTGCCCCCGGATTCGCCCAGACCTCCATCACGCCGTGCGAGAAGAACAGCAGACTGATCAGCGCGCCGACCAGCAGCCCGCTCTCACGGTCACGGCGTGCGGCCAGCAGAGGTAGCGCAAACCAGACCAGTGCCAGCGAAATGGCAGCGGGCTTGCTGATGCCGGCGATCGGCATCCACCAGCCGTACCAGATCACCTGCAGCGCCGCGAGCGCGCACAGGCCGAGCAAGGCCGCCCGATGCAGGAGGTTCATCGCGATGCCCCGAGCTTGACCGCGACCGTCGCGACCCGGCGACCCAGAGCGCGGCAAAGTTTCTTCTCGTCCGCGGTGATGGGCTCTTCGCCGCGCGTTCCGGCCAGATGGCTGGCGCCGTAGGGCGATCCTCCGCTGCGCGTCGAAGACAGCTCTGGCTCGGTATACGGCAGGCCCATCACCAGCATGCCGTGATGCAAAAGCGGCAGCATCATGCTGATCAGCGTGGTTTCCTGGCCGCCGTGCATGCTGGCTGTGGATGTGAAGCAGGCCGCGGGCTTGCCGGCCAGGGTACCGGACAACCATTCGCTGGAGGTGCCGTCGAGGAAATGCTTCAACGGCGCCGCCATATTGCCGAATCGCGTCGGGCTGCCCAGGATCAGCCCGGCACAGTTTTTCAGATCCTCAATGCTGGCGTAAGGTGGACCATCGTCGGGGACCGGCTGCGCGGGGAGCGCATCCGCGCTGGTGCGCAGCGGTGGAACCGTACGCAGAAGCGCCTGGGCACCGTCGATTTCCTCGACACCACGCGCGATCAGTCGCGCCAACTCGGCGGTTGCGCCGTGCCGGCTGTAGTACAGGATCAGAATATGCAAGGACGACATGCATCGACTCACTCGGCGGTGTGCGATTATGCCCGTTAGTCCGGTCTCAATGGCGTTCTTGGCATTCGGGAAGGCCCAAATGGAACTGTTCCGCCCAACGCGGGTCTACGTGTGGCGCCGGTTCCCGTTGCCAGCCGCATCCGAATCGTTGTAATGGGGGTCAGGTGATGAAGTTGTTGTCGAAATGGGTGTTCGCTGTGGTGATCATGGCTGGAGCGGTGTCTTCAAGTCAGGCGGCCACCAGACCTCTCGCTGAGCTTGGTCTTGCGTCCTTGGTTTTTGCGGAATTTCAGCTTGTTGCTGAGGCAACCAAGCTACGCCCGAAACTCGATATCGCCACACTTGATGGCGGCACCTTTGAGCTCTCGAAGCTGCATGGGCAATGGGTGGTGGTCAATTTCTGGGCCACCTGGTGCCCGCCCTGCATCAAGGAAATGCCCGAGTTGTCTGCTCTCGATGCCGAGCGTGCGGACGTTTCCGTGGTCGGGCTGGCCTTCGAGGAAATCGAGCCGGACGAACTCAAGACGTTCCTGAAGGCGCATCCCGTGGTGTACCCGATCGCCTTGGTCGACGTGTACAACCCGCCGGCTGATTTCGATACACCGCGCGGCCTGCCGCTGACTTATCTGATTGCACCGGACGGCAGCATTACCCAGAAGATCATGGGGCCGGTGACGCGCGCCGAACTTGAAAAGATGATTGCCGAAAAAAAGCCATGACCACCGTGTGCTTCCTGATCCAGGGCCGGGTGCAGGGCGTTGGCTTTCGCGCCAGTGCAAGGCGCAAGGCATTGCAGCTCGGACTGACCGGAAGTGCGCGGAATTTGAGTGATGGGCGGGTCGAAGTGGTTATTCAGGGCGCCAGCGTCACCATCGAGGCGATGGCCCTGTGGCTGGAGCGCGGCTCTGCACATGCGCGTGTCGACGGAATGCAGCGCACGGAACTCGGTGCGCAGCCGCCCCTGAATGATTTCGAGGTGGGCTGAATGCGTCGACGATTGAACGAAATCAAAAATGCGTGTGCTGTGGTGTCGCCTGTGCGCGTACTCATGACCGCGCCCCGCCTGCTAGCATGCCGATCATGAAGCTCGGGCTTATCCTTTTGATTTTTCTCGTGATTGCGATCAGCGCCCGCGTTGACGCAGCGAGCTGGGCGGATATCGCGTATCGCCCGGATGTGCCTGAAGCGCGCCTGGATATCCATGCGCCAACAGCAACCGGGCCGCATCCGGTGCTGATCTGGCTGCATGCCGGAGATGCCGCTGGTGCTTTGAGTGAAGTCGACATTGCCAGGATCAATGCCTCCGGTCATGTGCTGATCAACGTGGTCTATCCGCTCACTGGTGCGCGACATCCGGTGCAGATCGAACAGGTGGCTGCAGCACTGGCGTATGTGTATCGAAACGTCGCGCGCTTCGGTGGCGATCCGACGCGGCTGCGGCTATGGGGTTCCGGGTTGGGCGCGCATCTGGCTGCCCTGGTCGCAGTCGATCCGCGTTGGCTGTCGGCGCATGGACTGGCGCCGCAGATCTTCGATGGAGTGGCGTTGCAGCATGCCGACACGCTGGATCTGGAAGGCGCAATGAATGCCACCGGCAACGCGGCCAAGCGTTCCGCGTTCACTCGAATCTGGGGCGAGACTGCTGAGCAATGGCGGCAGGCTTCGCCATTGGCACAGATCGGCGCTGCAGTCTCGACGCCGCCGATGCTTTTGCTCGCCACACGCGATGGCGATAGCAACCTGGCGCGTCAGCGCGAACGTTTTTCTGATCGCCTGCGCGAGGCAGGTGTCGTCAATCAGGTCCTGTTGCTCAATCCAGTGGTCGCGGGCAGCGCTGATCTTGGCTCCGCAGTGATCGATGAGCTGGGTCGTGACGCGCTGTTTGCCTGGCTGCATGCGCTCGAGTTGCCGCGCGTGGCGAGGTTCGAACACCTGGACTTCGAGCCCGATTTTGTTTCCGGACTGGTGGCCGATGGCGTGCGCCTGCGTGGTGCCGAGACGGCGTTTCTGCTGCCGTTTGCCGGCGCTCTGGTCGCGAGTCTGAGCGATGCCGATCCAGGTTCCACCGAGCCGGCCCGCGTGCTGATCAAGCGTTCACCATCCAGTGACTGGACCTCAGTATTTGCTTTTGCGGGCGGCGCCGAGATCGATCTGCTCAATGGATTGCGGCTGCAGCGCAGTGGTTCGGGCGCGCGCCTGGCAAGCCCGGTGGACATCCTGATCGCCGGTGTGCGCGAGCCTGGGCGTGGTGCACATTGGCAATGGTCCGCAGCCGATTTCAGCCTGCATGATCTGGGCGCCGATCGCTATGCGCCGAGTGCAGCGATCGTGCATCGCGATCAGGTGACAGGTGCCGATGTCGTCCTTCTGGGCAGTCGTGGCGGTGGTGTGTACGCTGCGCGTTGGGATGTTGGGAGTTCAACCTTGAGCCGTGTTGAGGGCGTGGAATTGGCGGGTGCCGATATTGCCGCTTTCGCCGTCGCCGATGGCCACGCCTATGCGGCGATCAATGGCAGGAATCCCGGTCTTTATCAGCGCATCGATGGGTTGGCGCCCAGTTGGCATCGTGTCGCCGATCTGGAGATCGAAGGATTCCTGGCATCACCCGTGACCGCAATGAGCGCGGTCGCCGATCCTGCCGGTGGCGGGCACGATGTGCTGTTGCTGGCGCATGCGCGCAGCGGCCGCATCGTACGCATCGATCCGATGACGGGTTTTGGCAAAGTGCTGGAGGTCGACATCGCCGCAGGGTTCGCCGAGGTCTGGGGCGGAACAGCGCCCTGGGTGGATTTCGGCGCCAATGCCTTTGTCACGCTTCGCCATCCCGAGACCGCGGATGAAGTGCAAGCCATTGGCCTCAGTCTCAGCCATCCCGCAGCGCAGGCCCCGCACAATGGCGCCTGGTATGTGCTGCGTCAGCGAGATGGAAGCTACAGCTATGGGCTCAGCTACGATTTTGCCGATCCGCCCGCAGGCGCTGTGTCGCTGCGTTCGGTGCGCGCGATCGCGGTCGCGCCCTTCGCCGAGGATCAGGGCCGCTCGGTGTATTTCGCTGGCTTCGATGCGCAGTCTTCGGACCGCGACACCGCATGGATCTATAGGGGTCAGATGGCGGTAACCGCACCCCGGCGCGGGCTGTGGTGGGATCGCCATCACAGTGGCCACGGTCTTGATTTGCAGCAGGTGGCGGGGCGCTGGATGTTGACGCTGGCTACGTATGACAGCGCCGGCGAGCCGGTCTGGTATGCAGCAATGGGCCAGATGCAGGGTGATCGGTTTGTGGTGGAGCGCGGCGGGCTGACGCGTTACCGCTATGCACTGGATCGTGAGCCGCCGCAGCGACGCGATGCGCAGAAGTCAGGCGACGTTTCCATACGTTTTGGCTTGAGCAGCGAGCAGGGCGCCTGTGCCGGCGATGGCGTCGATCGCAAAGACGCACTGGCACTGGCTGAATTGTCATTGAGTATTGATGGCCGCGACACCCGTTGGTGTATCGAACCGATGCGCTTCGCCGATGGCGGCACTGCGACCACCGACGTTAATGGTCTCTGGTACGCCGGCCCCGGCGATTCCGGCTGGGGTATTTCGCTGGTCGAGCGCGGCGGCGACGGGCGCAGTCAAGGCGTAGCGTACGTCTACTACTACAACGCCCAGGGAGAGCCGCGTTGGGCGTTGGGTACGGCTCCGATCGTCGATGGCAATGCGCGCTATGCGTTGCAGAGTTACCACGGCTATTGCCCCGGCTGCGAACGCGCCAAGGTCAGCAGCAAACCGGTCGGCGAGTTCGTGCAGCGACTCGACGGTTACTGCGGTGAAGTGCATGGCACCGGCAGTCTGGATATCGGCAATTCCGATCAGGATCAAAGCCGCTTCGTGCGCAGCCGCTTTCCGATGAACCGGATCAGCACCGCCGCCTGCTATTGAGCAGCTGTTGAGGAGCGAGGCTTGCGCGGCCGCTCGTGCCGTTGATGTTGTAGAGCGGGGCTTGCTCCGCAGCTCTTGATTTTCTTCGCTCGGATGGTAGTCAAAACTCAATCAGCGGAGCAATCCCCGCTTTTAAAAAACA
>JANMUE010000561.1:0-33720 GCA_031391205.1 Lysobacterales bacterium | reverse complement strand
GCCGCGAAGCTCTTGCTCTGACTCCCAAGAGTAGAGCAAGAGCTTCGCGGCTCACGCCGCTCCTACATGGGGTCTACCAGATTTCTCCGATACAGCAACGCAGACTGCCACCGGCCTTCTCGATCTCGCTGATATCAACGCTGCGCACGACAAAACCCATACGCATCAATGCATCGCGGTGCTCGACGCTCAATGCCTCGGAGGCGCGTGCGCTCATCCAGACCTCATCGCTGCGCAATGCGATGCAGTTGCCGACGAACGCCGCTTTTTCACTATCGCTCAGCCATAGGACATTTCCGCCATAAGGGAGCGCTATGGCTTGGGCCGCCGCCGGATCGGCAAATGACGCCGCATGGATCACCAGCGCCCTGCCTGCCAGCACCGACATCACGACATTGCTGTGGTACTCACCCGCAACCAGATCGGGCGCGTAGATGGCGCGCAGACCAAAGGACTGCAGCATCGCCTGCAGACCGGCGGTGTTGACGCGCTCGCTCATGCCGCAGTAACCGATGGCGCGGGCATGGTCGATGATCAATGGGCCGGTCAATTCCGCCACGACACCGGGGCGATCGATACGCTCGACACTGTAGCCATGGCGGTCGGCAAACCATGCCGGCAGATCGGAACGCATCGCCTCGCGCTGCCGCACCGGATGGCGCATCGCCCCGACGATCAATTTGCCAGGAACAGTGGCGAATACGTTGTTCGGAAATACTGCATCCGGCGTATCCGCACTTCCGGGGAACAAGTGAACTGGCAGGCTGATGCCCACCGCTGCGACCAGCGCCTGATGCTGGGCCAGCGCCCGTCGCATGTCGACGCCACCGCTGGCCATATACGCGTTGTCACTGGCCGACTCGGCAGCCAGGGAAAACCCCTCTGGCGATACCAGAAAGGCGGCTCTCGCTGTCGTCGTAGAAGACAGCGGTTGATTGAACGCGGCGACCCGCGAACGCCAAGCGGCCGCATCGCGGACGATGCGTTCAACGTTCGGATCAGGCAGCAAGTTCGACATCCTTCATGGCATTGAGGGCGGCTTCGACCACTTCCCAGCCAGCGCCGGCACGATGCGCGCGCTCGCTGAGTACACGACGGAAACGCCGCGCACCGGGAAGTCCCTGGAACAATCCGAGGATATGCCGGGTGACCTGCCCCAGCGAATCACCCGAGGCCAGCCGCGCTTCGGTGTAACTGCGCATGCGCTGCAGGATTTCAACGCGATCTTTCAACGCCGCAGTCGGATCGAACAAAGCCTGTTCGAGTTCGGCAAGAATCCAGGGCTCGTGATAGGCCGACCGCCCCAGCATCACGCCATCCAGCGCCGCAACCTGATCCACGCAGGCAGACACCGTCGTCAATCCGCCATTCAAGACCAGGGTCAGGTCAGGAAAGTCCTGTCGCAGGCGATGCACACGCGGATAGTTCAGCGGCGGCACATCGCGGTTTTCCTTGGGGCTGAGTCCTTTCAGCCAGGCCTTGCGCGCATGCACGATGAATACCGAACAACCGGCTTCGTGCACGCGTTCGATGAAATGCTGCAGATCGGCGTCGTCGTCCTGATCATCGACGCCGATGCGGCATTTGATCGTGACCGGGATGGAGACCTTCGCGCGCATCGCCGCTACGCAGTCAGCCACCACCGCAGGCTCGCGCATCAGACAGGCACCGAAGCGCCCCGCCTGCACGCGGTCGCTGGGACAGCCGCAGTTGAGGTTGATCTCGTCATAGCCCCAGTCCTGCCCTACCCGCGCCGCCTCTGCCAGCAACGCAGGATCGCTGCCGCCGAGCTGCAACGCGACGGGATGCTCGCTGGCATCGAAACCCAGCAGGCGCCCGCGATCTCCATGACGAATCGCATGCGCGTTGACCATCTCCGTGTACAGGCGCGCATGCGGACTCAGCAATCGATGGAAGTGGCGGCAGTGCCGGTCGGTCCAGTCCATCATCGGGGCGACGCAGAGGCGCCAGGGCGAATGTGCTGACATGTCCGGTGCGACTCGGTCGACGTCCGCAGACGCAGTATTCAGAAAGGTTTCGGGCATCACGGGCATTCGGCGCTTTCCGGAGTGTGCATCGTACGCGAGTCCAGCGCCCCGTACCTGCCTTGGCACAGACAGATGACGGCACTGGAACCGGGCCGGATCCTCAATGGGACGCCCATTGATCCAGCGTCTGCTTGAGCCGGACGATGCTGCCCTGGCTGATCTGCGTGGTGCCGCGACGCAGACGGTCGATGTCGAGGATGACGGTGAACACCATCGCGATCAGCAAGGCGAGGATCGCGTTCGATCCAAAGCGCCGCCGGCCGGCCAGCCCGCAGCCGTAAGCAACGAATCCGATCGCCGCCGAAGCCACTGCAAATAGCAGCAGGATCACCGCATCCGGCACGTGGTTGTCGAATGCGGCGCGGCGCTTCTCCTTTGCATCGAAGACGGCATTCAACGACTCGATCAACAATGCGGTCGGCAGCGAATGCGGGTCTTCGTGCGCCAGTGATGCCGTCATTTTCCAAAGCATTGCTTCGATCCGCATTGCGGCAGCAGTGGTCTTCTCGACCGCTACGGGATCGATGCCGGCGTCGTGGAACGCGATCCGCGTCACCACGTAATCCTTGAGCAATGTCTCTGCTTCCTGTCGTTGCGGCGCCGCCAGAAACTGCGCACGCAGGAACGCGGTATCGATGGCGTTGGCTTCCTCTACGACCAGAAGCTTACGCGTGTCGTATCGCGACACACCCATCGCGAAAGTAAATCCAAGCAGGAGGCCAAGCAATGCCAGCAAGGCGTTCTGCAACGAGGTGACGTGGCCTTTGGCGCCATCATCATCGCCCTCGAAGTGACGCCTGCCATGACGAAAGCTGAGCTCGGCGATGCCGAGAAAACTCAGAAATACGATCAGCAGAAATGCAAACTCGTTGATCCCCCAAAGCACGATTGCATCCCCCTTCGACGATGACGAGTTGCACGACGACCACGATCAGCACCGACGTAGGCTGGGGGGGGCGCCGCGACCCCGAGCAAAAAAGCAGGTCTGCTGGGGTTCGCTGCGCTCACCACCAGCCTACGGTACTGCGCTCACCACCAGCCTACGTCCAACAGCGGTATCAACCGCGTGCACCGGCCTGCGCCAACTGCGCGAGGCGGCGAACTGCGACCGATACGGTCGGGTAGTCCATTGTCACCTGGCTGCGCATGTCGGCGAACATGCTGAGGGTAAATTTCAGCGCCGAATCATCGCGCTGGATCCATTGTGCAACCAGGGTCTTGCCGTCTCCCTTGCCGCCCTTGGCCAGCACCTGCGCGGTCAGCACGCGTTGCTGCGCGAACAGCTCATCGCGTGACACACCACGGGCCAGCGCATGCCAGCGACCGTCTACCGGCAGCTCTTCGACCTTGCTCATCAGCCATTTCAGCGACAGGGTTTCGCCCAAGCCGTAATAGACCTCGGCGACCTTCTGCACCGGCAGCGTGCGATCCAGTGCGACCTCGATGATGTCGAAAGCCGAGCCCTGCGCCGGCAGCAGGCTCAACTGCTCGGCGAGTGCTTCAGAGAAACCGGCCTTGATCCAATGTTCGGCATCGGCGCGCGCACGCAGGCGTTCGGCATCGGCGAGCGCATTCGGCAGACCGGCACGCAACTCGGCGATGCCGCTGCCATAGCGCTCCACTGATTCGGCGATATTCAGCCTGGCACCCGGCAGATTCAACAGCCAGCGGGTGACATGGCGCATCAGATTCCAGATGCGCAGCAGCGCATCGATCTGGGCATCGCCATGCACCTTGCCATCCATGCCTTCGATACCATTCCACAGCGCACGCACATCAAAGACTTCACGAGCGATGGCGTAGGCCTTGGCGATTTCAGCCGGCGATTCGCCGGTGTCTTCCTGCATACGCATGACGAAAGTGGCGCCCATGCGGTTGACCATGGAATTGGTCACCGCGGTGGTGACGATTTCGCGGCGCAGGCGGTGGCGCTCCATCTGATCTTTGAAACGCTCCTGCAGCGGCTTGGGAAAATAACGCACCAATTCCTTGGCCATGTACGGATCTTCGGGCACATCGGAGTCGAGCAACTGATTGAACAGCACGATCTTCGAGTACGACAGCAGGATCGACAGCTCCGGACGGGTCAGCCCCTGTCCGCGCGATTTGCGCTCGGCGAACTCGGCATCACTGGGCAGATGTTCCATGGCGCGATCGAGTTGGCCGGCGCTTTCCAGCGTGCGGATGAAATGCAGCTTGGACCCAAGACGCGCCACGCTCATGCGCTCCATCACGCTGATCGCCTGGTTCTGCAGGTAGTTGTCGCGCAGCACCAGGAAGCCGACTTCGTCGGTCATGCTGGCCAGCAGCACATTGCGATCGCCGACGCTGAGTTCGCCACGGCCGACGACCTCGTTGAGCAGGATCTTGATATTGACTTCGTGGTCTGAAGTATCGACACCAGCCGAGTTGTCGATGAAGTCGGTATTCAGCAGCACACCATGCAGCGCGGCCTCGACACGGCCCTTCTGGGTCATGCCGAGATTGCCGCCCTCGCCAACGATCTTGCAACGAAGCTCGCGGCCGTTGAGCCGGATGGCGTTGTTGGCGCGATCGCCGCAGTCGGCATGGGTTTCGGTCGAGGCTTTGACATAGGTGCCGATGCCACCGTTCCACAGCAGATCTACCGGTGCACGCAGGATTGCGGCCATCAGTTCGTTCGGCGACATCGTATCGACGCTGTCGATCAAACCCAATGCCTTGTGCATCTCTGCGCTGACCGGAATGGTCTTGGCACTGCGCGGGAACACGCCGCCGCCAGTGTTGATCAGCGCGCGGTTGTAATCATCCCAGCTCGATCGCGGCAGGGCGAACAGGCGCGCGCGCTCCTTGAAGCTGCTGGCTGCGTCCGGATTCGGATCGACGAAAATATGCCGATGATCGAAGGCGGCGATCAGGCGGATATGCTCGCTCAGCAGCATGCCGTTGCCGAACACGTCGCCCGACATATCGCCGACGCCGGCACAGGTGAAATCCTGGCTCTGGCTGTCGCGGCCGAGCGCGCGGAAATGCCGCTTGACCGATTCCCAGCCGCCCTTGGCGGTGATGCCCATGCCCTTGTGGTCGTAACCCTGAGAGCCACCGGAGGCGAACGCATCGCCCAGCCAGAAGCCATGCTCGGCCGAAACCGAGTTGGCGATATCCGAGAATGTCGCCGTGCCCTTGTCGGCAGCGACAACCAGATACGGATCGTCAGCATCGTGACGAACAACGTTTTCCGGATGCGCCACCATGCCGTCGACCAGGTTATCGGTGATGTCGAGCAGTCCATTGATGAACATGCGATAGCAGGCCACGCCCTCGGCCAGCTGCGCATCACGATCGCCGCCGATGGGGGGGCGCTTGACGAAGAAACCACCCTTGGCACCGACCGGCACTATGACGGTGTTCTTGACCATCTGCGCCTTGACCAGGCCCAGCACTTCGGTGCGGAAATCTTCGCGCCGGTCCGACCAGCGCAGGCCGCCACGGGCTACCGGTCCGAAGCGCAGGTGCACGCCTTCGACGCGCGGGCCATAGACGAAGATTTCGCGATAGGGTCGCGGCTTGGGCAAATCAGGCACCCGCGCCGGATCGAACTTGAAGCTGATGTAGTCGCGTGGGCGACCATCGCGTTGTTGATAGAATCCGGTGCGCAGCGTCGCCTGGATCAGGCTGATGAAGCTGCGCAGGATGCGATCGTCGTCCAGGCTGGTGACGCGGTCCAGCAGACCCTTCATGAACTTGATGCAGGCATCGATCTGCGCCTGGCGGTCTTCGGAGCGCAGCATCAACAACGCCTCAGCGGGGCTGGGCGTGGCCGCGGCCAACTCCTTGGGGAGCAGTTGCTGGATGTCGCGTGCCAGGCGCTTGCGCGCGGTCTCGGCGCCCTTGGCCACTTCACGACCGGGGTCGAACTTGGCTTCGAACAGCTCGGCCAGCATGCGCGCCATCAACGGATAGCGCTGCAGCGCTTCCTCCATGTACATCTGTGAAAACGGCACACCGGTCTGCAGCAGGTACTTGCAATAGCCGCGCAGCATCGCGACCTGGCGCCAATCAAGATGGGCCGCAAGGATCAGACGATTGAACCCGTCGCTCTCGGCATCGTTGCGCCAGATGCGCTCGAATGCGCTTTGGAAGGCGTCGCGCACCTGGTCGACGTCAATGCTCTCGCCGTTCGCGGTCTGGACTTCGAAATCCTGAATATGGATGCGGGTTTCCCCGCTAAGCTGCATTTGGAACGGGTGCTCGGACAGCACCTTGAGCCCCATGTTCTCCATCAGCGGCAGCGCTTCGGACAGCGGGATCGGCGCACCATAACGGAACAGCTTGAAGCGCAGCAGATTCTCGCCCTTGCGGCGTGGGCGGTACAGGCTAAGGCGAATGTCCTCGCTGCCCTTCAGCGAGGCAGCGATCTCCACATCCTGAGCCGCCACTGTGGTGCTGGATTCCTCGATATAGCCCGCCGGCAACGCCTTGCCGTAACGATTGGCGAGCTTGAGTCCACGTTCCTCACCGTGTTTCTGCACCAGGGCATCGCGCAGTTCGTCGTACCAGTTGCGCACCAGTTGGGCGATGCGTGTTTCCAGCTCCTGAACGTCGGCTTCGGGGCGATCACCGGACTTGGGACGGATGATCAGATGCAGGCGCGCCAATGCTTCCTCGCCGACATGCACCGTGGTGTCCACGCGTTCGCCACTGAAGGCACGCTTGAGCATGCTTTCGATGCGCTCGCGGGTGTCCTGATTGAATCGATCGCGCGGCAGATACACCAGGCAGGAGAAGAAACGGCCGTAGATATCGCGGCGCACGAACAGACGGGTGCGCTGACGCTCCTGCAAGGCCAACACTGCCATGCTGATATTAAACAACTCGTCGCTGGAGGCCTGCAGAAATTCGTCGCGTGGCAGGGTTTCCAGGATATGGCGCAACGCCTTGGCGCTGTGGCCACCGTGCTTGAATCCGGAACGCGCCATCAGCTGATCGTATTTGCGACGCAACATCGGCACCGTCCAGGGGCGCGCCGAATAGGCCGACGACGTGAACAGCCCGAGAATGCGCTCTTCACCGACGGCCTTGCCATTGGCATCAAAACGCAGAATGCCGATGTAATCCATATATCCGGGACGATGCACACTGGCGCGCGCATTGGTCTTGGTAACGATCACCACCTTATCGCCCTCGGCCCGCGGCACATCGCGCGCCGCCAACGACTTCAACGGCCGCGGCTTGGTATCGGCTTCGCGCAGGATGCCGAGTCCGGAGCCCTCAATTGCACGCAGATAATCATCCTTGCCTACCGTCACCGTCTCGTAGGCGCGATAGCCCAACAGAGTGAAATGATCATCGCCCAGCCAACGCAGAAAAGCCTCGAGTTCGGCCTTGCCATCGGCATCGATGGGCAGATTGCGATCCATGAGTTGTGTGGCAATGGACTCCAATTTTTCGCGCATTGCAGACCAGTCGCGTACCGCGGCGCGCACATCGAACAGCGCGTCCACTACGGCTTTGCGCAGTCGCTCCAGCTCCTCCGGTTCGGCACGCCGATCCACTTCGAAATGCATCAACGATTCGCTTTTGCCGCGCGCACCGGTCTGGGCTTCCTCCGTGATGCTGAGCAGATGGCCACCGGCATCGCGCTCGACATGCAACAGCGGGTGCACCACCGCGTGGACCATGTTGTCGCAGGTGGAAATCGCCATACCCACCGAATCGACCAGGAAGGGCATATCGTCGGTGATGATCTGGATGACGGTATGGCTGGACTCCCAGCCATCATCATCCTTTCCGGGATTCAGTACGCGTACGCTCGCGCTATCGCTCTTGCGTACCTGCAGGAAATCCATCCAGCCACTGATCAGCGCCGCCCAATCCGTGACCGGGCGCAGTGCCAGATCTTCCGCGGGTACACGCCGAAAATAAAGCCGGATCAGGGTTTCCATCTGTTTGAAGCGCGCTGGCGAAACTCGCGCACGCAAGGCTTCGATAATGGCTTCAACGGATGTGGACGTTGGGAAATGTGCAACAGTCATGGGACAGTTCCGCTCAGATTATGCGCGCCGCTGATCGGCGCGGGGAAGTCAAGTCACTTCATAAACACGCCGTGTCGAGAGCGCCACATATCGAGTGCGCCTATGCCGATCGGTTCGCCGGGGTGGCGAAAAATCGACACAGACAATTTCGATCGTTGCAGCTCAGGCAAACGAGATACGCCCGGTAAAGGCTCCTCCGTCCCCTTGCGGCCCTTGGCCGAGCCCTCCACGGCCGACCCTGCAGTACCAGACGCCGTCGGATCGAAGTCTCCCCGGCAGCGTGGCGGCTAGTTTAGAAGTTCGCTGAGAAGGATACCGGCTCGCTCGGTGCCGCTGCCAGCTTGACACTGCCGATATCGACCAGCCGCCGCAGATTGCCCGAAAGCTGACTCGGCGCGTAACGCTAGATCGTTGGCATGTTTCGGCCGCCGAAGGATGCAACGCTGTACCAATCGCTTACGGAACCGCTGAATATGCCGATGACCGTGATAGCCAGGAATCAGGGGACTGCGACAGCTCCGGAATGTGCAGAGGGCCCGGAGTGCACGGAATAGCGATAAACGCTTGAAATTGGCGATATCGCAACGAGCTGCCGTGCGCACGGCTCCGTCGTGCCGAAATTGATCCTCACCAAAAATTCACGATTCTTCCGACAGCGACGACACGCTCAAATCGCGCTGAAGCGCCCTACCCCGCTCGTCGGCCCAACCTGACCACCCGCGAGCACTCAACACGCAACTGTGATTAACTTCACTAACCAGGTGTGAACCCCGGCTAGAATTCAACCTACCGTTATGGTGAACAAGAGCCCCATGCAAGAGCGTGCCCCGATTTCAGAGGTCATTCCGCTGCGTCCGTCAATCGTTAATCGGACCGGTGGTGCCGCACTTGTCGCCAAAGCCTTCGATGAAGAATTTTTCAAGGCCTTGTTTGGTTCGCTGGACGCTTCATTGCAGGCCACCGACGACTACTTGTTCAACCTCGCCGACAAGGCCGGTTCCAGCGCTCAGCAAAATACGCATTTCGATTCGATGCGCGCATTGCGCCTGCATCGGCAGTCGATCAACAGCTTGTTCGGCACTCGGGTGCAGACCAGCTTCGAGCAGATGTATGCGGGCAAATTGCCCCAGTCCAAGCGCGCGGACGGCAATCTGGCACGCGATTCGCGACTGGAGTTGTCGCTGATCGAACACGACGCTCTTGAAGAAAATCTTGCTGTGGTGTCCCTGGTCGATCGTTGCCTGGCAGCGTTCACGCGACAGCTGCACACGCTGCAGCAACGTATGACGCAAGCCCTGGGTCTGCAGAATCTGGATGATTCCAACAACCCGGCGGCGCCGCACCAGCTTGCAGCTTCGGTTGTACACGCGATCACGCCAACTGAAATGCCGGTGGACGTGCGCCTGATCTGCCTCAAGCACCTGGAGCGTCAGTGGCTGACCGTTCTCGGCCCTCTCTATGACCGCGCCAATCGGATACTCGCCGAGGCCGGTGTACTGCCTGAGCTGCGCTATACCGTTGCTCGTGGCAATTCACCACCGCCGCGACCGCGACCGCCCGGCGCAGGCGCACCTCCCGGTTCAGTGCCTGGCGGAATGCAGGCCGACGCGCACAGCCATGCCGATGCCGGTTATGCGCACGGCGGTGCCGACTATGGCGGTGGCGGTGGCGAGTACGGTGGCATCGACCCTGGGCTGGCACCGGTTGTATCGGAGTTGATGCGTCTTCTTGGTGGTGGTGGCACTGGCGTTGGCCATGGCCACGCTGGCGGCACGATGGGCGGATATTCTGGATCTGCGCATACTGGTGGCGGCTATGCGACAGGCCCGGCAATCGATGGCCAGGCACTGATGAATGCGCTCAGCATGTTGCAGGCAGAGCAGATCGGCATGTCCAGCGGACCGGCTATCAGCGCCGAGCAGGCCAAGTCGCTGTTGCTGGCGCGCGCACGCGGACTGACCGGTAGCGGCAACAGTCGGCTGCGCAACAATGACGAGACAGCGCTCGACCTGGTCGGCATGTTGTTTGACTATGCCATTCAGGATCGTAACCTGCCCGGCGAGATGCAGTCCATGCTCAGCCGCTTGCAGATCCCCTATCTCAAGGTCGCTCTGATCGACCCGACCTTTGTGGCGCGAAAGGACCACCCCGCTCGCGCTCTTCTGGACGATTTGGCCGCAGCTGCCGTCGGCTGGAGCGAAGAAACCGACAAAGATCGCAGTTTCTTTCACGCACTTGAGCAATTGGTGCGTACTGTCATCAGCAGCTTCGATCAGGACATCAGCATCTTTGATCAGGCCCGCAAGCAACTGACGGAGGCAATCGGCACTCATCGTAAACGCGCCGATGTCGCCGAAAAGCGAACCAGCGAGGCAGCGCGCGGCAAGGAACGCCTTGAGCAGGCGCAGCAGGAAGCCGCGCGCGAACTGCTGCGCCGTGTCGAAGGCAAACAGCTGCCGGCGCGCCTGCGCGACATGCTGACCAAGCGCTGGTCCAACTATCTGGTGATGACGCATCTACGCAACGGCGGCGATTCGCAGCAGTGGAAGGATGCACTGCGCGTAGTCGAGGTGCTGGCCGATGCACCGGCGCGCATGGAACAGGACTCCGACGACGCTGGCGCCATGGCGGAAGTTGAACAAATCCTCAAGCGCGGGCTGACTGCGGTCGGTATCCACGGCGATGATGTTGATGAGCTCTGGTCTGGTATTTCAGAACTGCTTACAGCCCAGCATCAGGCCTCGAACGGGACCGCCGCACCCGCCGCCAAGACCGGTGCCACACGGCCCGGACCCGCGATTTCAAGACCGCCAGCGCCGGGTGCGTTGCGGTTGCCGCCGCAGGCGACGCTGAACGCTATCAATGCCACTTCGGCACGCCCCGCCAGCGTAGAAAAATACGCCGAGCACGAGCAGGTATTTTTTGACAACCTGGAAGTGCGCTTCGGCACGGGCAAGGATGAAGTCGTATACAACCCTGAATCGGTTGCCAAAGCGGCAGAACCCAAGCTTCCTGCCGTCGAGGTACCAGGCGATACCGTGGTAGCCACGGTACGTAATCTCAAACAGGGAACCTGGCTGGAGTTCCTGCGCGACGACGGCACTCGTGAACGCGCCAAACTGCTGTGGGTCAGTTCGGTACGATCGCAATACCTGTTCGTCAATCGCAACGGTGTCAAATCGGGCGAATACAGCGGCGAGGATCTGGTAACGGCCATTCGCGCAGGCAAACTGCAAATTCTCGAAGAGAGTGGACTGGTCGACCGCGCCTTGAATGCCATCGTGCGCAAACTACGACGCGACAAGCCTGCGAGCTGAGCGGCACGCTATTTGTGCGGGGCCTTGCTCAGCTTCCCTCGCCGTTGATGTTGTCCCAAGGGATGACCAGCTGCGCTGTTGAAAGCCCCTTCGGTCATAGGCGGGGCTTGCCCCGCTGCTCTTGATCTTCGACGGCCTTCGACGTCTGAAAGCAAGAGCAGCGGAGCAAGCCCCGCTCTACAAGAGCAGAACCAGAGCAGCAAACCCCGCTCTACAGTCGCGTCAACGAATGCCGGTTTCGTTGCGTGCTATCACCAGGCGCTGAATCTCGCTGGTACCTTCGTAAATCTCAGTGATCTTGGCATCACGGAAGTAGCGTTCGAGCGGCATTTCCTTCGAATAGCCCATGCCGCCGTGAATCTGCAGCGCTTGATGAGTGATATACATGGCCGCTTCCGATGCGGTGAGCTTAGCGACTGAAGCTTCAGTACTGAAGCGACCGCCATTTTTTTCGGACTGCCCCTTTGCCCAGGCGGCACGAAGCGTCAACAAATAGGCCGCATCCAACCGGCATTTCATGTCGGCAATCTTGGCCTGGATCATCTGGAATGAACCAATCGGCTGACCGAAACTCTTGCGTTCACGCGCATAGGCGACCGCAGCTTCATAGGCGGCACGCGCCAGACCCACAGCCTGCGAAGCAATGCCGATGCGACCCGCGTCCAGCACCCCCATTGCGATCTTGAAGCCCTCACCTTCCTGGCCGAGCAACTCGTCGGGCTGCACCACATAATCCTGAAATTCGATTTCGCAGGTGGCCGATGCGCGAATGCCGAGCTTGGGTTCTGTCTTGCCACGAATGTAGCCGGGGCGGTCGGCATCCACCAGAAAGGCGCTGATGCCTTTGGCACCCTTCGAAGGTTCGGTCATCGCAAACAGATTCAGATACTTAGCCACCGGGCCTGAGGTGATCCAACTCTTCTTGCCATTGACGATCCAGCTGCCGTTTTCCTGCTTGACGGCACGGCAACGCATCGCCGAGGCATCCGACCCGGATTGGGGCTCGGTCAAGGCATACGCGCCAATCGCCTTACCTTCGGCAATGGCGCGAACGTATTTCTGCTTCTGCGCTTCAGTACCATTTTTCAGGATGCCGTTGCAAAACAGCGAATTATTTACTGACATGATGGTCGAGTGCGCGCAATCGGCATGAGCGATTTCGATCACAGCCAGCACATACGAAATCGGGTCCATACCGGCGCCGCCATACTCATGCGGCACCTCGATGCCCATCAGACCGTTTTCGCCCAGGGTGCGGATGTTCTCCAGCGGAAACTCGCCGGTGTGATCGAAGTGCTGGGCAGTGGGCGCGATCTTTTCCTGCGCAATGCGCCGTGCCACGTCCTGGATCATCAATTGTTCTTCGGTAAAGGCAAAGTCCATCGTCATCCTCGACGCAACAAAAGGGAGTGGGGGTACACGATCACCGGGATCGGCAGCATGGATCGACACGGTCTGGGTCAGGATGACCCAACGTTTGAATTTGAGCGCAAGTTTACTGGAGCGAGGGCTCCAGCGTTCGTGAAAGCGATTTTTTGCCTTGCGGCGACTCAGCGCAGATCGACGCTCAGCGCATTCAATGCTTGCAGGATCGGCACCATGCGCAATCC
Organism: Lysobacterales bacterium; assembly: GCA_031391205.1. Lineage (GTDB taxonomy): Bacteria > Pseudomonadota > Gammaproteobacteria > Xanthomonadales > Ahniellaceae > 0-14-3-00-62-12. The sequence goes on along the minus strand of JANMUE010000561.1, from coordinate 20,731 downwards.
CTCCACACCCTTGCCGGCATGCGCAGGCTCCATTACCACCAGGCCCGCGAGTTCGCCGTACTGATTGAATACCGGAGCTCCGGGGTTACTGAACTTCTCGGTGGTTGCCAGTTGGAAGCGAGACTTGCCTTGCACCGATTCCTCCGAAGTGACGCTGCTGCGCGTCACCGTATTGACGGCGCCTGGAGTCAGCGCCGCACTGACGACATGCACCACATCGCCAGGCAATACCGGGTTTGGCGCAACCAGAACCGAAGTAAACTGATTGCGCACGAAACGCAACAAGGCAACATCGCTGACCTCATCACGCTTGACGACTGCTGCCGGCAAGGAGAGCTTGCCGATCAACACCATGACATTGGGCTGCGATCCAACCAGCTTCGCGCTGGTCAACGCCCAGCCACTGAGATCAATAATAACCCCGCTGCCACTGCCATCGCGAGCCTGCACCATCAGGGTTGCCCCCTGGATTTCGGCAGTTCGCTGCACCAATCCGCCGGTCGCATCACCCCAGCGCACCGACGCTTCAGTGGTCGCTCCGCTCGCCGAAACGGCTGCGCCAGAGAATCGCTGCCCACGCACCTTGTCGACAAAGGCCTGATCAGCCAACAAATTGTTGGATGCCATCGCCAATGCTCTTTCGATGGCAACCGAATGTTCAATGCCAGTGCCCCAACCGTCATTGGCACCCTCACTGCTGCCGCGATACAGACTTTCGCCAGACGGTCCGTTCAAAACCCAGCGAATGCGCATATAGGCGCGAGCGCCGCCGCCAGTTCCACCCTCTGACGCGTTGCAGCGATCGACCCGCAGGTTGCTGACCTCGCCTTTGAGCTCCATGCCACCGCTCGGCGATTCGGGACCGCTGATCGACCAGCCTGCATCGCCAAAGGCGCCCAGCGCGATTGAATAAAATCGGGCCTGTTCGAAAGCCACTTCCTCGGCGACCAACATCAAAGGTGTCGACTCGCTGCAGCCAACACCAGCGAAAAGCTGCCCTGGAGACATGTCGGTACGCCCGGCTGCCAGCAACGCCTGCGTCAGCCCAGACAGACGCAGCGGTACACGTGACGCGCCTCCGCTATCGGCGATCGGCATCTGCCGCCTGAGGTTGAAGTTCGGACCCGCGGAGCCCAGGCGCACCTGCGAAACGTTCTGCTGCGCCGACTTGTCGTTACTCGGTGGCGGCTTATCGGAAAAGTGCACCCGTCCCTGCGCATCGGTCCACTTGTAGACCTCCGCGCCAAGCGCGATCGGCGACGCGACCACGGCGCATACCACGACGCCTAGAAAAATCGCCCGCTGGCTGGCAGAGGCGACAAGTCCAATCAATCCATCAATTTGCCGCACGCGTCATCTCCAAGGATCTTGCACATTGTCACGACCACCGGGCGGTCCTGCAACACCGAATAGTGGCTCGATCCGGCAATGTAACCGCTCGCGATGCCTGGAACTGTGCGTTGTGTGGCCCCTGAATATCCTGCAGACCCACCAACGCAGGTGCGGGACTCGATTCACGCAAGCCATGGCCGGGCCTCCGAAAAGGCCACTGGTTTGACCCGACTCCCACGGACGGCTATGGTTGCTTCATCTTTTCATCGCGATATAACGATAGAAATGGACCTGACAGGCGCATCACACCTTTTCAGAACGCTTTCGGATGGCACGCGCATCCGTTTACTGGCGTTGCTGGAGACCGAGGAACTGACCGTGGCCGAACTCGCTGCGGTGACACAACTGGCGCAGCCACGCGTATCCACGCACCTGGCCAAGCTCAAGGAACTTGACCTGGTGCGCGATCGGCGCGCGGGCGTCTCGGCGTATTACCGATTCAATCTCGATGCCGATGCCGACCTCTTGACGTTGTGGCAATCACTGCGTCACGCAACCCACGATCCCTTGTTGAATGACGATCGCGCGCGCCTGCCGCCGGTGATGGCGCGGCGCGCAACCGAAGAGAATTGGGCCGATACCGTCGCCGGCGACATGGAGCGCCACTATTCGCCGGGGCGCACCTGGGAAACCCTTGGCCGATCGCTGACCCGACTGCTCGATCTTGGTGATGTGCTCGATATCGCCTCCGGCGATGGTGTGCTGGCTGAACTCTTGTCGTCGCAGGCGCATTCCATTACCTGCGTGGACGCCAGCCCGCGCGTTGTCGAGGCGGCACAGAAGCGACTGATCGAACACACCAATGTGCGCGTGGAACTGGGCGACATGCATGCGCTGGCCTTCGCCGATGCGCGTTTCGACCTGGTACTGCTCATGCATGCGCTGACCTATACCCAAACCCCGAAGACGGTGATCAGTGAAGCGGCTCGCGTGCTGCGCCCGGGTGGCCTGCTGCTGGCAAGTACGCTGGGCAAGCACGCGCACAGCAAGGCAGTCGAACCGTTCGATCATCGCAACCTTGGATTCACCACCGCCGAACTCTCCAAGCTCGCCAAGGGCGCCGGCCTGCAGGTGCTGCGTTCGGAGCTGAGTTGCCGCGAACGCCGCGCGCCGCATTTTGAAGTGATCACCTTGCTCGCCCGCAAGCCCGTCTGAATTGGCATCCCGTCCACTGGTTTTCGCATCTCATGTCCGTACTGCCCTACCTGTATCCCGAACGCGTTGCCCAACTGAAAGCTGCGCTGCATCAGCGGATCCTGATCATCGACGGTGCCATGGGCACGATGCTGCAGGACTATCGGCTCGACGAAGAGAGTTTTCGCGGTGAACGCTTCGCCCGCACACATGATCACCCACCGGAAGCACCGCACACGCATGCCTGCGGCAGTGGCTGCGACTACAAGGGCAACAATGATCTGCTGAGCATCACTCAGCCCGACATCATCCGCACCGTGCACCGGCAATACCTTGAAGCCGGTGCCGACCTGATCGAAACCAACACCTTCAATTCCACCCGCACCAGCCAGGCCGATTATGGGCTGGAAGATCTTGCCTATGAGCTGAATCTGCAAGGCGCGCGGCTGGCCCGGCTGGAATGCGACGCAGCTACGTTGTTGACGCCCGAACAACCTCGCTTTGTGATCGGAGTGCTCGGCCCGACGACGCGCAGTGCGTCGATTTCGCCGGACGTCAACAATCCAGGTTTTCGCAATATCCATTTCGACGACCTCACTGCCGCCTATGGCGAAGCGACACGTGGCCTGATCGATGGTGGCAGCGACGTCATCATGGTTGAAACCATTTTCGACACGCTTAACGCCAAGGCGGCGTTGTTCGCGATAGACGATGTCTTCGAGGAACGCGGGTATCGGTTACCAGTGCTAATTTCCGGCACGATCACCGACAAATCCGGTCGCACCTTGTCCGGTCAGACCGCAGAGGCGTTCTGGTATTCGCTCAGGCACGCGCGTCCGCTGTCGATAGGACTGAATTGCGCCCTGGGTGCCAGCGATCTGCGCGAACATGTCGATGCCCTCGCCCAGGCCGCCGAATGCTACGTCAGCGCCCACCCCAATGCCGGACTGCCGAACGCTTTTGGTGGCTATGACGAAACACCGGAAGACATGGCAGCAGTCATTGGCGAGTTTGCGGCTTCGGGCCTGGTTAACATGGTGGGCGGTTGCTGCGGTACCACGCCGGCGCATATCAGCGCGATCCGCGAGGCGGTCTCCAAGTATCCACCGCGTGCTCTGGCCGACCCGGCGCCGCAAACCCGGCTCAGCGGACTCGAGCCGTTTGTCATCACCCCCGAGCTGAATTTCGTCAACGTCGGCGAGCGCACCAACGTCACCGGCTCGGCGCAGTTCCGCAAACTGATCAAGGAAGCGCGTTTCGACGCGGCGCTGGAAGTGGCACGCCAGCAGGTGGAGAACGGTGCACAGATCATCGACATCAATATGGACGAGGGCCTGCTCGACTCCGAAGCGGCGATGAAGCAATTCCTGCATCTGATCGCCGCCGAACCGGACATCGCGCGCGTACCGGTGATGATCGACTCCAGCAAATGGAGCGTGATTGAGGCAGGGCTGAAGTGCCTGCAGAGCAAGGGCATCGTCAATTCCATCTCGATGAAGGAAGGCGAAGCCCCATTCCTGGAGCAGGCGCGCAAAGTGCGACAGTACGGCGCGGCGGTAGTGGTGATGGCATTCGATGAAACCGGACAGGCCGATACCTTGCAGCGCAAGGTCGACATCCTCTCGCGCTCGTACAAACTGCTGACCGAGGAAATCGGCTTTCCACCCGAAGACATCATCTTCGATCCCAACGTATTCGCCATCGCCACCGGCATCGACGAGCACAACGACTACGGCATCGCTTTCATCGAAGCCACGCGTGAATTGAAGCGACGTTTTCCACTGTCGCATATTTCCGGTGGCGTCTCCAATGTCAGTTTCTCGTTCCGCGGCAACAATCCGGTGCGCGAGGCCATTCACAGCGTGTTTCTCTATCACGCCATCCGCGCCGGCATGGACATGGGCATCGTCAATGCGGGCGCGATGCCGATTTACGACGACCTGCCGGAGGAGCTGCGCGAACGCGTCGAAGACGTGGTGCTCAACCGTCGCACCGATGCCACCGAGCGGCTGCTCGAAGTCGCCGATCGTTACCAGGGCAAGGGCAGTGCCGATGCGCCTACGACTGAGGCCGAATGGCGCAGCCTGCCAGTGCGCGAGCGTTTGATGCATGCGCTGGTGCATGGTAACGACAGCTTCGTGGAATCCGACACCGAAGAGGCGCGCGTAGCTGCCAGACGCCCCCTGGATGTGATCGAGGGCCCGTTGATGGAGGGCATGAACGTCGTCGGCGATCTGTTCGGCGCCGGCAAGATGTTCCTCCCGCAGGTCGTCAAATCGGCGCGCGTGATGAAGAAAGCGGTGGCGCATCTGCTGCCGTATATCGAGGAGGAAAAACTGCGCAGCGGCGACGCCAGCCAGAGCAATGGCAAGATCATCATGGCCACGGTCAAGGGCGACGTACACGACATCGGCAAAAACATCGTCGGTGTGGTGCTCCGCTGCAACAACTTCGACGTGATCGACATGGGCGTGATGGTGCCGGCGCAACAGATCCTCGATCGCGCCCGCGCCGAGAATGCCGACATCATCGGGCTATCCGGGCTGATTACACCGTCGCTGGAAGAGATGCATCATCTCGCGCGCGAGCTGCAGCGTCAGGGCTTTACCCAGCCGTTGATGATCGGCGGTGCCACCACGTCGCGTGCGCACACCGCACTGAAGATCGAACCGTTCTACAAGGCAGCACCCACCGTTTGGGTGAAGGATGCTTCGCGCGCCGTTGGCGTGGCGCAGAACCTGGTCAGCCCGGATCGCCGCGCGGCATTCGTTGAGGGCGTCCGCGCCGAATACGCCGAGGTGCGTGTGCGCCATCAGGACAAGGATCGCAGCAAGCGGCTGGTCTCGCTGGCCAAGGCGCGCGCGCATTCCTTCAAGGCCGACTGGCACGACTATCATCCACCGCAGCCTCATCGACCCGGAATTACCGTGTTCGATGACTGGTCGATTCGCGAATTGATCCCCTACATCGACTGGACGCCCTTCTTCCAGACCTGGGAGTTGGCCGGACGCTACCCCGACATTCTTCAGGATCAGATCGTCGGTGCGCAGGCCCGCGAGTTGCACGCCGATGCATTGGCGATGCTGGAAAAGGTGGCCAGCGAACGCTGGCTTCAGGCCAAGGCTGTGATCGGCCTATGGCCCGCGGCAAGCGATGGCGAAGATGTGGTGGTGCGCGATACTGACAACGGTCGTGTACTTAAACGCCTGCATTTCCTGCGCCAGCAGGCCGATAAGCCAATCGAGCGACCGAATCTATGTCTCGCCGACTTCATCGCGCCAGCGTCGTCACATGCCCGGGACTGGATCGGCGCATTCGCGGTCAATGCCGGCATCGGTATAGAAGCACATGTCGCCCGCTTCGAGGCCCAGCATGACGACTACAACGCCATCATGCTCAAGGCGCTGGCCGATCGCCTGGCTGAAGCTCTGGCCGAAGCCCTGCATGCCAAAGTGCGCCGCGAGCTTTGGGGCTATGCCGCCGACGAACAGCTGGACAGCGAAGCCCTGATCGCAGAGCGTTATCGCGGCATTCGCCCGGCTCCTGGCTATCCGGCCTGCCCCGAACACACCGAGAAAGAAACGCTATTCGACCTGCTGAAAGCCGAAGCGCACATCGGGCTGCATCTGACCGAGAGCTTTGCGATGTATCCCACCGCTGCGGTTTCCGGCTACTACTTCTCGCATCCGCAAAGCCAATACTTCGTCGTCGGCCGCGTCGACCGCGAACAGGTGCAGGACTATGCGCAGCGCAAGCATTGGACACTGCAGGTCGCCGAACGCTGGCTGTCGCCGATACTGGACTACGATCCCGATTGACGCCGTACAAAAGCTGTAGGGGCAAGCGTGTCGCTTTCCTGCTCCGCCGGCGCTGATTGATAAGGCAAGCGACACGCTTGCCCTACAGGCGTTTTGGCATCTCAATCCTGATGGCGCCGCTGTATCACCGGCCACGCCGCCCGCAGATACACCACCGCCGACCAGATGGTCAACACGGCGGCGATGCCGAGCATCACCTGCCCCACTTCATACAACGGCAAACCGATAAAGGGTTGACGCCAGAGCAGGATGACGATGGCCACCATCTGCAGAATGGTTTTGAACTTGCCGAGTGTGGCGACGCTGACCTTGCTGCGTTCGCCGATGACCGCCATCCACTCACGCAGTGCCGAAATGGTGATCTCGCGCCCGACGATGATGGCGCAGACCACCGCCATGTACATGCTGGGGTCGGCCTGCACCAGCAGGAACAATGTGACGGTCACCGTGAGCTTGTCGGCAACCGGGTCGAGAAAGGCCCCGAATGCCGACATCTGCCCGAAGCGGCGCGCGATCCAGCCATCCAGCCAGTCGGTGATCGCGCCGATCGCGAACATGACGGCAGCAACCAGATTGGCACCCTTGAAGGGAAGATAGAAGGTGATCACCAGGATCGGCACCAGCACGATGCGAAACAAGGTCAGGATATTGGGGATGGTGAGCTTCATTACTGGGCCCGAAATCATTCGTGAAGACTGGCATAAATCCGTTCGGCGAGCGAACGATTGATACCTTCTACGGTGCATAGTTCCTCGACGCCAGCACCGCGCACGCCCGCAAGCCCGCCAAAATGCTTGAGCAGTGCCGCGCGCCGACGTGCGCCGACGCCGGAGATTTCCTCCAGTGTGCTGACCTGACGTTTTTTCTCGCGCTTTGCGCGATGTCCTGAAATAGCAAAACGATGCGCCTCATCGCGGATCGTCTGAATCGCCAGCAGACCGGTGCTATCGGATCCGGGGCGGATGATACGTCCGGAGTCGGCAAACACCAGCTCCTCCCAGCCCGCGCGCCGATCAGGCCCCTTGGAAACACCGATCACCTGGACACCCTGGACGCCAAGTTCGCCCAGTGCGTCTACCGCCTGCGCCACCTGGCCGGATCCGCCATCGATCAGCAGCACGTCGGGAAGCTCGGCCTGTTCGTTCTGCAAGCGGCGAAAACGCCGTTCGATCACCTGACGCATGGCGGCGTAATCGTCGCCAGCGGTAATGCCGCGAATATTGAAGCGTCGATAAAGAGACTTGATCGGACCATCAGGCCCCGCAACCACACACGAGGCCATGGTGGCTTCGCCCATGGTGTGGCTGATGTCGAAGCACTCGATACGCTGCGGCGACTCCTCGAGCTCCAGTAGTTCGGTCAGCGCCTGCCAACGATTGCGCTGGGTCGCCTCTCCGCGCAGCTGCGATGCCAGTGTGATTTGCGCATTGCGCAGCGCCTGCTCGACCAGACGTACACGGTCACCGCGTTGCGGTCTGAGCAATTCAACGCGATTTTCGGCACGTTGACTCAACGCTTCTGCGAGCATTTCCTGGTCTTCAAGGTCATGGCTGAGCAGCACCACGCGCGGCACCGGAAGCTCGGCATAGTGCTGGGTGACGAAGGCCTCCAGCACGGTTTCCTCACTGCTGCCCGATGCCTTGAGAAACCAATGACGGCTGCCCAGGTTCATGCCATCGCGATAAAACAATGCCTGCACGCAGGCCAGGCCGTCCTGCATCACGCAGGCCAGAATATCGGCATCGCGCTCGCTGCCTGAAACGAACTGGCGCGCCTGCAGCTGCCGAATGCGGCCGATCTCGTCGCGCGACAGCGCTGCACGCTCGAACTCCAAAGCGACACTTGCAGCTTCCATCTGGCGCGTAAGTTCAGCCACCACTTCCTCGGAACGCCCCTGTAGAAACATCACCGCATGACGCACATCCGCCGCGTACGCATCGCGCTCGATCAGGCCAACACAAGGCGCACTGCAGCGCTTGATCTGATACTGCAGGCAGGGCCGCGAACGATTGTTGAAAACGCTGTCCTCACATTGCCGGATGCGGAACAATCTGTGGATACGTGCGAGATTCTCGCGCACCGCCATCACGCTGGGGAAAGGCCCGAAGTAGCGACCCTTGCCATCGCGCGCGCCGCGATGAAAGCGGATGCGCGCAAATGCCTGGCCTTCGTCAAGGTGCAGGTAGGGATAGCCCTTGCTATCACGCAACAGCACATTGAAGTAAGGCTTGAGCGACTTGATCAACTCGTTTTCGAGAATCAGCGCCTCGCTCTCGGTGCGCGTGACGATCACTTCCATCGCCAGCACCTGCGTCAGCATCAGCGCGATGCGCGGCTCCAGTTGCGGCCGGCTGAAATAGGTGCCAACGCGCTTCCTCAGATTCTTGGCTTTGCCAACATAAAGCACCTGGCCATCGACGCCCAGCATCCGATAGACGCCGGGCGCGCTGGTCAGCGCGCGTGCAAAATCTTTGCCATCGAAACCTGGCTGCGCTTCATCCACTCCGAACTACTCCCCGATCGGCAGCCGTTTCGCCTGACCAGTGCCGGTGTCGATACGCACGATCTCATGCGCGCCACAGTTGGCAATCCAGATGCGACCTTTCGAGGCAACGACATCGGTCGGGTGCTGAAACTTGAATGGCAGGTTGATGGTCTTGACGCCGCCGCCGCGCAAAGACACTGCTTTGAGTCGATTGTTGTAGGTATCGGCCACCCAAAGAATCTGCCCGCCCGGATCCACCGAAACACTCATCGCACCTTGCAGTCGCGCAGCAGCGGGCAGTCCATCGGCATCGCCGAATTCGAACACGCCGGCACCGACCAGGGTTTGCGTGCGTCCATCCGAACGCACCGCCCGAATCGACGATGAATCGCTGTCGGCGACGTATAAAGTTTGATCCGCGAAGCTCAGACCGGTTGGGCGCGCAAAGCTCGCTTGCGTCGCCTCGCCATCGTCACGACCATGCTCGCCACTGCCGGCCACGAAGGACAGTCGATTGCGCGCCAGATCGTAGCTCCATATCTGATTCTGACCCGCCATTGCAATGAACAATCGCTCACCCCCAATGGCCAGATCGCAGGGCGAATTCAACGCAAGCTGTGTGGGGAAATCCGTTTCCTGAGCGACCGGATAACCCTGTACCCCGATTCCAGCAATGGTTTCGACCTCGCCCGTCATCAGCCGCACACGACGAACGCTGTGGTTACCACGATCCGCGATATAGAGCATGTCCTTGCTGGCTACCATGCCCATGGGCTCGTTGAAGCCCGAGTCGCCGATGCTGCCGTCCAGATAGGCCGAATTGCCCGATCCGATCTGGCGCCGCAGATCGCCATCATGCGTGCACTCGAGCACGCGGTTGTGGCCCGTATCGGCGACGAACAATGCGTTATCGGTCACCAGTATCTTGCCCGGAAAGCGCAGCGCCATCCGCGGCTCCGGGCGCGAGGCCGGGCGTACCGGTTCATAGCTGCGCGTATTTTGAAACGCGGCATCGTCCAGCATTTGCCCGATCAGCGAATCGATCTCTTCGCGCCGCCCCTCGCCGGCCAGCAGACCGGCGAACCCGCCTTCGGTATCGATCACCGCCACCGTCGGCCAGGCCGAGATGCCGTACTGGCGCCACACATCGAAGTTGTAGTCATTGGCTACCGGATGGCGCAGATAGTGCCGATTCACCGCCTGCAGCACGACGTTCGACTGACGCTCGGCATCGAAATGCGGAGTGTGCACACCCAGGATGGAAAGCCCATCGCTGTATTTGTTCTCCAGATAGCGCAGATCGACGATCAGGTGTTGCGAGTTGATGTTGGACGCATTCCAGAAATGCACCAGCACCACGCGCCCGCGTAACCCGGCAAGCGTCGGCGACTGCGGCACGTTCACCCAGGGCAGCGACGCTGGAAACTCGGGTGCAGCTTCACGCGTGATCATGCCTCACTCCATGTTCAGTACGCCGGCATTATGCAGGCGCAACAGATGTTTGGTCAGTCCTTCTATGCCTTCGCGCAGCATGTCGAACACCCGATCAAAATCCTGTGTACTGCCATTGTAGGGATCGGGTACCTCGACTCCAGGCTTGCCGGCAAACTCCATCAACAGACGAATCCGGCCTACCGCATGCGGCGGCGCCTTGGCGCGAACATCCTGCAGGTTGCGTCGATCCATCACCAACAGCAAGTCGCCGGACCCGAAGTCTCCGGGCAGAACCAATCGCGCCGCATGCTGGCTGAGGTCCAGGCCGTGCCGCTCGGCTACCGCAACCGAACGCGGATCGGCGGGATGATCCAGATGGTAGGCATGGGTCCCACGCGACACCACCTCAAGCTGATCGCCCAGTCCGCCGCGCTGCAAGGCGGCACGTGCCAGCACCTCGGCCAAAGGCGAGCGGCAGATATTACCCATGCACACAAAAATCAATCTATTCATATAGATATGTTACATTGTTCACGTATTTTAAGACTATGAAAACGTGCTCTGTCGGGATGCCCTAAATCAATCGCCACCGCCACCGCCGCAGCCCCCGCATCCGCCGCCGCTGTCAGAGCCACCATCGCCTGAACCACTGTCAGACGAACCGCTGCTATCGCTGCTGGATGAAGTCGTCGACGGTGGAGCACGCAATGTGTGGTAATCCGCCCAAACGGTTCCACTCATCGCCGCAGTACCCAGCAAGGCAACTGCCAGCGGCAGCTCATTGTCACGGGGTGCGCGCGCGGCGCGCGCGTGCTGCTGCCGCAAGCCCTTCAGGGCGAGATCACCCGCACGCGAACGTATCGGCCTGCGCAACGCAAAAAGCAGTGTGATCACCAACATCACCACACACAGCATGACCAGAAAGGCGATCGGCCGATCGCGCTGGAAACCTACCCAGGCCTTGGCAATGCCCAGAGCCAGCACCGCGCCGGGCAGGCAGGCCGGCAACAACGCAGCGCGCAGTGATTGGGCGTCGTCCAGCAGCAGTCCAATTCGCTGCAGCTTGAGCTTTACGTCCCCGAACAGACGCGTTCCCAGGCGCAACACCTGGTCGGCACGACCATCATTTTCCATCAGGCGACGCAAGGCAGCTGCTGGAGCAGAAAGATTGCCTGCCTCTGCCTGGACAATGAAACGCCGCTGGCCGGCGTCGAATGCGATGATCTTTTGCCGCAGCAAGTCTGCCGTTGCAGTATCCAGTGAACGCGCGGCCCCATTAGCAAGAAAAGCCACTTCCAGCGGTAATAGTCCGTTGGAACCCGCCGATGCGCCATTGTTACGCAATGCCCTGCGCCAGAGCATCGCCAACAAAGTGGACGTGATCATCAGTAGCGCAAAAAACTTCAGAAAAGGCGGCCCATACCAGTCCAGCGGCGTGTCTTCGATAGAAAGCGCAGCGGCCGTCGAAGCCAGTCCGATCGTTGCCAGGACACCGGCTCCGGCGCGTCGCCACAGCCATCGCATTCGTGGCAGCAACCATACGGTTTCCGTATCCACGCGCCGAAAACGCTGCGGGCGCCTGAAGCGCTCGTAGGTCCCCGGCCACCAGCGCTGCGGCGACGCCCCGAACCATTGTTCGTAGCTGGCCAACGTCTCGGCATAGTGGCGTCGATAAAGCGACAGTTCTGACGCACCGCCCTGGCTGGGATCATGGTGTATCGCCATGCCCAGGACATCACGACACCACACCTCCCAATAGTCCCGCGTATGCGTGAGGTGCAGATGCCACACCTCATCGACCTGATCACTGGGCGTCATTGCCCTGCCTTCAACGCAGGCCAGAAAACAGAAGCGCCGATACTCCTCGATCGCCTCCAGCGCCTGATTGCGCGTCCACCCCTGACCCTGCATCAGCTTGGCGACGAAATCCTGAGGCCGCGCCGGATTGGCAAAAGGATGCGCGCAGATGCGCTGCCATAGTGCCGCTGCTGTAGTCGTCCACTTCTCGCTCGCCGTCGCCACCATCGTCGCCCTTCCTCCTCTGCCTCGGTCGATTGTCACCTACATTGTGCCGGACGCGCTTGAAGCAACGGCACTTGGCTATCGCAACGCAGCATGGAATACCCTTGTCAAGCTTGGGTTGCTGGTATTACTTTCAGCCTACCGCACCGCTGGGGAGCTACAACAATATTCGGTGTCGGCCCATCCGTTGTTCATTCCTGAGGGGAAACTTTCGATGACACGTACCACCCAGGCCATGATTGGCCTCTGCGTTCTTGCGCTATCGATCGGCTCGGCGATTGCTGCCCCGTCTGCGGGCAGTGCCGTGCGTGTGGTTTTGACGCCTTCGTATGAAAAATCCATGCAAGATATCGGTTCAGCCGTGCGCTTCACCATGCGCAACGACAGCCAGAAGCCCGTCCGGATTCTGAAATGGCAGACGCCATTCTATGGCCTGCATCATGATCTGTTCGATGTAGCGGTGGGTGGTCAGGAAGTGGAATACGTCGGGGCCTGGTACAAGCGCGGCGAACCCACCAAAAATGATTGGATGACACTCAATCCCGGCGAACTGAAGTCGATCGACATTGACCTCTCGGTGGTCTACCCGTTCCAGGCTTCTGGCCAGTACGAGATGAAGTACTCGGCCCTGGTCAACGCCTACGACGAAAAGCTCGCCTCCAAGGCCGGCGCCGCCAATCCGGTCGAATCTTTCTCGCTCACGCGCTGGGTCGATGGCAGCGATCAGTTCATGCAAAGCAGCATCGCCGAGGAAATCAGCTACGGCGTGAAGGCGCTGAATCCTGCCCCAGCGTTCGAAAGCTGCTCGACGACACGTCAAGGGCAGCTCAACACGGCGCTTAACTCGGCGCGGAGCTACGGCATCAATGCCGACAACTACTTCAGCTCGAAGACCTGGTCGACAGTGACGCAGCGCTACAAGACATGGTTCGGCGCTGCGACCTCATCGCGCTTCACTACCGGCAAGTCGAATTTCGACAAGATCGAAAATGCGCTTTCCAATACCAGGATCACGTTCAATTGCAGCTGCACGGATAGCTACTACGCTTACGTCTATCCAACCCAGCCATATCGCGTGTATCTGTGCAACGCCTTCTGGTCGGCGCCAAACACCGGTACCGATTCCCGCGCTGGCACCATCGTCCATGAACTGAGTCATTTCGATGTGCTGGCCAACACCGACGACCACGCCTATGGCCAATCGGCCGCCAAGAGCCTCGCCACCAGCAATCCGGCCAGGGCCTTGAAGAACGCCGACAACCACGAGTATTTCTCAGAGAACACACCGGCGCAAAACTGACGGTGTTATGCGATTCGCGCGGGCGTACTTCCGGCGCGACATCGGAGTCAAAAAAAACGCCGGGCTAACCCGGCGTTTTTCTTTTTCCCCAATGCGCCTCAGGACGGGACGACTTCGTCCGCCTGTAAGCCCTTTTGCCCCTGTACGACCTTGAAGCTCACCTTCTGCCCTTCCTGCAACGAGCGGAAGCCATCGCCCTGAATGGCACGGAAGTGCACGAACACATCCGCTCCACCTTCACGAGCGATGAATCCGAAGCCCTTGGCATCGTTGAACCACTTGACTGTACCCACCTCACGATCCGACATTGATCAATCTCCGAGTGACGACAAAACCAGACATTCAGACTCGAATGTCCACTTACTGGGTATGCGGAAGCGGAGTGATCGAATCGGACGACGGAGCCCCCAAAAACACTCCGACACCAATTACGGCTGAGGTTTTCACACCCCATGGGTCACAGGCCACATGACCGGCAAACTCAGTAAGGCGGAAATTAGCACGACTTTTTTCTGGAAAAAAGTCGTTAAATCGAGACCGGGACGGTGGATACATTCGCGGTGTACCTGCTAAGCACGATCCGGACAGTTTTGCATCGTGCCCAGCCAATGCCCGGTAAACTCCACAGCCGATATACATCGCGCTCCTGGTCTAGTCTGGGCCCAAGGATCGACCCGAGTGCTCAAGCTGGCGCGTGCGCGCGCAGGAAGATGTCAACAGCATGCTTGACCCAGGCTTCGCGTTGCGCAGCATCGCGCAGTGGCATACCCATTCGCCTGCGATCGGCATCCATACCAAACAACATGCCTACCAGCAGCTCGGCCGCAACCGCGAAATTCTCGATCTGCACTTCGCCGCGCGCTGCAGCGGCCTCCAGGCGCACCGCCAACTGCTGCCGGACTGCCTCACCGGTATTCAGATACAGAGTCTGCGCGGCATCCGGAAAACGCGCCGCCTCCGCAATCAGACGCCGCGAAAGGTCTGCTGTGCTTGCATCCAGCCATCCGCCGACATGCGATAGCCCGTAGGCCTCCAATGATTCCCGGATACCGCGATGATCGGGTTCGAGCAGCTGTCGCAGAGGCTCGATCAGATTGACGATCGCCGCTTCAAAGAGGTTTTCCTTAGTCTTGAAGTGCGTGTAGACGGTCTGCTTGGCAACCCCTGCCCTGCGCGCGACCTCGGCCATGTTGACCTGATAACCCTCCTCGATAAACAGCGAGGAAGCGGCATTGACAATGGATTGCGAGCGGGCATTGCGACGCTTTTCAGACATGCGCTGATCACTTTGTACTGGACGGTCCAGTCCAGTTTGCACTTTGTGGGCTGAGTCGTCCAGTATTCGAACAAACAAAATCCAATGATCACGCAAGACGAAATATCACCGCCGTAAAGCGGCCAACTACTACAGCTCAGGAATACATGTCACCAGGTTAAACACTGCCGTCGGCCGCTAAAAACCTAGGGCGAATCAAGTAGGCTCGCCGCCCGCTGTGTAGCCGAAGCAACGCGCTTTGCTGGCGCCATGGTCAGGCGCAGGCCACCCATATCCGACATCGCCGCCTCACCTTCGAAGCCTGCGAGATCAGCGACCACATAGCCCAGTACCTTGCCTTCGGCGGAGAAGCCAAGACCCAATGCACCAGTGGCGATATGCGCCCGTTGCGGCACACTCACGTCGCCCACCAGAACGCCCCAGGAAATGATCGGCGCACCTCCGAAACGGTCTTCAAGCCGCTCGATCACGTAATACGCCTGACCCGGTGCCGCGACCGCTCCGTCATGCAGATCGACAGCAACATATCGGGTCTCGGCTACAGCGGTTTTTTCATTGTCGGCATTGCCCTTCTGCTGCACATCTGCCGGTGTCTCGGGCGTGAGACGCAGCCAGGCAATGCCGAGGTCCGGATCGGCGCTGAGCGCCTCTGCAACGATGGGCGTATCGCGACCTGCGAAGCGCACGCGGAAATCGCGAGCTTCGAGTTTGAAACTGGCACGCTGTTCACTGGTGAGCTTATCGATGCCGGGCAAGGTTGGCTCTACCACCATGCGTGGTACCAGGATAAGCCCGCGCGGATCGACCACGACGCCGTTGGCGAACGATTCCTGGCTTTGCTCCTGCCCCTGATAGCTCGACTTCAATACGAAACTCACGCGCACCACGCTATCGGCATGATCACGCATCAGCCGCGCGAAAATCTCCTTGCTCTCTTCGTCCATGGGGCTGGCCTGGACCTTTGCCGCCACCAGCAACAGTGTCAGCACTGCCGCGACCACGCGCTTGAATGTGATCATGACTTCTCCCAACCCAGATCGAGAAACAACAGGCGTGTGCGGGCTGCGCGCAACACTAGAAAGCTCATGTTCTGGTCGGTCGGCCGCAAGTCACGGCGAACCAGAGCCTTGAAGTCGTCCAGGTTTTCGACGTTGCGACCATTGACCTTCAGGATCACGTCTCCGGGCTTCAGATTTGCCAATCCCGCCAGACCGCCGGTCTCCACGTGCTCGACCACCACACCGTGATCGGATTTCTTCAGTCTGCGCTCGATGCGATCGTAAAACCCCAGAGAGCGTACGCCCAGATCCAGCCACTCGATCTGCAAAGTACTTTGTGCAATGCGCGCATCCGGTGCGACACCAGGCACCACATCCACCTGGATTGCCTTGCCGGAGCGCCAGATGTCGAGTCGCAAAGGCTCGTCCACCAGCGCATCGCGAATGCGTTGCTGCAGCGCCTGATCGTCGGTATCTCCGGAGACCGGAATCGCTTCACCAGCCAGCGCCGTAATCAAATCTCCGACGTGTACACCGGCCTTCTGCGCCGGACCCGGATAGACGCGGGTGACGCGATAGCCGCCACCGGGCGGACCGCCGATGCTGCGCGCTGTGGTTGCCGTGATCGGTTGAGTGTCGATACCGACCCAGGGTTTGGGCAGTTCACGCAATTTGCTGGTTTTATCTTCGCCTGGCTTGGCATCGAGCAGCGCCAGCAAGGACCTACCACTTCGTTCCAGCCCAAACACGCGCGCCGCGTCGCCATTGCCGTTGAGCACACCCAGGGCCGCCACATCGGCAATCTTGGCAACCGGCTGATTGTCGATCTCGTAGACAACATCCCCCATCGCCAGAGGCGGGTGCGCGTTGGCGGCACGGCGCCCCGGCAACACGCCGGTGACGATCAGGCCCTGCTGATGCTCGAGCAGCCGTGAGCGCGCGATTGCTGGAGTCACTTCGGTAAGTGTCAATCCCCAGGCCTTGATCTCGATGTTCTCGCCAAGATCGGGCGGATAGCGTTCCGAGCGCATGCGCAGAGCACGCAGCCCCGCTGCTCCTGCGACATCGAATGTCAACACGCCGCCCAGGGGGCGTTCTGTCAATTGGCGAAGAAACGTTGGGACTTGCTCCGGATGCGAGACGGTGATGGCCCGACCATCGATCTTGAGAATTCGATCGCCAGGCACCAATCCGGCACGATCTGCCGGAGCACCCTGCTGCACCGAGCTGACCAGTACGCCCTCGCCGAGTCCCGATCCTTTCAGCGAGCGCACACTGAAACCGAAGAAGCTGCGCTGCACTTCGCCATGCGCGATCAACTGCGCCACGATCATTCGCGCGACTTCGGCGGGGATGGCGAAGGCCATGTCGCCGCCGATCATGCTGCCGCGGGTGTTGATGCCAACAACCTCGCCTTTCAAGCTGACCAGGGGGCCACCTGAGTTACCGGGCGCGATCGAGGCATCGTGCTGTATCCAGGCGTAGAAGCGTGCAGTGGGTTGGTTGCGCCCGAGTTGTTGCTCGTAGTCGGCCTCGTCCTGAAACAACGACACCATCAAACGCGCAGGATGATTGACCACACCCTGCGACAGCGAATGCTCCAGACCCCAAGGCGCGCCCATTGCCATCACGGTATCACCAGACTGCAAGGTATCGCGCTCGGCAAATCTGGCAAACGCAAGCCCCCCGGGCGGCCGCTGTTCAATCTGCAGCACGGCGATGTCGCTGAGTGCGTCGACGCCGATCAGCTTTGCCGGCAGCTCGCGCTTGTCGGCAAGCACCACGCGAAATCGCTGACCGTTCTCCGTGACATGCGCATTGGTCGCCACATGCCCATCGGCACTGACGATGGTGCCGCTGCCACTGCTCAGACTGAGCTGCCCGCGCCCCTGCACATGGTCTTCGCGCACCACCATGATGCTGACCACGTACGGCATCACCGCATCGCGGGCACGGGCGACTGCAGCGGCGGAGGGAAGACTGGCCGTCTGCGCACTGACAATGCTGCCTGCGAATGCCGAAACCACCACCCACGTCAGGCCCAGCAAGGCCCTGACGGGCCGCATCGTCCTCATGGACTATCCACCACGCCGCCGTCGTCGATATCCGCTGCGGGCTCTTCTCCGATTTCCTCAGGCAGGGCTTCAACGCGCGCCACACTGACCAAGGCTTCGTCGGCGGGTAGCCGGATCAGCGTCACGCCCTGAGTATTGCGGCCGACCTGTGCGATCTCGGCGACACGTGTGCGCACCAGGGTGCCCTGATTGGAAATCAGCATCACCTCGAACGACTCTGTGACCTGCAAGGCGCCGACCAGCTGGCCATTGCGATCCGAAGTCTGGATCGCGATGACACCCTGGGTGCCACGACCCTTGCGGGGATAGTCATCGAGCGGCGTACGCTTGCCATAGCCGCGTTCGGTCGCGGTCAGGATATCGCCGACATCAGCGACGATCATGCTGACCACGCGCTCACCTTCGGCCAGCGTCATACCGCGCACACCACGCGCGGTGCGGCCGACCGCGCGCACCTCGTCTTCGGCAAAGCGAATCGCCTTGCCGTTGGAAGCGAACAGCATCACATCGCGGGTACCGTCGGTGATGGCGACATCGACGAGCCTATCGCCCTCGTCGAGCTCCACGGCACGGATGCCATTGGTGCGCGGACGGGAGAAATCGCTGAGCGGCGTCTTCTTGACGACACCCGCCTGGGTGGCGAAGAACACAAAACGATCGTCGCTGTATTCACGGATCGGCAGCATGGCATTGACCTTCTCTCCGGCTTCCAGTGCCGGCAGGAGATTGACAATGGGACGGCCCCGAGAGTTCGGGCCGGCCATCGGAAACTGGAAAGTACGCAGCCAGAACACGCGCCCATTGCTGGTGAAGCACAGGATGGTGTCGTGGCTGTGCGCGACCAGCAGGTTCTCGATGAAGTCCTCTTCCTTCATCGCGGTCGCCGAGCGGCCTTTGCCGCCACGGCGTTGCGCGCGATAGTCGGTGACCGGCTGCGCCTTGGCGTAGCCCGAATGCGACAAGGTGACGACCAGGTCCTGCTTGTCGATCAGGTCTTCGTTGCTGAGGTCTTCCTGGTTGTGCTGGATGATGGTGCGACGTTTGTCGTCGAACTCGGTCTTCATCTCCAGCAGCTCGTTGCGGATCAATTCCAGCAGCAGCACCGGATCCTGCAGAATGGCGATCAGGCCGCGGATGGTTTCCAGCAGCACCTTGTATTCGTCGGTGATCTTTTCCTGCTCCAGCCCGGTGAGCTTGTTCAGGCGCATATCGAGGATCTCTTTCGCCTGCACTTCCGACAGCCGGTAGCCGTCCTCATGCAAGCCTTCCTCGTCGCGCAGGTCCTCAGGCCTCGAGGCATCGGCACCCGCGGAACTGAGCAGCGCGCGCACCAGTCCCGGTTCCCACGTTTTCGCCAACAGTCGCTCTTTGGCAATGCCGGCGTTCTCCGACGTCTTGATCAGCTCGATCATCTCGTCGATGTTGGCCAGCGCAACGGTCAAGCCTTCCAGCGTATGGGCGCGACTGCGCGCCTTCTTCAATTCGAAGATCGTGCGCCGCGTCACCACTTCGCGGCGATGGCGCACGAACGCTTCGAGGATCTGCTTGAGGTTCAGCAGGCGCGGCTGGCCGTCGACTAGCGCCACCATGTTGATGCCGAACACGGTTTCCAGCTGGGTCTGCTGGAACAGGTTGTTGAGCAGCACATCGGCCTGCTCGCCGCGTTTGACCTGGATGAAGATGCGCATTCCGTCCTTGTCGGATTCGTCGCGCAGACCATCGGGCGCGATGCCCTCGATCTTCTTTTCCTTGTGCAGCTCGGCGATCTTTTCGATCAGGCGCGCCTTGTTCACCTGATAGGGCAGCTCGGTGACGATGATCGAATCGCGGCCATCGCTATCGGTTTCTATCTCGGCACGGGCGCGGATCAGGATACGGCCACGGCCAGTACGATAGGCCTCGATGATGCCGCTGGATCCATTGATGATGCCCGCGGTCGGAAAGTCCGGCCCCGGGATGATACGCATCAGGTCATCGATGCTGATATCCGGATCGTCGATCACCGCTACCGTGGCATCGATGACTTCGCCCAGATTGTGCGGCGGGATATTCGTCGCCATGCCCACCGCGATACCGGCGGAACCGTTGAGCAGAAGGTTCGGTACCCGCGTCGGCAGCACGCTGGGTTCGAGTTCCTTCTCATCGTAGTTCGGCGTGAAATCGACGGTTTCCTTGTCGATATCGGCCAGCAGCTCATGCGTGAGCTTGGACATGCGCGCTTCGGTATAGCGCATGGCCGCAGCGGAGTCGCCATCGACCGAGCCGAAGTTGCCCTGACCATCTACCAGCATGTAGCGCAACGAAAACGGCTGCGCCATGCGCACCAGGGTGTCATATACCGATTGGTCGCCGTGCGGATGGTATTTACCGATGACGTCACCGACGATACGCGCGGACTTGTAGTAGGCCTTGTTGTAGTGACAACCGAGCTCGTTCATCG
Source organism: Lysobacterales bacterium (assembly GCA_031391205.1). Classification (GTDB taxonomy): domain Bacteria; phylum Pseudomonadota; class Gammaproteobacteria; order Xanthomonadales; family Ahniellaceae; genus 0-14-3-00-62-12. Next base: position 357 of record JANMUE010000561.1, on the reverse strand, counting down.
CGAACAGCACGCGGCGATGCACTGGTTTGAGACCATCGCGGACGTCCGGGAGAGCACGTCCGACAATCACACTCATCGCATAATCGAGGTAGCTCTGCCGCATCTCATCTTCGATGTTGACGCGGATCACTTCCCTGGCAAATTCAGACATGCTTGTTCCAGCCTCTCAAGGACATGCGACCGCTCGCCCAAAGGGACGACGCATCCGGGAAAACGGCTAAAAATCAAGCCTTGCAGGCTGCTTAAGCCTGTTTAGCGAGGTCCCGGGAATGAGGTCGCGCAAGCGCGGGATTCTAGCACGCGGGGCATGCCCGGTGCTTAGTGATACAAGCCATGTGGGAGCGGCGTGAGCCGCGA
>JANMUE010000560.1:0-16976 GCA_031391205.1 Lysobacterales bacterium | reverse complement strand
GATCAGCTCGACCGTGCCATCGCCGGCGTAGTTGATGCCGCCGCCTAAACCATTGCCGGCATAGCCGCCGGTGAGCCGCAGCAGGCGGAACCTGATGATCGATGTCGTGGTGGCGCTGATGTTGAACACCGAGTAGTGGTTGGGCCCGGCGGCACTGACCACGGTCTTCTGTCCATCCGATGCCGGCGAGGTGCAGGTCGCGAAGCCACCGACGATGTTCAGATGCTGTGTGGTGTTCACGAAGATCTGCTGGCCGGTGTAACTGAGCGAGCGCGTGATGCGCACCGTATCGGCGCCGACGCTGACCTCGGCCTCATTGATGGCGTCCTGGATAGTGTTGTGGGTACAGCCGGTGCCGGTGGCGCCGACAGTGAAAATGGCGGCCACTGCGGCCGGTGAAACGCTGGCGATGAGCAGCAGCATCGCCGCCCTGATCAGAAGAGAGCCGCCATCGGGGCGGGCAGGGATATGGCGCATGACAGGATCCTCGATACACCGGAACATCCCGGCTGCGTCGAAGAACGGAGTATTCCCACAACTTGCGACATTCCTGTAGGAGCGGCGTAAGCCGCGAAGCTCTTGCTCTGATCTCCAGACTGTAGAACAAGAGCATCGCGGCTCACGCCGCTCTTACATTCCAGAGCAGACCAGCAGCATCGCGGCGGGACGCCGCTCCCACATGTTTATGGTGGCAATGCGGCCTCAAGCGCCGACAACCGTTGCGGCACAAACTGCAGCTTGCGCAGATGCTGGCGGGCGGTCTGCGCCTGCGCCGTGGCGCGCAGAATATCGCCATTGGCCGAAAGCGCGGTCGCCAGCAATACGGCATGCTCAGCGCGCAATATGGGGCTCACCTGCGTTGCCGCATCCATCAGCACGCTGGCGCGCGTCAGCGCCTGCAACGCGCCGGGCAGGTCATGTAGCGCCAGCAACGCCGCGCCGCGCAGGCTATCCACGTTTCCCGGCCAGCTCGCGCGTTGCACCGGGGCGTTGGCCGAGTAACGTTCAAGATGCGCAGTCCAGCGCAGTGCCGTGCTGCCGTCGCCGCCATGCAGGGCCAGGCGGATGCGCTTTTCGATGGCGCCGGACAGTTTGTCGATATCGGGATCTGCCAGTCGCTCCAAGTCGCCAATGGCCCGTTCGAGTTCCTCGATCCCGGCAGCTGTTTGTCCACTCATTGCCAGTGCAAAGCCGTAATGTGCGCGCCGCACGGCTGTCGCCCAGTGACTAGGTCCGAACAACTTGTCGGTGCCTATCATCGCTTCGTGCAATGGCTGCAAGGCCTCGGTATAGGCTTCCAGTCGGATCTGGATCGAGCCCAGGCCATAAAGGGCCACCAGCGTCTCCGGATGGTCGTCGCCCAGGGTGACGCGATTGATGCGCAGCGACTCGCGTGCAGTCGACAGGGCTTCGCCCAGATCGCCGCTGGCATCCAGCACCAACATCAGCGCGTTCAGGTGCAAAGCCGTATTGCGATCATCGCCGGCGTAGATCGATCGATCAATGGCCACGGCCGCACGCGCGGCAGCTTCGGCCCGTGGCAGATCGCCCAGGCGTCGATAGGCGCGGGCGAGACCAGCCTGCACGCTGGCGACCTTCTGATGTTGCGCGCCAAACAGTGCACGATTCAACACCAAAAGTTCCTCGTAGGTGGATACTGCCTCAGGCAGGGCATCGACGCTCAGCAGAACGACGGCAAAATCGTTGAGCGTCTGGCGCAGCAGTTCTGCATCCGCAGCGACCCGCGCCAGCGCCACCGCATGCCGACCATCGAGCAGGGCGCGATCGCGTTCGCGCACCTTGGTGGCGAGTACCGCAGACAGCGACAGTAGTTCGATATGAATGGCACGGCTGTGGCTGTGGGCGTGCGCCAAAAGAACGTCGACCTGCTTGCGAGCTGCGCCAAATTCACCCCGTGTCATAGCATTCTGGGCAACCAGCTCGGCAATCTCAAAGCTGAGCGAATCCTCAGCGCCGAATGTGCTGGCCGCCTCGGCAAGCGTCTCGGCAAGCAGAACGCCAGCGCCATCGATATCGCCATGACGCTGCAGTACCTGCGCCAGACGCGTGCGCAGCTCCAGGCGTGCACGCGCATCGGTTCCGGCACTGCTACGGCTGCTGACAATGGCGCGGCGCACGGCATCCAGCACGGTGACGGGTCCATCGCGCGGCACGCTGGGTTCGGCCTCGGCAAACGCATCGAACATGAAATTGCGCATGCTGTCGGCGCGTGCCGCCTCTGCTCTGGCGATCCTCGCCTGCCAAAGTGTGGCGCCCAGCGCCGCCATCAACGCCAGCACGAATGCGCTGCCGGCGAAGACCGCGATGCGATTGCGGGCAATGAACTTGCGCGCGCGATAACTGCGCGATGGTGCGTGTGCTGTTATCGGCTCGTTGCGCAGATAGTGTTCGATGTCGTCGGCGAAATGCCGCGCAGAGGCATAGCGCTGCGCCGGCTCGCTGGCCAACGCGGTACGCAACAGAGTGGTCAAGTCCGAATCGAGCAGACGCCAACGCCTGCGCGCGGTATCGTTGTTATCGCTCTCACGCGGCAATAGTGCATCGGGTCCCAGGCGCGTGCCGATCAGCAGTTCAGCGGCAATGACGCCCAGCGCATAAACGTCGACCGCTGTCGACACAGCCCCACTGCGGTACTGTTCGGGCGCGGCATAGCCTGGGGTCAGCGAAATATGCTGCGTCGCCGTTTCGGCTTCATCGCCGAGCAGCTTGGCGATGCCGAAATCCAGCACCTTGACCTGGCCTTCGGCGTTCACCAGTACGTTCGATGGCTTCAGATCGCGATGCACGATCAGCGCGCGGTGTGCGGCATCGACCGCCCGCGCCAGATCGGCGAGCAGACGCAGCCGCGCTGTCAGCCCCAGCGCCTGCTGTTCGGCGTAATCGGTGAGGACCAGACCGTCGACCAGCTCCATCGCGATGTAGGGAATACCGGCCGTACTGATGCCGGCATCGATCAGATGCGCGATATTGGGATGCGACAACTGAGCCAGGATCGACTGCTCGCGCCTGAAGCGGCGCTGCGCCTCAGTCGAGAACAGTCCGTTGCGCAATAGTTTCAGCGCCACCGTCTGAATAGCGCCGGCGACTTGGCGCTCAGCACGAAACACCACCGCCGAACCGCCATGGCCGAGCAGCGCGCTGATTTGAAAGCCACCCACGGCGGTGCCAACCATGGCCTGGATTTCGCCGGTGATCGGCGCAAGTTGCTCTGCCCAGGCCGTGGCCGGGATCTCGAATACGCCCGCGACCCTGGCATCGGCCAGCAGCATGGCATCGAGCAGCGCACGCAATTCGTCGCTGATTTTCTGTTCGACAAGAAAAGCGACGCGTGCCTCTGGCGCCAGATCGGAACAGGCCTCGAACAACGCACGCAGGCGTGCACTGTTCTGGGTGGTGCTTGCAGTCGGATCGCTCATGCCCAGGAACAACGGATTTGTGCGCCAAAGTGCGACATCTAATCAATCTGCGCCATCAGGAACGCGCGCGCATAGCGCCAGTCGCGGTCGACGGTACGCCGCACCACGCCTAGAAGATCGGCGATCTGCTGCAACGACAGCCCGGCAAAATAATGCAGCTCGACCACGCGTGCAGCGCGTGCATCCTCGACCTCAAGCAGTTTGAGGGCGCTGTCGAGCTGGATCGCCCGGGCGGAGTCGATCTCGACGGCGCCCACCGCCGGATCGGTCATCGACACGCGCAGCTGATTGCCGCCGGCCTTGAGTTGACCTCGGCTGCGCGCGGCGTCGATCAGGATGTTACGCATGGCGCGTGCCGCGTAGGCGAAGAACTGCACGGGATCTTCAAAGCGCTTTTCGCCGGCATGCACCATGCGCAGATACAGCTCGTGCACCAGTTCGGTGGTACCCAGCGTCAGCGGGGCTCCGCTGCGCGCACGCTGGCGCCCGGCCATGGCCTTCAGGCGATCGTAGACCTCATCGAACAAAGCGTGCGCCGACGCACCGGATGGCGAACGGGGTGGGGCTTCGGTCATACCGGCTCAGCCGTTGGACGAAGCGCTACGCTACACCGGCACCAGCGAAGTTGCGAGTCGCGGAGACGTTGGGTGATGTCTCTGCCTGAGATGCCGGACGTTGGACGCAGGCTGGGGTGAGCGCAGCGAACCCCAGCAAACACGCACGTCTGCTGGGTTCGCTGCGCTCACCGCCAGCCTACCTCCGCAGTGGGTTCGACCGCGCGAATTCAAACTGCGACACTGTCGTGACGTACCTCAGCAACGCCCTGGCTGCCCATGACCGTTTCCCGCCCTCGCCGCCGCCTTTTTCTTCGCATCCTGCTGGGTGTTTTCACCAGCGCGGCACTCGGTTACGTGGTCCTGATCGCGGCGCTGCGTCCCTCCAATGATCGCGATTGGGCCGCCGATCAGGAACACGTGGCTACTGCAGTCCTTGCCGGTGATCGGGTCAGCATCCAGAACGTACGCAATGCCCGCTATCGATCGACCAGGGACTTCGATGTGCGCTGGGAAGTGCGCCACTACGATCTACGCAAGCTGGAATCGGTCTGGTTCGTCGTCGAGCCGTTCGCCGACTGGCGCGGCCCGGCGCATACCTTTCTGAGCTTCGGTTTTGGCGATGGCGAGTACGTCGCCATCTCGGTGGAAATCCGCAAGCAAAAGGGCGAGACGTTCTCGCCATTGCGCGGCCTGCTGCGTCAATTCGAATTGGCCTATATTGTCGGCGATGAGCGCGACCTGATCGGCCTGCGTGCCAACCATCGTCGCGACGATGTCTATCTCTACCCCATTCGGACTTCGCCGGAACGTCTGCGCGCGCTGTTCGAGTCGATGCTTGAGCGTGCCAACCAGGTGGCAGCAGAACCCGAGTTCTACAACACCCTTACCAATACCTGCACCAGCAACATCGTGCAGCACATCAATGTCATCGCACCTGGTCGCGTGCCCTTCAGCTACAAGACCTTGCTGCCGGCTTACTCGGACGATCTGGCCTATGACCTCGGACTGATCGATACCGATTTTCCGCGCGATCAGTACCGAACGCCGCACCGAATCAACGCGCTGGCCGCGCAGCATGCAGACAGTACAGATTTTTCCGAGGCGATTCGCGCGGGCATTAGACATGATCCAGATTGATTGGAAGGTCGCTCTTGCGGGTTGCGCCGCTGACCCATGCCGCGCCGATGGCACCGGCATGACGCCTGCCTTCGAGATCGCGCGCATTCACGCCAGGACCGGGTCGAATCTGCCAGTCGAGCAAATTTTTGCGGTTACGTCACTTGAACTGAGACGAATATCTCAAATAAATATGAAGACGGTTTTCACGTCGATGAATATGGTCCCATATTGTCCCCGATCGACCCGGAACCCTCCTTTCCGTCATGGCGGCACGGTCGTAGCGTAGCGTTGCGGCTGGTGCCCCCGATACCTTCGGACTCCAGGCCGCATTCCCGGTCATGGAGATATTTATGAATACGCAGAACTATCGGCCAGCGCAGCGAATATGCCGCGCATTTTTTCTGACGCTGTGCGGGTTGACGGCATCAGTGGCGCAGGCACAGAATTTTGAAACCTATTACGGTGAAAATCCGGCCCGCGACTCGGGCGAAGACGTCAAATCGGTCAATGTCTGCATCGGCGCCGGTTCCATCGTCGCCGGCACACGCCGTACTTCGGTCGCAACAGAAATTCTGGTGACCCGCGCCGACAACATTGGCCTCGCAATCTGGCAACGCGCCTATCGCATTGGCGGCAGCACCTCTTCCAGCGCCCAGGCAATCGTCGAAATCCGTGACGGCAGCGGCTTTGCGCTGACCGGATCGGTGACACGTCCTACCGGTACCTTTATCCATGTGTTGCGCATCGACTGCAACGGTACTTTCATGTGGTCGCGCGTGTTCGCCAATCAGGCCGTGAATCATCGCAGCATGGGTTACGACATCATCGAGGCCGTCAATCCAGCAGCGCCGCTGGCGGCAGGCGATCTGGTGGCCGTTGGCGACGAGCGTTTCGCTGTGCCTGCGGGCAGCATACAAGGGCGCATCATGCGTCTGAACGCTGGTGGAGCCTTGCTGTTCAACCGCGGGTACAACCAACCGCCGCCGCAGCTCGGCATGCGCTTCCGCGCTGTAACTGAAAGCCGCTCGGCGGTAGGTGGGGCACAGGATCTGGTCATCGCCGGATCGTCGGCCTTCGGTGTGAACTGGGGCACCGATCGACGCGCATTGATGTTTCGCACGCGCTTCAATGGCGCGCCGGTGTGCAATGCATCGATGGGCATTCTGGACAGCACCCACGAAGATTTCTATGGTGTGGTCAATCTGACCTTCGGAAATTTCCCTCAGGAAACTGTGCTCGTTGGAGCAAGTACGCCGCCGGTGACCGGGTCCCTGCCGCTGTACATGGTGCGTTTCGGCGCGCTCGGCTGTATCCCGATGGTGCAGTCGATGTGGCACGATCCGGTCGATGTCGCTACTGCCTACGATGTGGTGGAGATTCCTGCGGGTCTGGTCAATGCCGGTTCCGTGATCGCAGCCGGAACGCTGCGCAGCGCGGTCACGGCCGGTGACGGCTTCTCGCTGTCGGCCACTCCGGCCACGTTGGGTCCCAACGCGCCGGCATTGCGATACAGCACGCAGAGCACCCGCGCCGAAACCATTTTCTCGCTGGACCTCAAGCGCGATCGATTTGTGATGGCGGGCAGCACCTTCAGTGACTGGGATGGTGTGGCCGATAGCCAGGATTTCTATCTGATACAGACCGATACCAACCGCAAGACACAATGCGCGGTGCCATGGAACTTCTCGTGGTCGCCGGTCAACCTGCCGCGGCAGCAGTTCACTCCGCTGGTGGCCACCATTCAAGCGAGCCAGCTAGTGAACACCCCGGTACTGAATGCCACCGACGAAGGCTATTGCTGCGTGCTTGATCCGAATTGATTGAGCACGCTTTGATCGCGCCGGGTCCGGGATGATTCCGGGCCCGGTATGGGCGATCAACGCTGTTGTGGAGCGTGGGTTGCTCCGCTGCTTTGACTTAGTTTTGCCGGAGGCAAGAAGCGTCTGCCACGGTAGTTGCTACTGGTATTCGTCACGAAGGGCGAAAGTCGAAAGCAGCGGAGCAAGCCCCGCTCTACAAGATCAAAGGCCGAGGTTGCGATGCAGGGATCTAAAGTGGTTCCTCGAAACTATCTGCAAATACCGCATCGGAGAATTTTCTGATCTCGATTTCGTCGAAGCGCGCGAACAGCGACGTGGCAGTGGGTGAGGTGGGGTTCTGCGCGACCTCCAGCCGGATTTCGATGGTGGTGTTCCAGGTCCACTGTGCGGGATCGACACTGACGGTCAACGGCGCGGTCAACGGCTGCCAGGTCGTGCCGCTGCGACCAAAGAAGGTATTGCCAGAAGCGGTTTCGGGACCGCTGCAATCCTCGCTGTCGTAGCGCAGGCGCCAATTCAACACCGGGTAGTCGCGATTGTTCTGGCTGGCAGCAACCAGGGCGAAGCCGGATATCTGGAAATCGCCGGACCAGGGCACATTGAAGCAATGCGTGAGCGCAGTGCGACGATCGGTGGGCGTGGTCTGATCGGCGGGTATGTTGAGAATCAGCGATCCACCGCTGCTGACCGGCGCGTTGAACGCGGCGTCCCAGGTGCTGAAGGCGGGTTCCGGGTTAAACCAGAGACGCAGATCGCCGACGAAATCGCCGTTGGGCAACCAGCGATCACCACTCTGGCGTTCGAAGGCACCGACATCGCGGGCGCGCGTGTTGGCGCTGACATCGCCTTGATCGAAGTTGCGCAGGCGCCCATCGAGATCCACGTCATTGGCCGGCGTCGGCGTCGAGCCCGGCGCGTAGTCCAGTGCCTGAGAACCGATGCGCAGACGATAGTCGCCACGTTCCGGATCGGTGAAGCGGCCGCGTGCCGGAAGGGCAGTGGGATCGGGTCGAAGCGAGCTGGTGTCGGTGGCTATCACCCAGGTGTTCACCACATCCAACGAGCTGACGTTGGGGTGCGAAAGCGTCAACTTGCCTGGCTGATCGATGACCGCATTGGTGATCTGATTGTCATTGTCGGCGTCGTGCCGGAACACGTGCGCTGCGCCGATGGAGTTTCCGGCAACGGTGCTGTCGACCAGTCGGAATTCACCATCGCTGAAGCCGCGGAACAATTCCTGGGTCAGCACGTTGTCGATCAGCGCGCTGCGGAACAGCGATACCGTGAAGTCGGTTTCGTTGCCGTCCGACCAGCTGATCAGCCGGGTTCCGATGTTGCCTTTCATGGTGACCGTCTGCCCGACAATAGCTGCATACAGGCGCATCTCGACGATGTTGCCGTTGGTTGGTTGACCGTTGCTGTCTTCGGTACGGTTGCGTTCGATGCGATTGCACTGCGCCGATTGGGTGCAGCGCACGGCGCCAAGGGTATCGACCGACTCATTGCAGCTACTCGAAAAATCGTTCAGTCCGACACGCGGACCGGTGTCGCCGACAGTGAAGACGCTCGAATCGCCTTGCAGGAACAGCGCCGCTCCGTTCGGCGCCGTGTTGCCGTCGACGACGAAATCGTAGAGCCGGCTGCTGATGCTCGCGTTCTCTTCCATGCCCTGATGCGATTGCATAAACAAGGCGCCACCGAATTCCGAGGCCTTATTGTTCTGAATGCGCACCGGTCGCGATGCATCGGTTGTGAAGAAGCGCACGCAGCCGTATTCGTCCGACCCATCCGGGGCAACCCCGGCGACACCGCCGCCGCGTCGCGCATTGTTGCCGTAAATCACACCGTTACCGGTGTAACCGGGCGAACCGATATCCACATTTGCCGGAGGCTGCAGATAGATGCCGCCGCCATTGCCATTGGGCGCCCCATTCAATGCGATATATGTGCGGTCGCGCAGCGCGAACATGCGCGCGGTGCCGGCGATGGCGACGCCACCGCCATTGCCGGTGATGGCGTTGTTGTTGTTGATCACGACATCACTCTCGATGGTCAGCGCGGTCGGTGTAGCAGTGCCAACAAAACAGATTCCACCACCACTGTTAGCGTTGTTCTGCGAGATACCCACATTCTGAATTCGAAGCTCGCCGCGGCCGTTGAAGTAGATGCCGCCGCCGCAGCCCAGGCCGTTGCCCTGCACGTTGTCGCCATTGCGGATCTGGAAACCAGTGAGAACACGCACGCCGCTGCCGCTGATGGATACGACAGGCGCTGCTGCACCGCCGGCGCCATTGAGAATCGTGCTGCCCGAAGGCAGGGCGCCCGGCGGCAGAGCGGCACTGCAATTGGCGTAGCCACCGGTAAGGGTGAGGTCCTGCTGACCGATACTGAGCGCCAGTGCGCTGTAGGTCTGATCGCTGGCGACGCGGATGAAGTCCTCTCCGGGATTGGAAGCCGCGGCGTTGATGGCGGATTGCAGGTTGTTGAAGTCGCAGACGCCGGGCACGGCACCGGCGCCGACCAGATAGGTCAGTGCCTGTGCGGGCGACAGCGATGCCAGCGTCAGCAAAAAAACAAAGGCGCTGGGCGCAGGAAAACGGGTGAACGAACGGGTCATGATGTTTCTCCGGATACCAGCGGATCGCCAGTTGCCGACAATGAACGCCGTTTCCGGACCGGGCACGCCACATTCCCTCTCCCGCTTGCGGGAGAAGGGTTCATCACCCCCTCTCCCGCTTGCGGGAGAGGGCTAGGGTGAGGGAGACGTGCGATGGTGTGTGGGGTTTGCGAGCAGTGACGCAGCAATAGCCGTGCACCATCGCACGCTTCCCTCATCCGACCCTGCGGGCCACCTTCTCCCGCGCGCGGGAGAGGCAGTTCATCGCGATATCTCAAACCTGAGTCACTGCCGGGTGTCCGGTCATGGCGCCCTGCTGCGAATTCTGTGATATCGAACGGCGGAGAAGCAGCCCATGTGCGGATTCATGCGTTGGATGTTCCTGGTTGGCGTTGCGGTCTTTGCGGTACCGGCTGGGGCGGTGGTCTTCACCGTCGGCGCCGATGCCCTGTGTACTCATTCCAGTGTCTTACTGGCGACATTGGCTGCGGGAGCCAATGGCGCGGGCATGGATGAAATACGTGTCGCCACCAATATGAATCACGACGGCGTGCTGGCGCCCGTAGTCAGCCAGAACCTGCACGTTCGCGGCGGTTATTCCAACTGCGCGGACACCACGCCGACGGGGCGTACATCCCTGACCGGCACGACATCTGGCGCCAACGGCACCTTCACCACGTCGGGCACGGCATCCAGTTACACCTTGATCCTTGAAGACCTCGATCTTAGGAACGCCGGCAACAGCACGCGTCGCGGCGGAGCCCTGCGCATCGAAGACCGCTTCACCGTGGAGCTGCGTAATGTCGTCGTCGGCGGCAACAGTGCCGGGCGCGGTGGTGGCATTTATCTCGATGGCAGCGAAGGTGCCGGCCTGGTGCTGACCGAGAACAGTGTGATCGAGGAGAACTCCGCGGCGATCAGCGGTGGCGGCATCTACTGCCAGGACGGCGGCATCATTCTGATGGTGTCGTCGTCGATCAGCGAAAACAGCGCAGCCGATGGCGGCGCCGACCCGAACGAGAGCGGCAACGGCGGTGGCGTTGCGCTGTACGACTGTAACCTCGTGCAGTCGGGCGTATTCGGCACGCTGGGTGTCTCGGGCAATAGCGCCGCCCGACATGGTGGCGGCTATTATTTGCGCAATGGTGCCCAGCTCACCATGGATGGCAGCGCCTCGGCGCCAGCGCGGGTCGAGTCCAACCAGGCCGTCGATACCGGCGGCGGCATAGCGGTCAACGATACACTGCCCGCGCCGGTGGGCGGTATCAGCACCGCGTTCATCCGCAATAGCTGGGTCGATTCGAATCGTGCGCACTCAGGTGCTGGCCTGGGCCTGATCGCTGGCGGCAGCATCACCATGCAACGCACCCTGGCGCCTGGTGCCTGCCACAACAGCACTTATTGCTCGAGTCTGTCGTTCAATGACAAGACTGCCGCTGCCCCCAACTGCCGGGGCGCAGCCGTGTTTGCTGGCGAAGCGTCGCAGCTGCGTTTGCAAAATACCTACGTCGAAGAGAACTGCATCAGCGATGGCGGCTGGGCGTTTCGGCAGCGGCTGGATTCGCAGATACGTATCGACTCGAGTGTGATCGCGCGCAATGGTGGTTCCAGTCCATTTTTTATCGATGGTAACGGTGTCACCGTCAACGCGATCCCTGGCTTCACCGGCCGACTGGAGCTGGGCTGGTCCACGGTTGCCGGGCATAATGAAAACCTGACGGGCTCCATGTTTTCTCTGCCCTCCGCGTCACCCAGCTCCACTGGAACATTGCGTGTCTATGGCAGCCTGTTAGCCGAGCGCTTTTTGCAGATGACCGATGTCGGTGGTCCGGGCAGTCCGCCGCCGATGACCCTGGAATTCGACTGTCTGATGCTGGACAGTCTGTTCGAGGGCAATACCGGACCGATTCGCTCGTTCAAGAGCACCCCCCCGTACGGCATGGTCAATCCGACCGGCAACAACTATCGACCCAGCGGTCCCACGGCGGCGCCGGTGGATTCCTGCGACAACAGTCTTGCACCGCGCGCCAACGGCGACGCCGATCTGCAAACCAGCGTCTTCGATACGCCCAAGATCAATGCCTTCGGTGCACGCGATATCGGGGCGTATGAGCTGGTCGTCGTGGTCGTGGACGCGGTGTTCGGCAACGGGTTTGAGTGAAATGACGCTATCGCGTTGTAGGCTGGGGTGAGCGCAGCGAACCCCAGCAAACACGCAACTCTGCTGGGGTTCGCTGTGCTCACCACCAGCCTACGTCGCTGCGCTCTCCGGCCCGGCGTCACCGCCGGGCGTTCGGTTCGTCTGACGATGCCAGACGGCATCGTCAAAGCGACTCACCTCACCCCAGCCTACGTCAACTGACGCTTTGCCCCAGCGCTGATCGCCTACACTCTGGCCCTCCCCCTCGTTGGGCTGCGGCGCACGATGCAACATCACGACTACATACTCACCCTGGCCTGCCCGGATCGTACCGGCATCGTCTATCGGGTCAGCGGCATGCTGTTTGAACTGGATTGCAATATTCTGGATGCGCAGCAGTTCGGCGACGAAGAGAGCGGCCGCTTTTTCCTGCGTGTGCATTTCGATGTGCCGGCAGCGCATGTTGCCGATGATGTCCGTGATCGCATCACCGTTCTCGGAGCGGAGTTCGCCATGGACTGGCAGTTGCACGACGCCAGGCGCCGGGCACGGCTGCTGGTGCTGGTCAGTCGGCAGGGACATTGCCTGAATGATCTGCTGTTCCGCACCCACAGTGGACAGCTGCCGGTAGACATCGCCGCGATCGCCAGCAACCATCGTGATTTCGCCGCATTGGCGACATCGTATCAAGTGCCCTTCCATCACTTTCCGGTCGAGGCCGCGACACGTGAAATGCAGGAACAGCAGATACTCGATCTGGTGGCGCGCGAGCGTATCGATCTGATCGTGCTGGCACGCTACATGCAGATTCTGTCGCCGCGCCTGTGTGCCGCATTGAGTGGGCGCGCCATCAATATCCATCACAGCTTCCTGCCCAGCTTCAAGGGTGCCAAGCCTTATCACCAGGCGCACGCGCGCGGGGTCAAGATCATCGGCGCTCCCGCGCACTACGTGACGTCGGATCTGGATGAGGGCCCGATCATCGAACAGGATGTGGCCCGCGTCGATCATGCGATGACGCCGCGTGAATTGGTGCGCGTCGGCAGTGATACTGAATCCCTGGTGCTGGCGCGCGCGGTGCGCCGTCATGTCGAGCATCGCATCCTGCTCAACGGACATCGTACCGTGGTGTTCCGATAGTCGGCAGTGCACATGCCCTTGACCCGTGACATCGATCACGCCACTGCGGATTTTGCAGTGGATGGCGCGCCCTATGTGGTCGAAAGTGGCAGGCTGCGCTCGCTGCATTTCAATGCCGAGGAAATCCAGAGTGCGATGTGGGTGGATCGCCCCGACGCGCTGTATCTGGAATACACGCGTCTGATGATGGGCGTGCTGATGTTCACGCCAACACCACGATCCATCGCTTTGATCGGTCTGGGCGGTGGTTCGCTGGCGAAGTTCTGCTATCGCTATCTGCCCGGGGCGAGCATCGTCGCGGTGGAAGTCGACCACGATGTTCTGATGTTGCGCGACAGGTTCTGTGTGCCAAAGGACGACGCGCGCCTGCGCATACTCCAGGCCGACGGCGCCGATTTTTTGCAACAGGCTGAGACAGCCAGTATCGATGTACTGATGCTCGATGCCTATACCATTGACGGTGTACCCAGCGCGCTCAGCAGCCAGGCTTTCTTCGACGAGTGCGCGCGCGTCGTCGGTACTGGCGTGCTGGTGGCCAATCTGCACGAGGCACATGCGGATTTCGCATTGCATGCGGCGCGTATCCGGCGCAGTTTTGGCGCCACGCTGGAAGTACGCGAAGGCGTGCGCGGCAATTGCGTGGTATTCGCCGGTGGCCTGGCGTTCGCAAAATCCACACGCCAGCTCGCGGTACGCCGACCGCAGGATCTGGACCGTGAAGCCTGGTCGCAACTGAAGCCGGTGTTTGGACGCATTCTTGCCGCCACCCGTGAGTAGGGTGGGTGGCAACCCATCATTTTCGAACGTTGGACAATGGTGGGTTGCACCCACCCTACAAAGGCGCTACGGGTTCCTTCGCGAGCCGATCCAATATCCCACCTGCATCACCACTGTTGCGGAACAAGTGGCAGGCTGTCACTTCACCCAACTTGCGATAGCTCTCCCACTGCGCCTCGTCGAAAAACTGGTCGGCGGTGCTTTGGTGCGGAAAGTCCGGGTTGGCGATCTGGTATTGCGCCAGATCGGCGGGCAGGTCGTTGTCCACCACACTGGGTTTGATGTACAGCAGCCAGCCGTAGCGATCGGTCGCGCCGACATCGCTGCCGTAGTCGATGCGCGCGAGCGCGGCGTGTTTGAGGCACGTTTTGCTGTTGCCGAGAATGCCATCGCTGGATTCACGACGATTCAGGCGGCGCAGATCGTCCAGTGTCCCGAGTCCATCGAAGCCATCAAAACGCCCACTCAACTCGTCAGCGTCCAGAAAATCGATCTGCGTGTCGAAGTCGATGCGCGCCTTGCGCACCAGATTGCCCAGGTCCTCGAAGGCGCTGTCGGCATCGCAGCCGGCATCGATGCTGACGATCAGTTTGAGACGGCGGCGGATCAACTCGTACAGCGCGAGATTTTCGAAATGACCGCCGTCGCTGAGATACCAGCGACGCGCGTTGGTGCCGGTATACGCGGCCATCAATTCGGTTTTCAGCAGGCCGTAGACCGGAAACAGGCGGAACAGCCAATGCGACTGCGGCGATTTCGCGTCCTTGCTGCCGCCACTGCCCTGCACTCCGGCATCCCACCAATAGCCCAGGCGCACGTTGAAGAAACCGCACAGCAATGCCAACGGCAGACTGGTGCGGAATCCGGCGCCCGTGCTGAAGGCCGCACCAGAAATGCCGATCCACGAGGAAAACGGAAGCACTTCGGTGCGCGCCAGCGCCGGACGGCGATGCGCTTCTTTGAACTTGCCGAAACGATCGGAGATGTGCTGCCATAGCTTGTAATGCCTATGCTCGGCGGCCGGTTCGTGGATGGGGTTGCCGAACAGATCGATACGCTCCCAGACCTCTTCATTCGAGAACGGACGGAAGCCACGCTGCGGGCCGGACTCGTCGGCGATCGAAGCATGGAAACGCTGGTCGCGCAGACTGCGGCCGAGCTCTTCGGCGGCGCCACCTTCACGCTCCGCCACCCGATAAGCACCCTTGGCATCGCGCCACGGCAACGCGTAGTCGGTACGCAGCACGTGGCGCGCGCCGACGCAGTAGGCGAATGGTCCGATCGACAGCTGCAAGCCCTTGCGATCGAGTTGCTGCACGCCCATTTCCGCGTGCAGGGTTTCGTTGAGGCAGACATTGACCAGATGGATCGGCGCGCCCTTGTGCCGGATATTTTCGCGCGCCTCGGTGCCGGTGACCTGATCGTCATTGGCCTGCACTTCGGTGACCCCGATGTTGCTATTGAAGCGGTCGAGGTTGGACGCACCCAGATAGGCGCGGCAAAGTCGCTGCGTATAAATGTTACCGAGGCCACTGGCATTGACGAAGCCGCGAAAGAATCCCTGACTGCCGGCCAGCACCAGCAGGAAGGCGACGGCGCTGGCGGGCGCGATCAGATCGGCCGGAGCGGACGTCACTGATCCGAACTTCCACACCAGCGCGTGCGCAATGGTCGACAGCGCCGTTGCCCACACCATGAACAACACAAACGCGAACACGCCGAGCAACGCGTGCAATGGCAATGCCCGCGACTTGGTCGTATCGGCGCTCAGTCGCTGGAACCACTCCAGAATGCGCGGCGCGAAGGCCGCTGCACCCAGACTGCTGCCGAGTGCGGAGAGGATCGTCCCGATGTTCTCGCCTGCCGAGAAATGCGTGTAGAAATACGCGCCAGCCGCATCGATCAGATACAGCACACCCACTATGGCGATGGGCAGCAACGCGTTCGACAACGCCTTGGTCAGATGATGCCTGGGGACTCGCGGCCAGGCGCTGTGGTCCTCACTGTTGAAGCGATCGATGCGCGCCTGCTCATTGAATACGATCAGCATCGCCGAGAACGTGAACACCAGCCAGCAGATCAGGAACAGTTCGACGAAATCCTGATTGATGGCGCGTTCGACGACGTCGAACAGGCGCAGCATCGGACCGCCGATCGGATCGCGATCGTCGAGCATTCCGGTGCCGGAGGTCAGCAACAGAATGAACAGCCAGGCGAGCAGTTTCCAGCGACGCTTCAGCGCCGTGATCGCATGCGTCAGATGCAGGCCCAGCATCGCTACCCAGAGACTGAGCACGGTGGTGCGGAACAGTGACTCGGCACGCCACACATTTTCGGCAGCGTTGCTGCTCTGAAACACCAGATAGATGATCAGCGCCGTCAGCAGCGCCGGCCCGGGACCGATGAACAGGATGCGCCGCCATGGCGCGCCGCGCGGACGCAGACTGGGCAGTGTCCAATACGCCGCCGCCACCGGCGTAAAAGCAAAGGCAACCATCGCAAACACCAGAAAATAGTATGGCGAGAACGCCAGCAGATCGGACTCGACCGGTGGCCACAGCAGACGTGGACGCCAGATTTCCCCCGCTTCGCTGCGTGGCAGCAGGAAATACAGACTCCAACGCAGCAGTTGCATGCCCAGCAGGAAGATCAGCGCCAGCGTCGCATAGACCATCTGCAGCGACAGCCAGTTGCGTACCACAGTCGCCAGCGCCAGCAGGTAGTCGCCGGAACCACTGGGTGCGAGATAGCGTCCGTTCTCACGCAACCAGTGCATGACGTAGCGCCCATAGCCGGGCGTCGGTGCGTCCGGGTTTGCGCCATTGCCGGTACCGGATACGTCGTCGGCCAGCACGGCTTCCACATCGGCGGCGTCGCGGATCGGACGGCGCTGGAAGAGCTGGGTAAGAAAACCACCGAAATAACCGCCGCCGGAAACCGTCGACAGGAAGCCGAAACGCGCCAGCAGCGGATCGGCGGCGGCCGCTTTCTTATCGGCACGCGCACGCGACACCTTGCTCAGCCCCTGCATGATGCCCAGGCAGAAGGTCGCGCTGCGCACACCGCCACCGGAGAAGGCCAGGCCGGTCTGCGCGGCTTCGGGTCGCTGCTTCAATGCCTCATGCTCGGCTTCGCGCAAGCAGTCGGGATACCAGAGCGCGGCGCGTTCATGGTATCGATCATCGGTCAACGCATCGCATTCTTGCACCGCGCCTTCGGGCGCGCTCGGGGGCATAGCCATCGCACAGTCTCCAATCAGGTGGAAACGCATTAACAGCATCCAGCCCCCGGAGCCGGATGCGGCAAAGATACTTTGGTTTGTGCGGCGATGCGAGTGGGCAGGAAATGTGGGAGCGGCGTGAGCCGCGA
>JANMUE010000110.1:0-4497 GCA_031391205.1 Lysobacterales bacterium | reverse complement strand
TGAGCGCAGCGAACCCCAGCAGACCTGCGCGTTTGCCGGGTTCGCTGCGCTCTCCGGCCCGGCGTCACCGCCGGGCGTTCGGCTCGTCTGACGATGCCACAGGGCATCGTCAAAGCGACTCACCTCACCCGCCAGCCTACTTTCACGGATTCCAGCCTGTCTCGTTCTTCATCGCAATGCGGTTCATTCCCTGATCGCGGACATCGGTGAGCACCGCGACCACCTTGTCGTACTGCGTATCCTGATGCGCGTTGATCGCCACCACACGTTCTGGATCACGTTTGGCCTGGTAAGCCAGTTCAGCAGCCAACACGTCGGCACTGATCGGCTGCTGATCCAGAAATAGACGGCCATCGGCAAGGATGCGGATCTGCATGGGTGGCTCGGGATTGACCAGCTGAGGCTCTGGTGTCCGCTGTGGAAGGTCCAGCGGAACGCTCTGGCTCAGCGTTGGCATGGCGATCATGAAAATGATCAGCAGACACAGCATCACATCGATCAAGGGGGTGACATTGATCTCACTGATGGCGGTGGCCTGCGCTTGCGGCGTGCGGTGCATGAGCTTCTCCACGGCGTCGGGTAGAGACTCCAACGCAGCTGTCCCGTATCGGGGGTGAGGCACGCATAAAAAAAAGCCGGGCAATGCCCGGCTTTTGCATTCTCGCCTGTCGCTTGGATCAATTCGATCCGGTGGACTCGAAACCGATCTTGCTCATCCCGATGTTCTTGGCCGTGCCCATTACATCGGCAAGCACCTGATATTCGGTGAACGGATCGGCCTTGATCTGCAGCATGGGCTGCGGGTCTTTCTTGGCTTCGAACTGCAGCTGCAATTCGAACAGATCCTTGGTCAGGGGCTGGCCGTCCCAGAACAGGTTGCCGGCCGAATTGATGCTCAGCTCGATCGGCGGCGGCGGGTCCTGATCATTCTTGACGGTGGATTTCTGCGGCAGGTCGATCTGAATGCGCTCGGAAGTCAGCGGCATGGTGATCATGAAGATGATCAACAGCACCAACATCACGTCCACCAGGGGCGTGACGTTGATTTCGGACATCGGGCCGCCGCCCTGGTTGCTTGAAAAGGCCATGATGTTTCCTTAGCGACCGTTAGCCGGCTTCCGGGGTGGTGATGAACCCGATCTTCTTCATGCCGGCGGTCTTGGCGATACCCATGACCTCCTGCAGGATGCCGTAGCGGGTGGTCTTGTCGGCGCGGATTTCCAGCATCGGCTGCGGCTCACGGCGTGCCTCAATGCGCAGATTGCGATCGAGACTGGACATCATGATCGGCGCATCGTTCCAGAACATGTCGCCGCTGGACTTGACTGCGAGCGTGATGGCAACTGGCGGCGGGGGTTCTGGAACCGTCATCGTCTTCGATGGAAGATCGATGGTCACCTTGTGCTGCATCAGTGGCGCCGTGATCATGAAGATGATCAACAGCACCAACATCACGTCCACCAGGGGCGTGACGTTGATTTCGGCCATGACACCGCCGCTGCTATTGCTGGAAAAAGCCATGAGACTGCTCCTTGCCGATCCGGCGTCTTACTTCTTGACGCTCTTGGGCGCCATGCCCTCAACGCGTGAGCCGGTGGCGAAGAAGTCGTGCAGGTCGTGCGCGAACTCGTCGAAACGGGCATTGATCTTGCGGTTGGAGCGTACGAAGAAGTTGTACGCAAGCACCGCCGGAATCGCGACGAACAGACCGAACGCGGTCATGATCAAGGCTTCACCGACCGGGCCGGCAACGACTGACATGTCGGCCTTACCGGATGCGCCGATGGCGATCAGCGCGTGGTAAATGCCCCACACGGTACCCAGCAGGCCGACGAACGGAGCCGAGGAACCGGTGGTGGCGAGCCAGGTCAGGCCGTTCTCGAGACGCGAGCTTTCACGGGTGACGGCCTGACGCAGCGAGCGGTCGATGAACTCGGAGCGGTTCAGTGCTTCGACCAGACGCGAGCCTTCATGACGCTGGTGATGCGCGGCAGCGCCGGCGCAGTCCAGAGCGATCTTGGAGAACGGCTCGGAGTTGGGCTGTTCTTCCATGAAGCGCACTGCATCGGCGGCCGACGGCGTTTCCCAGAACGTCGAGATCACGCGCTCCATGCGGGCAGTGATACTCAGGTTGCGGATCGCGTTGATGACGATATAGACCCAGCTTCCGATCGACTGGACGCACAGGACGATCAGCACGGTCCAGCCGATGAAATCGAGGTTGCCGATCAAATGGCTGAAACCCATCGTCTGCAGCGCAGCCGCATCGGATGTGGGCGCGGCCATGGCGGCAGCATCGGCGGGCGGCGCCGCAGCTGCGGCCACCACGCCGCTCGCTACGGGTTCTACTGGAGCAGGTGCAGCCGCCGCGGCGTCTGCGTTTCCTGCGTCCGCAGGCGGAGTCGAGGTCTGGTCTTGAAGCATGGCGTCACCTTTTGTTAGACGAGAACTTTGTTAGACGAGAAACTAGCTGAGCGAGAATTTGATGGGAACTAGGACACGGCCCTGAACCGCACGGCCATCGCGGATTTCGGGATTGAACTTCCAACTACGTGCGGCACGTATCGCTTCTTGATCTAGCTCGCGATGACGGCTGGACTTCTGTACCTGAATGTCGACGGGGACGCCGTCAAGACCCACGGTAATCAACAGGACGACTTCGCCCTCGAGACGGCGACGCATCGCAGCCGGCGGGTAGCGCGGCGGACGCATGCGGCGATAGCTCGGGTCTTCTGAAGCGCCACGATCCGGTTGCAGATCGGGTGCCGGCGGCGCAGGCGGCGCCGGTGGCGGCGCCTCTTCGGCCATCGGCAGGGCTTCCTCGAACACCATTTCCGGTGGCGGCTCTTCCGGCGGCGGCGTCGGGCTCGGGCGCTTCTCGATGATCTTGGGTTCGATCTTCTTCGGCGGTTCCGGTGGCGGCGGCGGCGGCGGCGGTGGCGGCGGTGGTGGCTCGAGGAACACGACCTCGACGGAATCGTCCTCTTCCTCTTCCTCGGCAGCCGGCGGTTTGACCGGTGCCATCAGAAACAGAAAGACGCCCGCATGCAGGGCCAACGCCGTGGACTGCGCAATGACGCGGCGCAGACTGAAACTCTTGTCTTCTTTAACGTAGGACATGGGACTTGGGTCTCGATTGGCCCCTCGATTCGCTCCCCCGAGACCCGCCCCAGCGGGGCCGGCGGCACAAGGGAGGGCGAGTATAGCGAGTGGACCGGTTGCTAACTAGAGACCTTTCAGCCCCCAGGACTTCCGCACAGAATGACTGCCGTGCGTTACAAAACAGAAACGTTGCCGACACCATTCGGGGTTCGAATGATGCCAGTGGATTTCACATTCTGCGTACGTTCTTGAGCCAACTTTCCGCAGTCTTCTTGGTATTTGGGAATTGCGCTGCCTTGGTGAACGCGGCAATTGCCCCTTCGCGGTTGTTCATTTCGATCTCGACGTTGCCCAGGATGATCCAGCACTCGCCCTCGTGTTTGAACGGGGTCTTCTTCAAGGCTTCCTGAGCTGCCGCCTTGGCCTCGGCGTTCTTCTCGGCGTCGTAAAGTGCATAGGCTTGGCGGAACTTCATGTCGCCATCGGGGGCATACTGGGCAGCCTTGCCGAAGGCCACGGCGGTCTTCAGGTGGTCATCGCCCTGTGAATAGACTTCGCCCAGCAGCGCATAAGTGGACAGGTTTTCCTTGAGCACGCCCTTGGCAAGGGCATCCTCTACGATCTTGGCGCCATCAGCCGGCCGTTCGGCATAGGCGTACAGCTGGGCCAATTGTCGCAACTCGCTTTCGCCAGCGAGCAACCCGCTCGTATAGGCGCGTTCCATCAAGGCCAGGGCGCGCGGCTCCTGGTCGCTCTCAACAAACACATTCGAAAGCTGCTTGATGATGCTCTTGTTGTTCGGGTCGCGTGCCAGCACCGACTCGCCATAGGCGATGGCCTCGTCGTAATTCTCGGCCTCGACGTAGCTGGCCATCAGCACGGCATACCAGTTTTCGTTGGGCTTGGCCGAAATCTCGATGGCCCGCTTGAGCGCTGTTGCGGCTTCGGCGTACTTCTCCATCTGGTAGTAGGCCTGGCCCTTGACCACCAAAACGCTGTCGCGTTCTTCACCTGTGCCCTTAATCCAGCGATCCGCCCAGACAATGGCGTTTTCGAACTGGTCTTCCTGCAGATAAAGCTGGGCATTGAGCAGCATCAGGCCAAAATGCCGGTCATTGGGCAGGGCATCTGCTTCGATGGCTTTGACGTTGTATTCGATTGCCTTGAGCGAATCCTCGTCGCGTTCATAGGCAATGTTGGCCAGCCCCTGCAGCGCCGTGGCCTTCTCGCTGGCCATGACCTTGGGCGCAGCGATGATTTCGTTGAAGGTCTGTTCGGCCTCGTCGAAGTTTTCCTCGTTCAGCGCATCAAGCCCGAGCTGGACCTTTTTGCCGAGCTTGGCCGACATCTTGAAATCGGGTTCATTGCGCGTGCTCTTGGGGAACGCGACTTCGG
>JANMUE010000557.1:0-8170 GCA_031391205.1 Lysobacterales bacterium | reverse complement strand
CGCGACGGTGCCCCAGATAAACCTTGGAGCAGATGTAGGACAGATACAAAGCCTCATCGACCGCCGTATTGCCGCCGCCGATCAACGCGACTTACTGATTTCGGAAGAAAAACCCGTAGCAGGTGGCGCAGGCGGATACGCCGCGGCCCTTGAACGCTTCTTCAGAGGGAATGCCGAGATATTTGGCGCTGGCACCGGTGGCGATGATCAGGGCGTCGCAGGTGTATTCGCCGCTGTCGCCCTTGAGGCGAAACGGTTTCTGTTGCAGCTCTGCGGTATGAATGTGATCGAACACGATCTCGGTATCGAAGCGCTCAGCATGTTTCTGCAGGCGCGTCATCAGGTCCGGCCCCTGCAATCCTTCGACATCGCCCGGCCAGTTGTCCACGTCCGTGGTGGTCATCAACTGGCCGCCCTGCTGCATACCGGTAATCAGTACCGGCTTGAGATTGGCACGTGCGGCGTAGACCGCTGCGCTGTAGCCGGCCGGGCCGGAACCAAGAATCAGAAGCGGGCAGTGGCGGGCAGTATTCATCGGTTCTCTCATTGGGGCGGGTCAGTCGCAGCGCAGGCAGGTGCCCACGGATGCGGTGCGGGTGACGTCACAGCATGCGGGCGAAGAGACCGGGAATCAAGAGCGTTTCGTGCAATCAACCGACCCGGCCTCAAGAATTGCATCGAACTCAGTAAGATGGCGTCTTGCAACTCAAGGATCTGGTCCGCGTGACGCGCAAAGCTGCCGAAAACAACGCCGCGCCTGAAAACGGCATCTGGGACCGCCGCCTGCGCGAAGCGGCGGTGCTGTTGTTGTTGCCGGTTCTGGTCTATCTGGCGGTCTGCCTGTTCACTTATAACCCGGATGACTGGAGCTGGTCGCATGCCGGGGGCAATGACCCCGCACACAATCTGGGCGGTTCGGTCGGGGCCAAGGTGGCCGATTCCTTGTTGCAGCTGTTCGGCGCGATGGCGTTCGTGTTTCCGCTGCTGCTGGCAGGCATCGCCTGGCGTCTGGTGCGTGACCTGCATCCGCTGCCGGGCAGCAGTCGCGCCGATTCTGCTTGGCTGCTGCTGGGCTGCATTGGACTGTTGATCACCGGTAGCGCACTGGGACATCTGCATCTGGATTTTCAGTCGCTGCGCCTGCCGGCGCAGTCCGGCGGCGTGCTGGGCGGATTGCTGGGCGATCTGTTGCGCGGTGGCCTGGGTCAGCTGGGCGCAACCCTGATTTTGTTCGGATTGTTTCTGATTTCGATCACCCTGGTCACGGGAGTGTCATGGTTCCGGTTGATGGAACAGATCGGTGATTGGACGCTGCGGCTGATCGAGTGGCTGCGTGCGCGCTGGCAGCAGCGTGCTGAACAGCGCGAAGTGCGCGCGGTGCAGGAGGAACGCGAGGAGGTGCGCAAGGTCGAGCGCGTGAAACAGGCCAAACGCGAACCCATTCGTATCGAGCAACCGCCGCCGCCCGTAGAGAAGAGCGAGCGCGCCGAGCGCGAACTGCAGATTCCATTGTTCGCCGCACTGCCCGCCGGCGAGCTGCCGCCGCTGTCGCTGCTCGACGAGCCCAAGCAGCAGGTCAAGGGCTATTCGAAAGAGACGTTGGAAACCCTGTCGCGTCAGGTCGAACTCAAGCTCAAGGATTTCCGCATTGAGGCCCAGGTCGTCGGAGCCTATCCGGGGCCGGTGATCACTCGCTTCGAATTGCAGCCGGCACCCGGCGTGCGCGGCAGTCAGATCAGCGCGCTCGATAGTGATATCGCGCGTGGGCTGAGCCTGGTCTCAGTGCGTGTGGTCGACGTGATTCCCGGTAAATCGGTGATCGGGCTGGAAATCCCCAATACGCATCGAGAGATCGTCTATCTCTCGGAAATGCTGCGCTCCAAGGAATACGACAAACTCAACTCACCACTGGCGCTGGCGTTGGGCAAGGACATCGCCGGCCGCCCCAGCGTCGTCGACCTCGCCAAGATGCCGCATCTGCTGGTCGCCGGCACCACCGGTTCCGGCAAGTCGGTGGCAGTCAATGCGATGGTGATTTCGCTGCTGTACAAGGCATCGCCATCGGAAGTGCGCATGCTGATGATCGACCCGAAGATGCTGGAGCTCTCGGTCTATCAGGGTATTCCGCATCTGCTGGCGCCCGTGGTTACCGACATGAAGGAAGCCGGCAACGGCCTGCGCTGGTGCGTCGCCGAAATGGAGCGCCGCTACAAGCTGATGTCGGCGGTGGGCGTACGCAATCTCGGCGGCTTCAACAAGAAGGTCAAGGACGCCGAGGACAGCGGTCAACCGATTCTGGATCCGCTGTTCGTCGCGCGGCCGGACATGCCCGAGTTGCGCGCCGAGCCGCTGGAGCATCTGCCGTTCATCGTCGTGATCATCGACGAGTTCGCCGACATGATGATGATCGTCGGCAAGAAGGTCGAGGAACTGATCGCACGTCTGGCACAGAAGGCGCGCGCCGCCGGCATCCATCTGATTCTGGCGACGCAGCGGCCGGACTCGGATGTGGTCACTGGTTTGATCAAGGCCAACATACCCACGCGCATCGCATTCCAGGTATCGACCAAGCTCAACTCGCGCATCATTCTCGACCAGGCCGGCGCCGAGGCGCTGCTCGGCAACGGCGACATGCTGTATCTGCCGCCGGGCACCGGCGTGCCCGAGCGCGTGCACGGCGCCTTCGTCAGCGATGAAGAAGTGCACCGCGTGGTGGCGCATCTCAAATCACATCAGGGCCGGCCCAACTACATTCCGGGCGTGCTTGAAGAGGTGCAGAGTCTCGGCGACGGTGTGGTCATCGGTCCGACCGGACTGCCCGAGGCCGACGCCGAGTCCAGTGGCGATATGGACCAGCTGTACGATCAGGCGGTCAGGATCGTCACCGAGTCACGGCGCGCGTCGATTTCCGGCGTACAGCGTCGGCTCAAGATCGGCTACAACCGCGCTGCCCGGCTGATCGAAGAGATGGAAGCCCAGGGCGTGGTGTCGCCGCCCAGCCATAACGGCAACCGCGAAGTGCTGGCACCGCCGCCGCCGAAAATTTGATATGTAGGAGCGGCGTGAGCCGCGAAGCTCTTGCTCTGCTCTTGATAGTCAGAGCAAGAGCTTCGCGGCGGGACGCCGCTCCAACGCTATCATTTTTCTACGCACTCTCGGGCGGATGAGCGGCCGCAAACGCGGCATTCGCCTGCATGCTGGCATCCTTTTGATAGAGCGCCTTCCACTCGGCGACCGGCATGCCGTAGATGTGCTCTCGCCCCTGATCCTTGGTCAGCGACTCACCAGCGGCGTTGGCCGCCTCGCGATACCAGTCGCCCAGGCAGTTCCGGCAGAATCCGGCCAGGTTCATCAAATCGATGTTCTGCACGTCAGAACGCTCGCGCAGATGGGTAATCAAGCGACGGAATGCCGCCGCTTCGAACGCGTGTTGCTGTACAGAAGTGATCTCGGCCATGGGAATGCCCTCGTTGTCTCGAAAGAACCCGTCCGGCTTCGGCGATAATGCGCTTCGCATCGCTTCGGAAACCGGACCTCATGACGGCAAAGATACTCGACGGCAAACGCATTGCGGAAGAAGTGCTCAGCGGCGTCGAGACGCGGGTGCGTGCACGCGTGAAAGCCGGGTTGCGTGCGCCGGGCCTGGCGGTGGTGCTGGTGGGTAGCGATCCGGCCTCGGGTGTCTACGTGCGCAATAAGCGGCTGGCCTGTCAGCGAGTGGGTTTCGTCACCCGCGATTTCGATCTGCCCGCGACAGTGCCCTCGGACGAGTTGTTCGCGCTGATCGATACGCTGAACGACGACCCGGCCATCCACGGCATCCTGGTACAGCTGCCGCTGCCGGTACACATCGATGCGATCAACCTGATTCAACGCATACGGCCGGACAAGGATGTGGACGGGTTCCACGCCGAGAACGTCGGCCGCCTGGCGCTGCGTCAGCCCGGCCTCAGGCCCTGTACCCCCAAGGGCATCATGACCCTGCTCGCTCATACCGACAAACCGGTGCGCGGCCGCCATGCGGTCATCGTCGGCGTGTCCAATCATGTTGGGCGCCCACTGGGACTGGAGCTGTTGCTGGCTGGCGCCACGGTGACGTCCTGCCATCGTTTTACACAGGACCTGAAACGCCACGTCGGCGACGCGGATCTGCTTTGCGTCGCGGTGGGCAAGCCGGGCCTGATCCCTGGCGACTGGGTCAAGCCGGACGCCGTCGTCATCGATGTGGGCATCAATCGCCTGCCCAATGGCAAATTGACCGGCGATGTACAGTATGCCGAGGCGGCAGAGCGGGCCAGCTGGATCACCCCGGTTCCGGGGGGGGTCGGACCCATGACTGTCGCAATGTTGATGCAAAATACGCTTGAAGCATCGGAATGAGTGCGAACGGATGAGCACCCAAAATACGTCATTGGCAGGGCAGTCCCGGTGGAGCGTGATACTGACGCTTTGCGTGGCGCTGCTCAGTTCGGGCTGTGCCTCGATTGCCAACAAGGCCGCTGACAAGCTCGGCAGCAGCCTGACTGCAGGTATCTCCAATCACGACGATCCGGACACGGTGGCCGCGGGGCTGCCCGCCTACCTGATTCTTCTGGATGGCCTGATTGCCGAGGATCCGGACAATGCCGGCCTGCTCTTCGCTGGCGCCAAACTCTACAGCGTCTATTCGGGCGGCTTTGTCATCGACAGCGAGCGGCGCAAACGCCTGGCCGACCGTGGATTCGATTACGCAAGGCGCGGCACCTGCACGCGCAGTGCCGAATTCTGCGCGGCGCTCAAGTCAGGTGCGTTCGAAGCCTTCGAAAAGGTGATCCTGTCGCAGCGGCCCGATGACATCGATGCCTTGTACGCATTGGCGTCGAGCTGGGCGAGCTGGCTGCAGGCCGACACCGGCGATTGGGCGCGCATTGCCGATCTGCCGCGTATCGAGGCGGCGTTGACACGGGTCTGGAGCCAGCAGCCGGAATACGATCATGGCAATGTGCTGGCCTACCTCGGCGTGCTCGACTGCCTGCGCCCGGAGTCTCTGGGCGGCAAGCCGGAGCGGGGCAGGGATCGCCTGGAACATGCATTCGAGCAAAGCGGGAAGCGCAATCTGATGCCCAAGGTATTGCAGGCTGAGTTCTGTGCTCGGTTGCTCTTTGATCAGACGCTGCACGATGCTGCAATTGCGCTGGTGTTGGAAGCGAACGCGAACTGGCCTGGTCTGACGTTGTCTAATGTCATCGCCAAGCGCCGCGCTGCGGAACTATTGGAATCTGGAAAGGACTTCTTCTGATGAAACTGCGTATTGCACTGATTGTCTGCTTATTCGCGATTTCCCAGGCCGCATCGGCGGTCATCATCAAGGTCGCGACGCTCGCCCCCGAGGGCACCAACTGGATGAAGGAGATGCGGGCCGCCGGCGCCGAGGTCAAGGCCAAGACCGAGGGGCGGGTCGAGATCAAGTATTTTCCTGGCGGCGTGATGGGCAATGACGCAGCGGTACTGCGCAAGATCAAGCTCGGCCAGCTGCAGGGCGGTGCGTTTTCCGGTGCCGAGCTGTCTCCGGTGTATTCGGATGCCCAGATCTACAGTCTGCCGTTCCTGTTCCGCGATCTGGCCGAAGTCGATTTCGTGCGCAAGCAAGTCGACCCGCTGCTGGCGCAGGGATTCGAGAAAGTCGGCTTTGTCGCGGTGGGCATGACCGGCGGTGGTTTTGCGCATCTGATGAGCGTCAAGTCGATCACCGCCAAGGAAGAACTGCGTGCCAGCAAGGTCTGGGTGCCGCAGGCCGATCGCATCGCCCAGGTGGCATTCAGCGAATCGGGCGTCAACCCGATCGCATTGCCCTTGGCTGACGTCTACACGTCGTTGCAGACCGGCCTGCTTGAGACTGTGGCCAACACCACCAGTGGCGCCATCGCGTTCCAATGGCATACCCGCATCAAGCATGTAGTCGACCTCCCACTCAGCTACGTCATGGGCATCATGGTCATCGACCAGCGCACCTTCAACAAACTCGAAGCCACCGATCAAGCCGTGATGCGCGACGCGATCGGTCGCGCTTTCCGTAACCTGGACCTGGCCAACAAGCGCGACAACGAAGCGGCGCGCGGAGTGCTGGCCAAGCAGGGTGTCAAGTTCGACATGCCCAGCGCCGAGGAGACCGAATACTGGCGCGGCGTTGGCGTGAGCACCCTCAAGAAGCTGCAGGCGGAGGGTTCTATTTCCGAGCCGCTGCTGGCTGCAATCTACAAGGCACAGCAGCAGTATCGCGCCAGCACCGGACAGGCCATCAGCGCCAAATCGCAGTGATCGGATTTTTGCGCCGCGTGCTTGGCTGGCTGGATGTCGTTGAGAACGTGCTGATTGCCGTGCTCGCGATCTGCCTGGTGGTATTGGCAGGTGCGCAGATTGTTTTGCGCTTGAGCAATAACGGATTGATCTGGCTCGATCCGCTGCTGCGCGTGCTGGTGATCTGGGCCGGATTGCTGGGCGCGGTAGCGGCAGCACGCTATGACAAGCACATCAAGTTCGATGTTGTCGGTCGGCTGCTGCATGGCCGTGCGCTGGCCATAGTGCGCGGCATTACGCTGAGTTTCACCGCGATGGTGTGCGCGGTGATGGTGAAAGCATCGCTGGGCTTGATCGAGGTCGATCGGGAGTCGTTGACCGAACTTTCCACCGGCGTTCCGATGTGGTGGGCGGAGTTGATCCTGCCGGTGGCCTTCGGTCTTCTGGCACTGCGCTTTGCGGTGCGCGCCTTCGCGCCACCGGAAGAGCAAACGCCGTGACCATCGTGATCATCATCCTGCTGATCGCACTGGCGTTGTTGGGTGCTCCGTTGTTCGCGCTGATCGCGGCGATTGCCTGGTTGGGGCTGCGATCCGCCGGATACGACGACACCTTGCTGGCGGCGCAGTTCTGGAGCCTCACCGAAATGCCGGTGCTGATCGCGATTCCGCTGTTCACCATGGCGGGTTATCTGCTCAGCGAAAGCAAGGCACCACAGCGGCTGCTACGTGTGTCCGAGGCACTACTGGGCTGGCTGCACGGCGGTCTGGCGGTGGTGACGCTGCTGATCTGTGCATTTTTCACCGCGTTCACCGGTGCCTCCGGCGTCACCATCATCGCCTTCGGTGCGTTGCTGCTGCCGGCGTTGCGCCAGGCCGGCTATGCCGAACGCTTTTCCTACGGCGTGGTAACCACGGCGCCGAGCCTGGGCATGTTGATCGCACCCTCGATTCCGCTGATTCTGTACGGTGTGGTCGCGCAGCAGATGAACACCACGCCTGGCGTCAGCATCAACGACATGTTTGTTGCGGGTGTGCTGCCAGGTATCTTGATGATCGTCGTCGTTTCGCTCTACTGCATGTGGCGCGCTCCCAAACGCGCGCACGACATACCGTTCTCGCGCAGCGAAGCGCTGGCGGCATTGTGGGATGCGCGCTGGGAGTTGCCACTTCCGGTGATCCTGCTGGGTGGCGTCTACGGCGGAATTTTCGCGGCCTCCGAGGCCGCCGCGGTGATTGCGGTCTACGTATTTGCGGTGACCGTTTTCATTCGCCGTGAAATCTCGTTCGCCCGGTTGCCTCAGGTGCTGCGCGAATCGATGATGCTGATCGGCGCCATTCTGTTGATTCTCGGGCTGTCGCTGGCGTTAACCAATGTCATCATCGATGCCGAGATTCCGGGCCGTTTGATCAGTTGGATAGACGCGCACGTCGAGAGCAAGCTGACCTTCCTGCTGCTGCTGAATATCTTTCTGCTGGGATTGGGCATGATGCTGGACGTGTTCTCAGCGACGGTGATCATGGTGCCGATCCTGCTGCCGATCGCGCTGCACTTCGGTGTGCATCCGGTGCACCTCGGCATCATATTCCTGGCCAACATGGAAATCGGCTACTTCATGCCGCCGATGGGCATGAACCTGTTCATCGGCAGCTATCGCTTTAATCAACCGGTGCTGACGCTGGCGCGGGCCTGCATTCCCTTCTTCTGGTTGCTGCTGGGCTGCGTGCTGATCATCACCTACGTGCCGTGGCTGTCGTTGGCGATGCTGTAAATCAACAATGTGGGGGCGGCGGTCGTCTCTCGGCATCCTGCCTTCGACGACACTTGTGCATCCATGCACGGCGTGAGCCGCGAAGCTCCTGCTCCGGAATTGTAGGAGCGGCGTGAGCCGCGA
>JANMUE010000553.1:0-2199 GCA_031391205.1 Lysobacterales bacterium | reverse complement strand
CGCCTCAACGACAAAACCGTCACCCTCGATTGCAACGGTCAGCAGTGGCGCGTGGCTTATGCCTTGCTGCACCGGATGATCGACGCGCAGCCGTAGCGAATTGCCGAAGGCGGTTCAAGGTGGCTTCGGCGGATGCTTACGATCTACCGATGGGACTTCGATTAGCTGCGACGGCGCTGTGCCTGCTCGCCAGTTTGAACGCACGTGCAGAAACCTTCGGTATCGAGAGCGCCGGTGTATCGTTCGACGCTCCATCCGGCTTCTCCGTGCTTTCTGAAGCGGAGATCGAGGCGAAATTCCCATCGCGCCAGGCGCCAACCTTCGTCGTCGGCAACGAGCGCCGCACCACCACCATCGCCTTCGACCTCAAGCCGCAGAAGATTTCCGATGAGCAGTTGCCGGAAATGAAGGCGGCGTTCGAGAAGATGTTCGAACGCATCATCCCTGGACTGCAATGGAAGAAACGTGATTTCCTCGAGCTGCAAGGCCAGAGATGGCTGCAATTGGAGCTGACGTCACAGGCCATCGATACGGACATCTACAACATCATGCTGGTAACGCCGTGGCGCGGAGAAATGCTGGTCTTCAACTTCAACTCGACAAAGGAAGAGTTCCCCAAGGTGGAAGATGGCTTGCGTGCGAGCCTCAGTTCTATCGTGCTGAGAGCCCCCTGAGACGCATCGGCCTGAGTCAGGCCAATCGCCTGAAAATCAGCCCTCCACCATGTGCTGTTCCTTCATCTCGGTGAGGTATTCGTCGGCGAAGTCGATCTTGAACTCCTGCCACATCACCAGGTGATCAGACATCTGATGCGTGCGCCATTGCTTGTATGAGGTTTTGCCGCGCAGCACCTCGAAGCGCGGCGCGTCCTCGTCGCGGAACACGTAGTCGTAGAAATCGAATACGCCGGCATGCTTGGTCGGCTCGAAGCGAAACTTGTACGAGCCACAGGCAATCTGGTCGTAGTGTTTCTTCTTGTCGACATTCGAGCCCGGCACCGATTGCAATGCCTCGGGAATGGAAAACACCTCTTCCTCGATGAGCTTCTGCATGGTCACATCGTCGCGACCGAAGATGTTGAAGTCGCCCAGCAGGATGATGTTCTGGCCCTTGACCTCGATCTTTTCTCCGCCGCGATCGACGGTGTGTTTGCGCGTGCGCTTGCCGAGTAGCTTGGCGAGTTGCTCGATCTCTTTCACGCGCTCCGGGTTGTTGGCATTGTCGTCGCCATAGAAGATGTGCACCGTACACAGCGCAAACTTGGCCCAGCCCGCCTTCCAGCTGGTGATGAAGGGCGTGCGGCAGAACTGCACGGCGGTCATATCGCCGGGAATCACCAGCTCACCGGCAAGCCCGCCGAACGACACCTTGCGCGAGTCGTACAGAAAAGCCATGCGCTCGCCGTTGCCGCGGGTGCCCAGCGTCACATCGGTGCAGATATATTCCCAGTGCTTGCCGAGCGCGCCGAGCAGCCGCTCCAGCGCGAACAGATCATCGCGGACTTCCTGCACTGCAACCAGATCGAAGCGGTCGATAATCTCCGCCATGTAATAGATCGACTCATCCAGGCGCTTGCCGCCCTTTCCGGAATCGAATTCGCGGATATTCCAGGTGGCGATCAAAAGCGTACGGCGCAGGTCGCGCTCGGGAATAGGCTTGATCTCGGGGTTGATCGGCGCGCTGAAGCCGGCGCGCAGCCGCTGCAGGCCGGAAATCACCGGCTTGCGATCCGCCTTGGTGAGCTTGAGCAGGGGATAGTAGTAAGGCATGGTCAGCGCACCTGGTCCGCATCAACGCAGCAGGCAGGTATCGGCGCCGAGTGCCGACGAGCAGAAAGCGACAGGATATTCGGGAACACGTTCACGGGGCACGCTCCAAAGGTAGTCAGCAATCCACTACGCCATCGACCGCGACCTGCCCTGGCCAGAGACAGATCACAGCGCGCGATCAGACAGGATTCGCGCATCGTCCCCCGGGACGAACGCACGCAGGCTACGCCGCGATCTGGCGCCGGTCAAGATCGCGGATTCAGTAGATGTGGGAGCGGCGTCCCGCCGCGAAGCTCTTGTTCTGAAACTGCAGGAGCGGCGGCCGCTCCAGCGCATCCGGCAATTGCTCCCTGCATTGCTCTACTTCCGGCATCCATACCGTCGCCTGCGCACGCGGCATTTGCACATCCATGTGCGGTATGAGCCGCGA
>JANMUE010000077.1:0-12273 GCA_031391205.1 Lysobacterales bacterium | reverse complement strand
TGCTCTGACGGTTAAGAGTCAGAGCAGGAGCATCGCGGCTTACGCCGCTCCTACAGGAGCAGTTGCCACACCACATCGCTTGTTGTCCTTGCGCCGCTCCGCTAGATTGAACGCATCCGCCGACCGGGAGATCGGATCATGGGTGATTCGAGTCTACGTCTTTACAGCTATTGGCGTTCCAGCGCTGCTTATCGTGTGCGCATCGCGATCAATCTGAAGCAGCTGCCCTGTGAAATTGTGCCTGTGGATCTGGTCAAGGATGGTGGTGTCCAGCATTCCGACGAATACAAAGAGATCAATCCTCAGGAATTGGTGCCGGTGCTGATCGATGGCGGTCGCGTTATCCGCCAGTCGATGGCGATCATCGAATATCTGGAAGAAATGTACGAGGGCGCCAGCCTGTTGCCCGGCACCGCGCGGGAGCGTGCACGCGCGCGTGGCTTGGCGCAGCTTGTGGCCTGCGACATCCATCCGCTCAACAACACCCGCGTGCTCAAGTATCTGGAGCAGGAAGACGGCATGCCGCAGATCGAACGCGAGCGCTGGATCAAGTACTGGATCGCGCTGGGCTTTGATGCGCTGGAGCAGATGCTGGCCAGCAGCCCGTCCACCGGCGATTTCTGTGAAGGCGATATGCCCTCCATCGCGGACTGTTGTCTGGTGCCCCAGATCTATAACGCTCAACGCTGGACCATGGATCTCGCGCGCTGGCCGAACATACGTCGTATCCATGTCAATTGCATGGCGATACCGGCGTTCGAGAAGGCGCGTCCGGAAAATCAGCCGGATGCGCCGAGGCAATAGCGTGGTTGCTTCTTGAGGGTCCGACCTGTGGTCGGACGGCTCAAGGTACTTGGCATTGTGGAAATGAAGCGTCCGACCACAGGTCGGACCCACATCGCCCGATGATCAAAACGCGTTCGGATCGTATGGATCGTGGGTAGCGCCGCTGCCACCTTCGGCGAGGCGGATCTTGAGCGCCAGGCCGTCGCGGGAATCGGCTTTGTTGAGCGCCTCGTCCAATTCGACCTTGCCTTCCTTGTAGAGACGGAACAGCGCCTGGTCGAAGGTCTGCATGCCTTCTTCCAATGAACGGTCCATGGCTTCCTTGATCTCGTGTACCTGGCCGCGGCGCATCAGGTCTCGGATCATAGGCGTATTGATCAGGATTTCCACCGCCGGCAAACGCTTGCCATCCTTGCCCATCACCAGACGTTGCGAGATCACTGCCTTCAGATTCAAGGACAGGTTCATCAGTACGTTCTTGTGCGAGGCTTCGGGGAAGAAGTTGAGAATGCGTTCCAACGTCTGGTCGGCATTGTTGGAATGCAGCGTCGCCAGGCAGAGATGGCCGGTTTCCGAGAACGAAATAGCGGCCTCCATCGTGTCCATGTCGCGGATTTCGCCGATCAGAATGACGTCGGGCGCCTCGCGCATCGCGTTCTTCAGCGCGTTGCCGTAGGTGTGCGTGTCAAGACCAACCTCGCGCTGATTGACGATCGAGCGCTTGTGCCGATGCAGAAATTCGATCGGATCCTCGATCGTCAGGATATGGCCGCTGGAGTTGGTGTTACGGTAGTCGATCATTGCGGCGAGCGAGGTGGATTTGCCCGAACCAGTTGCGCCCACCACCAGCACCAGTCCGCGCGGCGCCATGATCACTTCCTTCAGCACGTCGGGAAGCTTGAGTCCCTCGATGCTCGGGATTTCGCTTTTGATGGCACGAATGACCATGCCGACTTCGCCGCGCTGCTTGAACACGTTGACGCGGAAGCGCCCGGCATCCTTTACCGCGATCGCCATGTTAGCTTCCAGATCGCGTTCGAATGCAGGCACCAGGCCTTCGTCCATCAGCGAGTAAGCAATCTTTTTCACCATGCCGCCTGGTAGACCGGTGTTGCCGAGCGGGTACAGTCGGCCTTCGACCTTGATGTTCACCGGAGCGCCGGTGGTCAGGAACATGTCCGAGGCGCCCTTTTCCGCCATGAGTTTCAGGAAGTAGCCGATGTCCATGATCGTCCCTAGCCGTAGAGTTGTCGTTGCATTCGCTGCTCCGGGTTCACACAATAGCGCGTCGCATTTGCCTTTTGCCAGTATGGGTATCCTTTCGTGAATAATCGTTTCCAATGGGCCGCTTGGCTTGTGTTTGTCGCCCTGGCTGGATGCCAGACCACGCCACCGCCGACCACCGATCTTGCCGATGCCAAGCTGCGCATCGAACAGGCCGTTGCGGCCGAGGCCGAGGCGCACGCCCCGGTTGAACTGCAGTTCGCCCAAGACAAGCTGGCGCGGGCACAGGCATTGATCACCGAAAAGGATTTCGCCGCAGCGATGCGTTTGATCGCGGAATCCCGTGCCGATGCAGATCTGGCCGTTGCGCGCGCGCGCGCTGCGCGATTGCGCAACGAGGTGACTCAGAAAACCCGCGACAACGCGGCCCTGCGTAGTGAGCTTTTGGGGAGCGGCAGCCGATGAAATGCATGACCAGCTGGTTATTCATGCTGCTTTGCGTTCTTGCCTTTGCCGTTGCGGCGGCACCCAAGCGCAACCTTGAGCTGGAGCGCATTGAATCGCAGCTCAATCAGTTTCTGCTCGATCATGAGCGCGCAGATCGGGTGCCCAACGAGATCGCACGCGTTCAGGACGCTATCCGGATGCTGCGCGAAACCTCAACGCGCGATGCCGAGATCCGTCAACATCTGTCCTACATCGCCGAGCGTAGACTCGATATCGCGATAGCCGCTTCAGAAGTCAGTGCGGCGGAGCGCCGGCTGGTGGAGCTGGCGCGTGAACATGATCAAATCCTGCTCGAAGCCAGTCGTCGCGATGCGGAACTGGCGCGCCTGGAGTCCGAAAAGCTGCGTCTGCAGTCGCTGGCCCAGGCCGAGGCTGCCGATCGCGCCGAGCGTGATGCCGAGGCTGCGTTGGCTGCCAGCGTGGTCAGCGCCGCAGATGCGGAATCGGCGCGCGCCGAAGCGGATCAGGCGCGCCGCGTGGCTGCCGCGCAGTCTGCCGAAGCCAATCTGGCGCGGCGCGAAGCCGAATTGGCGATGGCCGCCGCCGATAGCCTGCGCGTGCAGATGCAGTCGCTGAAGGCGAGGCAGGAGAGCCGTGGTCTGGTGATTACCTTGGGCGAATCCGTGTTCGGACCCGGCCAATCCACAATGCAGGCCGAGGCAATGAAAAATCTCGACGCCGTGATCAAGTTCGTCAATCAGGATGTGACCCGCAAGATCCGAATCGAGGGCCATACCGACGCGCGCGGCAGCGCGAATCTCAATCAGGTGCTGTCGCAGAAGCGTGCCGATTCGGTCAAGGCGGCATTGATCGCCGAGGGCGTTGGCGCAGAGCGCATCACCGCGCTGGGCCGCGGCGCCGATGTGCCGCTGGCAACCAACGACAGCACCGAAGGTCGGGCGCGTAATCGGCGCGTCGAAGTGATTCTGGTGGGTGAAAGATAATTGCCGAACTGGAGGCATACGCCCAGGATAAAATAACGGATTGTTAACGTTATTCGATTGCTTTTTTGCCGTCCAGCGACGTCTTTCCGGTTGCCCGCCGGCCACGTTGGGAGTAGCTTGGGATCACCAGCGACCCGGTTCCGGATCGGTGTTCCGGCTTCCCGAATCGGCTTCCCGTCTGGCTGAGCCCTGAGCATGAGAAGCGCCGACGCACATCATTTCGCCACTTCGCGGCAGTCCCTGCTGACGC
This sequence comes from Lysobacterales bacterium, assembly GCA_031391205.1. Lineage (GTDB taxonomy): Bacteria > Pseudomonadota > Gammaproteobacteria > Xanthomonadales > Ahniellaceae > 0-14-3-00-62-12. The sequence continues at coordinate 8,562 of JANMUE010000077.1, read as the reverse complement.
GGGTGGCGATGGCACTGATCAGTTCCGGGCAACCCTTGTACTACTGCGCACCCACGCTGATGCGGGTGCCCCGGTCTTCCGCTGTGTCGCGCATTGCGATGCGAACGAAAACCGCGGCTCCGGCATGCGGCGCGACGCTGCGCCTTCTGCAATCGAGGAGGTCGGCTGATGTTCGAAAACCAGCAGAAAGAAGTCGAAGCCATGTTGGGTCAGAGCCCGGAGTTCCGCTCGCTCTATCTCAAACACCGTGAGCTCGACAAACAGGTTCGTGACGCTGAATTCGGCGTGCTCCCTATTGACGACATCACCCTCGTCAAACTGAAGAAAGAAAAACTCTGGGCCAAGGACAAGCTCACCCACATCTGGGAAGCGCGCCAAGTCGGCGCCTGACGTCATCAGAGATGTCCCAGCGGGTTGACGTGCCGCGGCACTGGCCGCGGCGCGTTGTGGGTCCGCGCTGTGCGCGGACGCATCTTGCCGAATCGAGTGGCTGGGGGAAGAGCGTCCGACAACAGGTCGGACCCACTCGCACGCTGCGGTTCAAACTACAATCGCGCCCTTTACGCCTGCGCGAAAGGGACCGAATGACTATCCATCAAAGCGTGCTCGATCTGATCGGCAATACGCCGATGCTCCAGGTGCAACACCTGGACACCGGTGTTTGCGATCTGTTTCTCAAGCTCGAAAACATGAATCCGGGCGGGTCGATCAAGGACCGCATCGGTCTGATGATGATCGATGCCGCCGAGCGTGAGGGCCTGATCAAGCCTGGCGATACCCTGGTCGAAGGCACCGCCGGCAACACGGGCCTCGGCCTCGCCCTGGTGGCGCAGCAGAAGGGCTACCGCCTGCTGCTGGTGGTGCCGGACAAGATGAGTCGTGAGAAGATTTTCAACCTCAAGGCCATGGGAGCCGAGGTGGTGCTGACGCGTTCCGATGTCGCCAAGGGCCATCCGCAGTATTACCAGGATCTGGCTGAGCAGATCGCGCGCGACACGCCTGGGGCCTATTTCATCAATCAGTTTGGCAATCCGAATAATCCCAAGGCGCACGAGGAAGTCACCGGTCCGGAAATTTTCGAACAAATGGGACGCCGCATGGACGCCATCATTTTTGGCGTCGGAAGCTCGGGCACGATGACCGGCCTGTCGCGTTATTTTGCGCGCGAAGCACCCGAAGTCGAGCTGGTGATTGCCGATCCGGTCGGCTCGATCCTGGCGCAGTACATCAATGAAGGCGTACTTTCGACCAAGAGCAGCTCCTGGCTGGTCGAAGGCATCGGCGAGGATTTTCTGCCCCCGATCTCGGATTTCACGCGGGTCAAAAAAGCCTATGCGATCAGCGATGCTGAAAGTTTCGCCGCCGGTCGCGAGCTGCTGCGCGTCGAAGGCATTCTCGGTGGTTCGTCCAGTGGCACCATCCTGGCGGCGGCACTGAAGTACTGTCGCGAACAGACATCACACAAGCGTGTCGTGGCCTTCGTTTGCGATACCGGCAACAAATACCTGTCGAAGATGTACAACGACTACTGGATGCTGGACAACGGCTTCATCAAGCGTGAGAACACCGGCGATCTGCGCGATCTGATCGTGCGGCCGTATTCACAACGCGACACCGTTGTCGTTGCGCCACAGGATGTTCTGACCGTCGCCTACCAGCGCATGAAGCTGTATGACGTGTCGCAGCTGCCCGTGATGGAGGGCGAAAAGATCGTCGGCATCATTGATGAGTCCGATGTGCTGCTGCATGTGTACGGCGTCGAGGAGCGCTTCCGCGACCCGGTATCCACCGCAATGGTGAGCCGTCTGGATCTGATGGACGTCAAGGCGCCCATCGAAGCGCTGCTGCCTGTGTTTGACCGCGGCCATGTTGCCATCGTTGTCGATGGCAGTCACTTTCTGGGGCTGATAACGCGTATCGACTTGCTCAACTACCTGCGCCGGCGTGCGGCGTGAGCGGCGAAGCTCTTTGCTCTGCTCGGAATGTAGGAGCGACGACCGCCGCTCCCACATTTCACTCAGCCCTTGGTACGACCGGTATTCATGAACGGCACCAGCTTGCGCCACGCCGATTGCTTGGCCGGCCAGTTGCCGAGGAAATACGGGTGATCGGGGTAGTTGTCCTTCAGCACCCGTGACGAATCTTCAGCCAATTCGGTCTGGCCCAGGCGAACATAGCTTTCGGTCAGGATCGCCAGTGCATCGCCAGCCTGCGGGGATTCCTGGTAGGTCTCCAATACGAACTTGGCGCGCTGCGCCGAGGCTACCCAGGCGCCACGGCGAAGGTAATAACTGGCCACCATGATTTCGCCCTGGGCCAGACCATTGCGCAGATAGATCATGCGCTGGCGCGCATCTGGTGCGTAGGAACTGTTTGGAAACTTTTCGATCAGTTCGGCAAAGTCCTGAAAACTCTGACGGATGTACTGCAGATCGCGTCGCGTCAGATCGCTGCGGAAGTAACGCTCCAGAAACCCGGCTTGACGATTGAAGTTGATCAGTCCGCGCAGGTAATAGGCGTAGTCGATGCGTGGATGGGTCGGGTACAGCTTGATGAAGCGGTCGGCTGCCGACAGGGCTTCTTCGTGCTTACCGCGCTCATACAATGCGTAGGCAAGGTCGATCTGCCCCTGCTCGTGGTAGTTGCCGTAGGGGAACCTTGCCACCAGACGCTGATAGAACTTGACGGCGCGGTCGTAGGCACCGTTGTCCAGCGAGCGCTTGGCCTCGGAATACAGCGCATCGGCGGGCAGTCGCTCGGCTTCGTCCAGGCGCACATTGTTTGAACAGCCCGTTCCCAACAGTATGAGAACCAGGATCAGCAGGCCGCGGACGATGGAAAACCGGCGAGTCAGCATGAAAAGCACCCTAAAATGAAGTCCGCATGATAGCCCAAAGCCGTACCGATGCTGAAAGTGCCCGTCGCGGCGCGGTTCCGCCCCCGTTCACCCACCTTCATGTGAATCGGGCGAAGCCCGTTTCACATGAAGGTGGGTGAAGCTGAGTGTCTCCTAACCCCTCTCCAGCCCTCCCCGGACATCGGGGAGGAAGCAAAGCTTGTTCTGGCCCTGCTTTGTGGACGTTAATGAGAACATAGGGCCCACTCCTCGGCCCTGGCGTTGGACCATTGCGTCGGCCCCGTCGTCATTGTTCGCATTCAAGGATATTTCGTGACATCAGTTTCCCCCGCAGTACCCGGTTCGGAAACCCTGACCGCCACGGTCACCGACGCCCTTTCGGGCAAGCGCTTCGATCAGGCGCTGGCCGAGTTGTTTCCGCAGTTTTCGCGCAGCCGTCTGAGCAGTTGGATCAAGGACGGCAAGGCATTGATCAATGGTCTGGAGGCGCGGCCGCGCGATTCGGTGTCGATCGGCGATGAGCTGCGTATCGAGGCCGAGATGCGCGAAGAGGTGCGTGACGCGCCCGAAGACATTCCGATCGAAATTCTGTATCAGGACAAGGACGTCATCGTCATCAACAAGGCCGCTGGTCTGGTGGTGCATCCCGGCGCCGGCAATGCCACCGGCACCCTGGTCAATGCGCTGCTGCATTTCGACCCCAAGCTGCGCGAAGTGCCGCGCGCCGGTATCGTGCATCGTCTCGACAAGGACACCTCGGGTGCGCTTGTCGTCGCGCGCAATGTCGAAGCGCATGCTGCCCTGGTCGCTCAATTGTCGGAGCGCGAGGTGAATCGACGCTATCTGGCCCTGGTCGTCGGCGAAATCATCGCCGGCAATCGCATCGACAAACCCATCGACCGCAGCCCGCATGATCGCCTCAAGATGGCGGTGCGTGAGGGCGGTCGCGAGGCGGTCACTCATTACCGTGTGGCCGAGCGTTTCCGCGCGCATACGCTGTTGACCTGCCAGCTGGAGACCGGGCGCACGCATCAGATCCGCGTGCATCTGGCCAGCATTCGCCACGCCATCGTGGGCGACCCGTTGTATGGCACCGGGCTCAAGATTCCCAAGGCGGCGACGCCCGAGCTGGATGCGGCATTGCGTGCCTTCAGGCGTCAAGCCCTGCATGCGCAATATCTGGAGTTCGAGCATCCGCGCAGCGGCAAGCTGATCAGCAACGAGGCGCCTGTTCCGGCCGACATGCTGAATCTGCTGGAAGTGCTGCGTGCCGACAGCAAGGCCTTCGCCAAGCGTTGATAGGCACAATGCCCCACACTCCTGACCTGCCACCCGGATTCATCGTGCCCGATTGGCCGGCACCGCCCAATGTGCAAGCCTTTGTCAGCACGCGCGCTGCGCCGGGTGTGTCGCAGCCGCCCTTCGATGCCTGCAATCTTGGCGATCATGTCGACGATGCCGCCGATGCTGTGCGCAGCAACCGCAGGCTTCTGCGCGAAGCGCTGCACCTGCCGGCCGAGCCGTTGTGGTTGCGCCAGGTGCACGGCATTGCGGTCTGCGATGCCGATGCACTCGCTCCGCGCACTGATCGCCTGGCAATCGTCGCCGACGCGTCGCGTACGCGGCGCCCGGGCGAGGTGCTGGCGGTGCTGACTGCGGACTGTCTGCCGATCCTGCTTTGCGCGGACGACGGCAGCGAAGTAGCGGCTGTGCACGCGGGCTGGCGTGGTCTGGCCGCGGGTGTGATCGAAGCCACCGTTGCGCGCATGCATTCGCCGGCGCAGCGTATGTTGGCCTGGCTTGGCCCCGCGATCGGTCCTCTGGCGTTCGAGGTTGGTGCCGATGTGCGCGACGCCTTCGTGGCACAGCATGCTGGAACCGGGATGGCGTTTCGCAGCGCGTCGGTAGCCTCCGGCGAACCCAAATGGCTTTGCAGCCTCTACGCATTGGCGCAGCTGCGTCTGCGGACGTTGGGTGTGGCGCGCATCAGCGGCGGTAACTATTGCACCGTAGCCGATCCGGCGCGGTTCTATTCGCATCGGCGCGACCGTGTCACCGGACGAATGGCCAGCCTGATCTGGGTGGATTGAGCTCGACTGCGGGTGCGGCCGCATTTTTTTGCCCCGGCAGGTGCTCAAGTCCGATTCTTGCTAGCCTTTAGGCGCATCCGGCTGACCATGTGGGGAGGCTGCGACACGTCGGGGGACTGTCATGACAATCAAATATTCCTTTGCCCTTCTGGGGCTTCTTGTTGTTGGAAGCATTTCGATCTCGGCGGCCGATCAGGGTAGTGCCGATCAGGCCAGTGGCGGCGCTGCGCTGAATCCGCGTTTCATGCAGTTGCCCGATCCGGTGCCTGGCGCACCGCCGCCCATCGGCCGTCCCGTGGTAACCGGTATTGCGGTGCAGTCCACGTCGCGTCAGCCCGCTGCGATCTACCGCACCGAAAACGCCGACACCATTCCCGCCGACCTCGACTACGAACGCCCAACGCCCAAGCCCCCCAGAAAACCCGGCTCACGCGGCTTCGGCTACGGTCCATTGCCGGGTAACTACGATCCCGCCACGGTGCCGTGGCAGCCCAAAATGTGGGGCAGCGTGGGTCCGTTGTTCGACACCATCTCGCTGTTGGACGATATCAGCAACACAGGGGGATTCCTGTTCATCCCGGCCGATCCGCATGGCGCCGTGGGTCCGAATCATGTGATCAGCGTTGCCAATGTCAGTCTGCAGATTCACAGCAAGGCCGGCACCGAGTTGTACAACGACGACCTGCAGGCCTTCTTCTCGGGTATGGGCGCGAATGCGCCGACGACATTCACCTTTGACCCCAAAGTGTTGTACGACAGCCAGGCCGGGCGATGGCTGGTGGTGACATTGGAGCGCACCGACACCTTCGATGGTGATCCGGCGAATACCTCTTTCATCTTTCTCGCCGTTTCAGACGATAGTGATCCCACCGGTGTCTGGTATCAAACGCGCATCAACGTCGCTGAAGTATCGCCCACGACCGGCCTCAATTCCTGGCTCGACTATCCGGGTTTCGCCTTTGACGAAGAGGCGGTCTATATCACCGGCAACCTGTTTTCCTTCGGCGCTGCCGGTTCCTACGGCGGCACCCGCGTCAAGATCATCGCCAAGGGTATGGGTACCGGCGGCTTTTACGATGGCGGTACCGTGGTTGCCAATAGCTTCAATACATTTACCGGCTCCGGTGCGCAGAACACACAAATGCCGGCACGCATCGAAGGCACGCCGCCAGCCGGCACCATCGGCACCTGGCTGGTGTTGTACAGCGGCTTGAATTCGGCCGGAACCGAACGTGTGCAGGTGACGCGCATCAATACGCCGCTGGGCACACCTACATTCACAATGGCGCTGACCAGCCTGGGCAATTTCGACTCGAACGGCGTGATGCCTGATGCGCCCCAGTCAGGTACCGATGCCGGCGGCAACAACCGTACACTGGAAACCAATGACAAACGCACGCTCGACGCAGTGTGGCGAAGCAATTCGCTGTGGACGGTGTTCACGCACACGCCGGCCGCCGGTACCGATCTGGGACAGGCGACGGCGCGTTATCAGCGCCTGACTACTGACGCGGCTGGCGCCGTGACCGCGTTCGAAGGCGGTAATGCCGGCGGCGAGGACATCGCTGCGGGCACGCACACCTTCTTCCCATCGCTGTCGGTGAACAGCTATGGCCAGATGGTGATGGGATTCACGGCATCAGGTTCGACGATCTTCCCCAGCATGTACGCGGTGAGCCGGCGCAGTGCCGATGCCGCCGGCACGCTGTCGGCATCGCGACTGATCAAGGCCGGCGTGGCGCATTACTACCGCGCCTTCGGTGGTTCGCAGAACCGCTGGGGCGATTACACGGCGACGGCGCTCGATCCTGCCGACCAGTGTTTCTGGGTCTACAACAAATGGGCGGATACCAAGGGCACCATACTGGGATCTCTGCCGAACGAAGACGGACGCTGGAATTCGTCGATGGGCCATGTCTGCGTCTGCGACGGCGACGAGACCACGGTCGATACCGATCTCGACGGCATCTGCGCCAACCTCGACAACTGCGACGCGGTATCCAATCGCGACCAGGTCGATTTCGATGCCGACGCCTTTGGCGACGCCTGCGACAACTGCACACTGATTTCCAATGTCGCCCAGACCAACTCCGACGCCGACACATTTGGCGATGCCTGCGACAACTGTCCGCTGGTCAGCAATCCGTCGCAGAGCGACGGCGACAGCGATGGCATCGGCGACGCCTGCGATGTGGCCGCGCCTTCAATGACCGGCCTGGTATCGGCGCCGGATGCATCGGTGTTTGGTCAGAGTGTGACTTTGACGGCAACAGTCACCGGCGGCAGCGGCACACCCACCGGCAGCGTGAACTTTCTCGATGGTGCGTCCGCGCTGGGCACGATAACGCTCAACGGTTCGGGTATCGCGGCCACATCGACTGCCACCTTCAGCGTCGGCGTGCACAATCTCACCGCCAACTACGGCGGCAATGCCACCTACGCCACCAGCTCGGGACTGGACACGCATACCGTCAACAAGGCGGACACTTCACTCAGCATCAGCGACTCGCCCGATCCCAGCACGCAGGGCAGCAACGTCACCATTACTGCGTCACTCGCGGTGGTGGCCCCAGGAGCCGGCACGCCGACAGGAAGCATCGCAGTGACTGCAAGCAACTCGGCCGGGTGCAACATCGTTCTGCCGCTGACAAGCTGCAATCTGACGTTCAGCGCGACCGGATCGCAGACCATCAATGCCAGCTACGGCGGTGACAGCAATTTCAATGGCGTCAGCGCCGCTGCCATTACCCATCTTTCCAATGCTTCCAATACGCCGCCCACGATCTCGGCGATTTCCGATCAAGTCATCACTGAAGACGGCAATACCGGCGCCCTGGCTTTTACCATCGGCGATGCACAAACGCCTGCCGCCAGCCTCACGCTCTCTGTTGCTTCGGACAACACCACCCTGGTGCCGGTCGCAAATGTCGTGTTTGGTGGATCGGGTGCGAGCCGTACGGCCACTGTGACACCCGCCGCCAACCAGTTCGGCGTGGCCAATATCACCATTACCGTGACCGATGCGAGTTCGGCGACGGCAACCGAGGCATTTCAGGTGACGGTCAATGCGCAGAACGACCTGCCGACGGTTTCCGCGATTGCCAATCAGACGATCAACGAAGATGGCAACACCGGCGCGCTGGCGTTCACTGTCGGCGACGTCGAAACTGCTGCCGGCAGCCTGACGTTATCGGCGACCTCTGACAATCTGACGCTGGTGCCTGTGGCCAATGTCGTTTTTGGCGGTTCCGGCGCGAGCCGCACAGTGACGGTGACGCCGGTCGCCAACCAGTTCGGTGTTGCCAATATTTCGGTCATCGTCACCGATGCAAATACCGGTACAGCCAGCGAGCCGTTCCAGTTGACCGTCAATTCGCAAAACGATCTGCCGACCATTTCTGCTATTGCCGATCTGGCGATCAACGAGGACGCCAGCACGGGGGCACTCGCGTTCACCATTGGCGATGTCGAGACGGCAGCTGCCAGCCTCACCTTGTCGACGACGTCGGACAACCTTGCGCTGGTGCCTGTGGCCAATGTCGTTTTTGGCGGTTCCGGCGCGAGCCGCACAGTGACGGTGACGCCGGTCGCCAACCAGTTCGGTGTTGCCAATAT
>JANMUE010000018.1:0-18703 GCA_031391205.1 Lysobacterales bacterium | reverse complement strand
GTGAAGGCTTTGCCGCGTATACCCAAGGGCATTGCCGAGCCGCTGGCAAAATTGAACCGGCGCATGGGTCTGGATTTTTCCGCGGCGGATTTCAAAGCCGATGCCGATAGTGGCGCGCTGCAGTTTCTGGAGGTCAATTCCTCACCGATGTTCGCAGCATTCGATCACGCCGCCCGCGGCAAGCTCACAGCGATGATGCTGCGCTGGTTACTGGGTTGAATGTAGGAACGGCGGCCGCTTCCGGCTCCTGCCTCTCGCGGCACTTGTGCATCCGTGCACGGCGTAAGTCGCGATGCTCTGGTTGTCGTGGGAGTGGTCACGACGAGTGGGTCCGACCTGTGGTCGGACGCTTTTTGCCGGCCAGGTTCGCTCTGACGAAAGCGTCCGACCACAGGTCGGACCCACAAGACAGTTGCTCCCACAATAACGAGTGGCACCCCCGCTCAGTGCATCAATCTCCTCCGGGACACACCTGTCAGATATGACAGCTGTCCGTTTTGTAGTTGAGCTTCTAAAACTGTACTGGTTCACGAATTCATCTTTCAATTCGTGATCGGGGTTTATATGGCGATTTTCCCCAGAATTGTTGTGTAGTCGAATCCGCCCGGAGTTTTTCGCTGCAATTCCGGGGCGTTTGCGCTTTGGCTGTAGGGGTTTCCCCGATTGGCTGGGGTCCGGATGCGTTGGCACTTGCAGCGCTGTATTCAGACCGTCCGCCGATTCGCGCCGCCCCCATCGCGACTGTCCTCCGCTCAGGAGCCGCACATGAATTCGACCGCACCACCCGTCCTTCCCGCAGGACGCCCCGCTTCCACGCGCCTGCGCCGCATTGGCCGACGTCTGCTGCCGGCAGTATTGCTGTTGCCGGTGGCGACTCTGGTGATGATGGCGAGCTGCTCCAAGCAGGACACGCGCCCTGCGCCCCCCAGTGTCGCCGAGCCCGCAGCGGCGCCCGCTGCCACGCCCAAGGCTGCGAGTTTCTTGGCGACGCCCGAGCTTGCAGCCAGTTCATCAGCGTCCACCTGCAAAGCGCCGACCACGTGGTTTCCGGCGACGCAAACGCCCAAACCCAATCCCAACGTCAACTTCAACAGCTTCTGCGCCTTCCATCAGTGGTCGTGGCAGTCGATGCTGTGGCTGACGCAGACGGATAGCTCTGGCCAGATGCGCTTCGAGACCTTCCCGACCGCTCAGGAAGTGATCGACGGCAAGGAATCGACCAGCGATGGCAATGCACTGCAACTGCGTCCGCGCACCACTAAATCCGACCGCGCACCGGAGTCGTTCAACGAAATCAATCAGGCCGGCCAGGGCGGCATACTGGTCGATCACCAGGGCCGGGCGATTTATTACTCGCAATATGTCAATCCGGAAATGTTTCAGGATATCGAAAGCCAGGATTGGAATAATCCGCAGGTGTTGAACAGCATGCCGGCCACGGTGGAATTCAGGACCGGCGATGTCGAACTGAAAGCCGCGTGGAAAATCATCAGTCCGGGCGAAAGTACTGCCGGCCTGATCCTGCGCGATGCGACGGTCGACAAGCTGGTCAACCGCGACGGCGCTATCGTCACCGATCCGAGCCAGCCGCTGAATGTGAAAGTGGCCCTGGTCGGGCTGCATATCGTCGGCTGGGTGAAAGGCCATCCCGAGGCAATCTGGGCGACGTTTGAATTCGGCAACAATGCGCCCGACTACGCGCCCAACCAGTCCACCGATGCGCCAGTGAGCGCGAACGATTTTCTGTTCTACACCGGCGGCACCAGGGCGATCGAATGCAATCAGCTGAACTCGGCGGTGCTCAAGCTCGATGAGGCGACGCAAAAGCTGACGCCGGTGACGCAGGTGTGCCGTCAGTTCCCGTTCGGCATGGTCGCCGGCACCACAGAACCGAACAACGACGTACCCAACCTCGCCGCGATCACTCAGTTGAATGGGTCGGTGCTGGCACAGCTCGAGTCGACCAGCCTGCTGAAAAACTATTTCGAAGTCGGTGCTGAATGGACCACCGGCCTGATCGTGCCGAACTCGACATTGCAGGACACCCTGGTCGGTTCGCGCCTGCTCGGCAATGCGGTAATCGAAACCTTCAATCAGCAGGTGCAGAGTCAGAACAACTGCTTCTCCTGCCACAACACGATGATGTTCAACCCGGCCGATCCCAGGATCGAACCGATGCAGGGCACCAATATCAGCCTGAGCCACATCATCCTGAATGCCTATCTCAAGAACCAGGGCAAGTAGTCCGCCCTGCGTCTGTCCTGCATCGACTGTACGGAGCATCCCATGAGCAATCCCGTCATCCGCATTCACCCGACCTTCGGCCTGGCCAGAGTCGGCAACAGCCCCGATTTCTATCTCGCGCCTGAGAGTTCAGCAGGGCTGCCACAGGCCGGCACCGCCGTAACGGGTGGTCTGCCGATCAAACCTGGTACCGAAAACACACCAATCTCCGACGCCGATCTGCGTGACCGCTACGGCGCTCTTAAACGCCAGGCGCAGCGCTTCAAGCTGTATCTCTATAACGACGCTGCGGCCGCCACGCAGTATCCCTACACCGGCACCGTGAGCGAGATCATCATCGGCAGCACGGTCAATGGGATGACAGTGAGCGACATCGTGTGGACGGTGCATCTGGCCAACAAGAAGTCCAACTGCTGGATACTCGACGAAAGCACGATACCCGGCAAGTTCAGCAGCATGGCGGCCTACGACGACGGCCATCTGCCGCCGCTGCGCAACCCGAAGTTCGCCGGCAGCAGCGATCCCGCCGATCCGCAGCGGCTCACCGCCCTGGTGATCGATGCCGGTCCGCGCGTGATCCGTGGCGCTTCGGCGGCGCGCATCAACTTCGACAAATCCAGCGCGCCGGCGTATTACGCCAATGGCAAGGTGCAGCCGCTGTCGAACTATCCGGTGTCGTATCCGGCCGATCACTTTGCCAAACTGTACAGCCCCTCGGGCAACGTGGTCAGCCAGCTTGGCGCGATCGAGACCGACGCACAGGGCCGGCTGATCGTGATCGGTGGCGAAGGCACCGCCAGCGGCTGGTGTCAGGATGAAAACGGCGATTCGCGCTCGCATGGCGGGCCGTTTCCACTCGGCGACGACGTCAACAACGACGGCTGGTTCGACGACACCTCCGATGGCCCGGTGAACGCGACGCTGGTGTTCAGTGATGGCAGTCAGATGGCGTTGGCCAGTACCGCCTGGGCGGTGTCCACCGATCCGGCGTATGCACCGCAGATCCGCAACGTGGTGTCGATATGGGACGAGGTCTACGACACCTGGGCACGCAATTTCTCGCTGGATCCGGCGCTGTACAGCGGCCCGCCCGATCCGGGCAATGCCTCGGGTTTCAACACCGCGTTCAAGCCTTCGTTCTCGGACGATATCTTCCCGATCTTCCGCAGCGCGCATCTGCAGATGTTCACCACCGGATTGAACCAGATCGCCATCGGATCGCATGCGCGCCTGGACAACCTCAGCGCGACCAGCGACCCGACCAGGTTCCTGAACGTGCAGTCGTTCATCCGCAGCCCCTATCCCAGTGACAATCAATTCCAGACCGGATCTCCGCGCATGCCGCTGGCACTGGGCGATACCGGCTCGGCGTTCCTGACGTTGACGCAGACGCAGTACTTCTTCCTCAACCAGTGGTTCGCCAAGGCTTATACCGCGACTCCGGACAAGCCGCTGACCGCGGGCGAGCTGCTGGACCGCGATGCGCTGGCCAACTGCCTCGGTGGACGCTTCAGTCCCGGTATCGACCTGACCTTCATCGTGCGCGATCCGGTGTTCTACGATGCCAACTGGAAGGATCCCAGCATCGGGCCGTTCCGCGCCAACGTGGCCACACTGGACTACAGCAAGGCCAGCAAGGACAAGCCCTTCCTCGGCGTCGGCTATATCCCGGAGCGCAGCGACACGCGCGTAGAGCCCGGCGATATCTGCAAGTTCATGGCCCTGCCCTGGCACACCGACTACAACTCCTGCGCCACCCATCTGCCTTCACCGAATCCCGGCGGCAGAATTGCCAACACCACGCAGACCGGCGACGGTCGCAACACCACGCTATTCTGGTCGTGGCCGGCGCAGCGCCCGGTATCGGTATACAGCTGGCCCGACTTCAAGCTGAACAATGGCAAGTTGCCGCAGCAGCGCTACTCGGTGCGTGGTGAGGGCACTCAGGCCACTGCCACTGCCGATGGCGCGGTGTATCCGGCGCAGAATGTCGGACGTTTTCAGGTCCGCGAGGACATGGTCAAGCAATGGCAGAACATCGGCACGGTGATCCAGGGCGCGGCTATCGTCGGCTATACGTTTGATCAGAACCTGTATCTGGAAGTGGCTAGCATGATGACCAATATCAGCGATGTGGTGGTGCCCTGGCCGAATCAGGTCACCGACAAACTCACCCCAACCGGATAACCATGCGCAACCTCGTGATTCGTCCTGTTCGCCACCAGCCTTCCGGTGCCTGCGATGTATTGATCGTAGGTGCCGGGCCGGCCGGGAGCGCGACGGCGCTGATGCTGGCGCAGCTGTATGCGGATGCGCCGTCGAAACCACGGGTGGTGATGATCGAGACCAGTCGCTTCGATACGTTCCGCATCGGCGAGAGCCTGCCGCCGGACAGTCGCGCCGTGCTCGACAAACTCGGCGTGCTGCCGGCGTTTCTGGAAGCCGCGCATCAGCCCTGCTGGGGCAGCCTGTCGAGCTGGGGCAGCGACGATCTGGGCTTCAACGATTTTGCGGTCAACATCCATGGTCATGGCTGGCACCTGGAGCGGCATCGCTTCGATGCCCTGCTGGCCGATCAGGCGGCGCAGCGCGGTGTCGAACTGCACCAGGGTTGGCGCCTGCGTCAGGCTGAGGCATTGCCCGAGCGTGGTTTTCGAATCGACCTGCGCAACGACGAGCAGGATGATTGCAGCCTGGTCGCGCGTTATGTCGTGGACGCTTCCGGCCAGGCCGGTGTGTTTGCGCATACCGTCGGTGCGCGGCGCGTCTACGATGACCGGCTGATCTGCATCGCCGGACTGTTCGATCTGGCCGACGACGCCGCGATCGATCAGCGCACCCTGCTCGAAGCCGTGCCGTATGGCTGGTGGTATTGCGCGCGTGTCAATGCGCGCCAGGCGATTGTTTCGATCACGACCGATTCGGCAACCGCACGCCTGCGCGGGCTGGCATCGATGGGCTCCTGGTTCGGGCATCTGGCGCAGACCACACATCTGGGCGAACGCATCCATGGCAGCAAGCTCGGCGCCGATGGACTGCGGCCCTGGGCGGCACCCAGCTACAAGCTCGACCCACCGGTCGGCAGCGGCTGGCTCGCGGTCGGCGATTGTGCGATCAGCTACGACCCGATCACTGCGCAGGGCATCTACAAGGCACTCGATATGGGCATCGCTGCCGCCGAAGCGATTGCCGACGGCCTGCGCGGCAAGGCACCGGATTTCAGCGCCTATGAGCGCAGCATCAGCGAGCGGCACGACGACTATCTGGAGTTGCGCCGCCTGCTCTATGCAGCGGAACAGCGCTGGCCGGATCAGCCCTTCTGGAAAGCGCGCCAACATCTGCCGCCGAGCACGCAGCCACGCCCGCAGTTGTCACCGCCGATCATCATTCGCTCCAAGCATCGCCTGGCCTGAGCGAGTCTGCTGTTGCTCTTGTAGAGCGGGGCTTGCTCCGCTGCCTTCGCTTTTTCGCCTCCAAGGACGATAAAAGATCAAGAGCAGCGGAGCAAGCCCCGCTCTACAGGAAACATAGGGTGGGTCCTAACGTGGCAACACTCCTTGGGTCGTTGCCCCGCCCTGACGCACCCTATGGTTTTCCTGCGCTGCGTTAGATCGCGGCCTCAAGTACCTGCGCACCCTTGCGCTCAGCCTGCCGTTTGTTGAGCACCTGCAAGGCGCCATCCCAAAGCTTATGACGGGCACGCAACGCTTCGACCGCGGCTTGCCGCGTTCCTTTCAACGCCGAGGGCTTGCGTGCCAGCATGCTGGCGACCAGTTGACTGGCAGCGGGTCCATGCGCGTCGCCATCGAGTTCGATATGGCGCTGCAGGTAATACACGAACTGCGGTGCCGATGCGGCCGACATGCCCCAGTTATCCAGCAGCCCCTGAAACATGCCGGGGATGACGTTCTCGCGGCCATAGAAGAAACTGGCCAGGGTGTCGAGGGTGCTGCCTTCCAGCGCGGTTTCCAGAGTGCTGGTCACGAAGGCGCGCACGAAAACTGGAATCTCGGCGTCCTGCAGTGCCTCCTCAACCGGAACGCCGCTGCCCAACGCACTGAGAAACCGTTCGAACACCTGGGTCGACGCACCGACCTCACGCATGGCGCCCAGATACAGGTCGAGGTGACTGGCCGCAGCGCCATCGGGCCCGACATCGCTTTCTTCGGCCAGGATGATGTCGTTGATCAGCCGCGCCGCAGCGGGGTCCTGCGGTGGCATCCACGGCAGGCTGACGCAGGTCAGGTCACGCTGCAGACGCTTGGCCAGAGACATGAAATCCCAAACTGCGAATACGTGGATCTGCATGAAGGCCTGCAAATCCGCCCGACCACGTATGGCGGCGAACAAAGGATGACGCTCGAGGCCCTGCCGCAGCTGGAATACCTCCTGATTGACTACCGTATCCTGATGGTGACTCATGGGACGCTCCTTGGTATGGGTGACAGGTTCCGCCGCTGATCACGACGGTTTTTCCACATCACGGCAGCAGTACGCCCTCACCCTATGCCACAGCACATGGATGACGTCCCCTGGACTGCGGTCGTTGACCGGTCTGACGGACTTCCAGACCGGCGTCTCGCTTCTTGCCCGCGTCAGACCTGCTGATAAAGCGGGTAGAGATTGTTCTCCTCGCGTTGGATGCGCTGCGCCAGCAGGCCGCCGACCGCGGCATATTCACGAAGGAAAGCCTGCCGCGTGTGCTCGTCAAAATCGTAGCGGTGGTATTTCTTCACGAAATCGACTACACCGCGGGCTATCCCGTTCATTTCCTTGCGGAAACTGCGGATCAACTGAATATTTTCGTCGTCGCCGGCCAGGCTGTTTTCTACATAGTTATAGAAACGTACATTTTCCGAGATGACGTGGCTTTCCAGCGCGGTCTTGAACGCCACCAGAGTGGCCGGCAGCTCGCGGAAGCGGCCCATTTCGGCGAGCCGGCCGATCTGCTCGAACATCTCCACCAGGTTGTGATGATCGTGCTTGAGCGAGGGAATCAGCGAGGAGTCATAGCGAGGGACCCGGGGCACCGTGCCGATGCTCGAGGAACGGAACGGAACCCGTTGCGGCTCCGGCTCCTTTCCGATCCAGCGTTTGATCATGTCCAACATGGCCGGCTCCCAGGCCATTCAAAGGAATGGCTTCGAGCGCAAACGCTATATGCGAATCCTCACTGCGTAACCTGTAAGAATTTACAGCGTCGAATGCGTCACATTTTGATGTAGGCAACCGGTGATTATTCTGTGGAATTTCTGAGGAATTTACAGAAAATACATTGATATTCGGCTTTTATACCCTTTTTAACCGGCAATGCATAGTGGACGCCGGCGCGCTATCCGTATAACTACGTAGAGCCGGCCGGAAGGCGGACCAACCCTGGGCACCTGGGAACAGGGCACCGCATCGGCTTCGCGGCAGCGCCTGTCGCCTGCCACGACCCGCTGTTGGCCGCGGCCGCTGACTTTTCGGCCCAGACTTGGGGAACTTCGGAATTAGTCACCACATGCTCATCGCTACGCAGCTTATTGCCCGCCAGACCCCGACTTTCAACGGGATCTGGTCGCTCGCGACAGCGCAGCTGGTCGACCTGCGGTTTTTCGCCCCTGACTTAGGGAACCTCTGAATAAGTCACCACATCGTCTTCGCTACACAGTTTAGTGCTTGCCACACCCCGAAAAACCTGCGGTTTTTCGCCCCCTGACTCAGGGGGCTATCGCGGCTCCGGACTTGTTCAGAGGATCCCAAAACCCCCACCTGAGCTCGAAAACCGGCGAAGTACACGAATTCTGAGCTGCGTTGGCGCCAATTCGCGCGTAAGGAACCATGAGGTCGCTGCGTGACTCCATTGCCGTGGCGATTCGCCCAACCCGGATCAGACGGAACGGCGTTACCCTCCCTCGCCCACTTACCCATTGAAGAGATAGAAACCCATGAAGAACGTTGCCCGAATCGGAATTGTGCTTGCCCTGGCCACGCTGGTGGGCTGCGCACCCGCCCCGCTGAAGAAGCTGGATGCGCCGATGGCCGAGGCCGAAAAGGCTGACCACGTGGTGATCCTGCTGACGCAGTCAGAGATCGCAGTCGACGATGTGGACGTTCAGAACAACGCCGGCGGCTTCGGGTTGGTCGGCGCACTCATCGGTGCGCTGGTGGAAACCGCGATGGAATCGACTATGACCAAGAATCGCCAGGAGGCCATCGCGCCGCTGCGCGACGCCTTGCTGGACTACGAGTATGAAACGAAGTTGATCGAGGCCATCAAAACGCATCTTCCGACCAGTCTGGTGAAGGCGGATGCCCAGTTCAAGCTGGTACGCAACGATGCGGAGTGGCGTGCACACCTGGAGTCGGTGATTCCGGCCAATGTGTTCCTGGTCGACACACGCTATGCCTTCGAGCAGAACTTCGACGTCGCCTACGTATATGCCGCGGCCAGTCTGCAGCGATTCGTCAAAGTGCCGCCCAGCGAGAGCGACTGGAAGAAAATGTCGAAGAAGCAGCGCAAGGCCTACGAGCCGACGATGCTGCATGCCGGCAGTTATTACGCCCAGCATGTCACCCACAGCCCTTTCGCAAAACAGGTGAAGGCCAAGAGCGATGCGCTCTATCAACATAATGCCGCGCAGTGGGCGGTGAATGACGCCGAGCCGGTACGCCAGGCCTTTGGCCAGTCGCTGGACGAGGTTGCCGAATTGATTCAGCGTGATGGCGAGGGCAGGCTGCCCGAAGCCCCCAAGAAGAAAGACGTGCGTGTGTTTCTGGCCAACTTCGCTTTCCAGCCCATGGTGGCGAAATCGAGTCGAATCGAAAACTCGGCGGATCGTAGTCTGGTGGTACTGGGCCAGAACGCCTTCTGGATCGACAATCTTCAGATCAAGCCTTGATGCGCTTGCATTTCCGATGGCTGTGCCTGACCTTGCTCGGCGCGGGATGTGGCGGCTGCGTCGTCAGCGATGTGAAGCTGGATCCACGCCATGTCGATCCGGTTTCCAGGCGGGCGCTGGTCGGCAATCGCCAGTGTAGTTTGCCCGTGATTGAACTGGCCGATGTGCGCAGCTACAAGGGCCTTGGCTGGATCGGCGGGCACGAGTTGCTGTATCCGGAGCTGGAACCGTGGATCGATAGCGCCCTCAAAACCGCGGCGCAGACCGACGCCGCCACGACCCCGCTGGATGTGGAGATCAGCCGCGCCTATATCGAGACACACCCCAGTGGACACAGTTTCCAACTGGTGCTCAGGGTGCGCGAACACGGACACGATGAGCGTGCGTGGCGCGTCTACCGCGGCAACGTGTCGGGGGTCACCTGGTGGGGCAATGACGGCGAATTTGGCCAATACGTCGAGGACGCCGGACGTGCAGCCGTCGCCGCCCTGGTCAAGTCCGAAGGTCGTTGCAGCGAGAAGCGTTCCAGATAACAGCGGAGCAGCGCGCGAGACGAAGGTTCATTCGCGACCGGGCGCTGCTTCTATGTTCACCGCAGCAGGTTGCGGCCGCGCCCGCCACAGCCGCCAGATCGTCACGCTATTGGCGGTGCCGATCATCACCTCCAGAGCGATGCCACCGATCGATTCGATCAGGATGGTGTTGATCAGCCACAGCAGTGTTGAGAACAACAGCACCACGCGCATGGCGATGCCTTTGAACAGGAACAGCGCCAGCGTGCCGATGCAGGTTGCGATCAGCGGCAGCCAATCGGTCCACTGCTGCACCAGCCAGGGGCCGATGGCCAGATTCAACGCCACGATGATCAAGGCCAGACGCAGGGAACTGGAATACATCGACAGCGCCGTACGCAGCAGCGCGATCAGCGCGCTCGCCATCGACGTGACCGCACCCAGCATCGCGAAATGGATCGCGTAGGACAGCGCCTGCAACACCATGGTCTGCTTGAAGCGCCGGTCGTCGCGCTGCAGAAAACACACCACGCCGATCACAAAGGCGATATAGCCGGCGATCTGCGCCGCAGAGTACGCTTGATCGAGCATGACCGTTGGCCTGGATGACTGTGCGGTCAGTCAGTGTCCGCCAATTGCGCCGGCTTGCCTAGTGACGCATGCTGCGCCATTGATATCACACCGGGTGGTTGCAGCCTGTCGCAACCGCGAGCTTGCGTAGTCGGCAGCAAGCCGCATCATCGTTGGCGTGATATAGCTGCGATGCACACGATCGATCAGCGCCATATAGATGCGCCCAAATAGATTCCGGTACTGGACACGGGTACCCAGCGTGAACTCGGCACTGCCGTCGCCGCCAATGCTGACGCCGACACAGGATCGAAAGCGCAGGTGCTTGTCGTCGGCGCCAAGTATCACCTGGGCGCGCCGGTCGGTTGCATCAACGGACTGCGCAATCACCGGAAAGCGCTGCATAAAGCGCTCGCACTGCTGCTTGGACAACAACGACGACACCGGGCAACCCAGTGGTGATGTGCGCAGTCCCAGGGGACGCACCAGGACGTTACGCAACGCCATCATGCGGGTAACGCCGACCGGGCGATTATTGAGAAAACCATCGAGCAGATCGGAAAGCAGATGGGTAGCCGATCTACCCTGCGCTTCAATCGAATCCAGCTGCAGACAGAAGCTGTCCTCATGGTGATAGCCCGATTCTATAAACTGGTCCAGCAGCAATGAGCCGGGCATCGGTGCTGCCAGCTCGTGCACCGGGTGTACGCTGTCGTTGGCAGTGGAAAATCCCATGGAGCCGCGCCAGCGTGCCCAGGCGCCGCGCAGCAGGCCGGCACTCCCGCGCACCATGCGGCACATCAGGCTCTGCACGGAACCTTCCGGAGCATCCAGTGACAACGTCACCGTCGGTATCTTGGCGGGATCGAACTCCACATTCCGCATCGCCTGGGTCACCGAATCCGGAAGCAGCTCGGTGAGCGCGGGAATGGTGGCTGCGTTGGCCAGTACCTGAGCGCGTACCGCATCCGGCAAGGAACCGCCAAGTTCATTGGTATGGCAGGACAACGCAAAGAAAGCCGGGTGCTGCGCCTTGCTTTGCAGCGGTGCGAACTGATGCCAGGTGTCGCCGCCAAAGCGCACAGTAAACAGGCTGTCAGGCGGGATATTGACGAAGCGCAGGGCATCGATGAAAAGCTGCGGCCGCGTTTCGATCTCGTCCGGCGCGGCACTGGAGAAGCGTAGCTGAGCACCGCCGCTACCGGAGATCGCGGTGAACACTCTATGCCCGGCATGGCGATGGAACGGATGACCGTTGGCACCGACCACGAAGGAATACAGCGATGTCGGGTCACCCTTGGCGAAATCTACTCCACCCAGCCGCGCCGAAGGTTCGTCCAACTCATCGACGAAGGACTGATGCGCACGCTGCCGCGCCACAACGCTCTCGAACAGATGATTGCCGGCACCATGGCCAAGCTGTGCGATCAGCGACACCTCGACCGGCAGTCCGCCGGACTGCGACGTGATCTGGATCGAAGGAAAGGTTTTGACGACCTGGGTCAGCATAGGGATAGCCTCAAGTTCGCGATGGCGTTGATTCGGACTGCCGACGAAGTGCGTTCATGCGCAATGGCTCTGCCTGCGGTCTAAGTGGCTCAGGTGTTCTTCTTGCGCGCCCGCGCCTTGCTTTCGCGCTTCAACGGCCCGGCCACCGGGCAGAGCTCGGCTGCCCAGGCGAATACGGTATTGGCCAGCTGCTTGGGCACCAGCTGGAAATACACGAACTGGCCGCGCTTTTCGCGCGCGATCAGGCCGGCTTCCTCCAGGATGCGCAGATGCGCCGACAGCGCCGGCTTGCTGAAATCGAAACGTTCGCCGATCTCGCCGGCACTCAGTTCGCCGCCATTGAGGTAGGCCAGTATCTGCCGGCGTGGATTGGAGGCAAGCGCTTCGAAAACCTTGTCCATGGACATTTACATAGTTAAGTAATTAGTTAATTATGTTCCGAAGCGATGGCTACCGTCAAGGCCATGCATCATGCACGGCGTCCCGCCGCGAAGCTTTTGCTCTACTCTTGATGGCCAGAACAAGAGCTTCGCGGCGAGACGCCGCGCATGGACGCACAAGTGTCGTCGAAGGCAGGAGCCGAGAGACGACCGCCGCTCCCACATCTATGAATGGGGCGCGACGGAATCCGCGACTTCAGCATCCGCAACAGATCGGTTTCAGAGTTCTATGGCAGTCGCCACGAAAGATCGGCCAATGCAGCGAACGCGGCCTGCGGTCGACGATACGCCGTCAGGCCTCACCCGCGATTGGATTGCGTCATCCCGTAGATGCCTTTGCCAATCCAGAACAACCCGAGGCCGTCGAAGAACACACTGAACAGGCTGAACTCGCCACGGAAGATCGAATCACCACCGAACAATCCAATGCTGATCAACACAATGCCTGCAAGAATGCTGCCCATCGCGGTCGTCCACTGAGGTAAAGGTGGGACGAGTATGTCGGTGCCTGCGTGGTCCGGCAAGTCGGCCTGGCGATGCTCCCACAGGTCGGACCCACAATAGGCAGTTGCTCCCACAACACCTATTCTCCTTTTTCGACTACGGCGACGCTGTCAACTTCAACAGTCGCGCATCACCGCCATCCTCCAGCAACCAGATCGCGCCATCCGGTCCCTGCTCCACCTCGCGGATGCGTTCGCCCATATCCAAGCGCTCGGCTTCGCGGGCTGTTGCACCGTCGAACTCGACTCTGATCAAGGCCTGGGACGCCAGGCCGCCGATGAAGCCATCACCCTGCCACTGTGGAAATACCGAGCCGGAATAAATGATGAACCCGGCCGGCGCAATCACCGGTGTCCAGCTGATTTCCGGCGCGTTGAATTCCGGGCGCGTGTCGTGATCCGGTATCACACGGCCATCGTAGTGATCGCCATTGGACACGATGGGGTAACCGTAATTGGCGCCGCGCTCGATGAGGTTGAGCTCGTCTCCGCCGGCCGGGCCCATCTCCTGCACCCACAAGACCCCTTGGGCGTCGAAGGCCAGACCCAATGGATTGCGATGCCCCAGTGACCACACCTGCGCAGCCACTCCGCCTTGAGCGGCGAAGGGATTGTCTGCGGGCAGCGAGCCATCGTCGTTCAGGCGGATGATCTTGCCGAGGTTGGACTGCATGTCCTGCGCCGGGTCGAACTTCTGGCGCTCGCCCGAAGCGATCCACAGCAGACCGCTGGCATCGAAGGCTATACGGTGTCCATAATGTCCGCGGCCCGACACCTTGGGCACCTGCCGCCAGATCACCGCGACATCGCTCAGGGCCCCGCCACCGCCGGCATCCAGCGTCAGCCTGCCGCGCGCGACTGCAGCGCCGCGGGTATCGCGCTCGCCAGCCTCGGCATAGCTGAGATACACCCAGCCGTTGTCCGAAAATTTCGGGTGCGGCACAACATCGCCCAAGCCGCCCTGGTCGCCGTAGTCCACATCCGGCACACCAGAGACATCTTTGCTGCTGTTGCTGCTGATATCGAACAATTTGAGCGCGCCGCGCTTCTCGGAAACCAGCAGGCGCCCATCGGGCAGAAAGCTCATTGCCCAGGGTTCGTCGAAACGGGCGATTTCGGTCGATACGAAAGGCAGGGTTGATGCACCTGCTTTGGGCGCCGCTGTGGATGCTGCTGTGGACGCTGCTGTCGTCGGTGCTGAGGCGTTGTCAATACCGCCAGTGCAGGCAGCGAGCATCAGAGTGGACGAGATCAAGGTGAGTGCTTTGTTCATGATGGTTCCTCGACGATGCTTAGCCAATACTGGCAACCCTACTCGCGCCGGGTTCTGTAGGGCAAGCGTATTGCCTGCCGTCGCAACGGTGCGGACCATTAAGAAGGTGACCGCAGGCTTGCCCTACAGACCTGCGTTGATACCTACAAACAATGCCCGCCCATCGCCCGGAAAATAACGGTATTCGCCGAACGCAAAATCGCCGCGCTCGGCATAGCGGGTATCGGCAAGATTCATCCATCGTGCACTGAGCTGCCAGCGCTCGCCCAGGTTTCTTGACCAGCGCAGATGCGCCAGGGTATGCCCGGGATAGCGCGCCAGATTGCCGGCATCAAGGTAATAGCCGCCCTGATGTACCAGCTCCAGTTCCCAGCGACCATAACGATCGGCATCACGCCTCAGTCGCGCGCCCGCCAACAGCCGCGGCGCAGTATCGATCTCGTTGCCGGAGGCGATGGCCTCGCCCGCGCTGAGCGCACGATCGAAGGCATAGCGCTGCACGGCGTAGGCGGCGTTGAGATCGAACGACCACGGCGCATCAGCGGCGCTGCCCAGTGCAAGCTCTACGCCCTGATGCCGTGTGCGCCCATCACTTTCGTTGAACCCATTGGCATCGCGGAAAATGAAATCGCGCTTACGCGCCGTGTACACCACAGCTTCGATCCACCACGCCGCGATAGAGCGGCGCGCACCCAGCTCGATCATATCGAAACGTTCGCTATCCAGATCGGCAACATCCTGCCCGCGCTGCAGGCGATATAACTCGCCGGCCTGCGGAAATCGAAACCCACGCGCAATGCGCAGCCAGGCTTCAGTCGCATCGAAGCGATGCCGGTACGCCAGCTTGGGCGCGATCTGCTCAAAACTGTCGCTGCGATCGGCCGGACGATTGAACAGGCAACCTCCGAATCCGCACAAGGATCCGTCGTCGCGGCTGTTGCCATCCAGCGCGCGATTGTCATAGCGGTAGCGCAGCCGCTCCGCGCGCAGACCCAGATCGATTTCGCCACGTTCGTGCACAGACCAGGCGTAATCCACAAACACCGCTGTCGAATCCGTACGCGCCCGATAGTCGTAATGCACACCCGCCGGTCGGATCGCCTGCTGCTGCGCCGAACCGGTGGTCAGCGGCAGTCGTTGAAACTCCTGCGTCTCGCCCTCGGCCCATTCCAGATCGACACCCAGCGACAGGCGCCCGCGTGCATCCCGGCGGTTGATCAGATTGAGCACGCCTATGCTGTGGCTGCTGCCATCCTCCAGCGGCTGACCCGGTGTGAAATGCTGCAGGAACTGCTGTTGATCACGGCGCAGATAAGGGATGGACTGCAGCGACCAGACATCGCCCCAATCCCGGCTGTAGCGCGATGCGGCGCGCAGCGATCTGGCGTCGCGGAAGGCCTCGGGATTCTGGTTGCCGCGGCGCCGGTCCGCGTCACGATAGGCATCGCGGCCGGTGATGAAGCCCGCCGTATCCTGCGCCAGATCGCTCAGCGATACCCAGCTATGCCAATGCGCAGCACCGCGACTGCCCTGGTGTGCCAGATGCACCTTGTGCTGACGATAACCCTCGTCGACGCGAAAGCTGCCACTGTCGGTGCTGGAGAATCCGAGATATCCGGCGTTGTCGTTCCGCGCGGCACTCCACGCGGCCTGCAGGCGATAGAAATCATTCGCACCCATCTCTGCGGACCACTTCGGCCCGCGTGCTTCTTCCGGCTTCGGAGTCAGCACATTGATCACGCCATGCAGCGCATTGGAGCCATGCAGGGCGGTGCCCGGTCCGCGCAGCACTTCCACGGCCGCGGCCTGCTCGGTATTCAATTCGAACAGATTGTTGATGTTGCAGAACCCGGCCGGACGAATCGGCACGCCGTTCTCGCTCCACAGAAACGCGCCGCAGGCGCCCGAACCGGTCAATACCGGCGAACGGATCGCGGTCAGCTGCTCCTGTCCGCTGCCGCGGCTGACCCAGGTGCCGGGCAGGCGCTGCATCAACTCATTGGGATGCGTCGCAGCGATGGCTTCGATCGTGGCACCGTCGAGCGTCGCAATGCTGGCGGGCGCGGCACGCTGCGCCTGCACCGTCACCCGGTCCAGCTGCGCCGGGCCGGTATCGGCGGGCGCATCCGCAGTATGTGGCGCCAGCAGCAGCGCAATGGAGATCAGGGGCGACATGCCTGCATGATCGCTCATATTCGTGTGGGAGCGGAGTACGCCGCGATGCTCTGGCTGTTGTGGGAGCGGCGTGCCGCCGCGATTGCGTGAGCAGCAGCATCGTCCAATCGCGGCTGAAGCCGCTCCCACACAGCACCCTTACGCGCATCGAAGTGTCGACTCCCAGCGTCCGACCACAGGTCGGACCCACACCCATGGCGATACATCATCCCAAAGACCGAATGCACTTCATCCTGTCGTCCTTTGCCGCTACGCTCGCCGTTCGCATCCGGGGATGGGGATGAGGAGGATGGCGATGCCAAAGGGAAGTCTGGTCTGTGTCGGGGTGGGCATGACGCTCGGCTCGCACATCACGCCGCTCAGCCGCAGCTACATCGAGAAATCGGATGTGGTGTTCTCGCTGATGTCGGACGGCATTGTCGAACTCTGGGTGCAGGAAATGCACCCGGATGTGCGTAGTTTGCAGCCGTATTACAGCGAAGGCACCTCGCGACTGATCAGCTACAAGGCGATGATCGAAGCCATGC
Source organism: Lysobacterales bacterium (assembly GCA_031391205.1). Lineage (GTDB taxonomy): Bacteria > Pseudomonadota > Gammaproteobacteria > Xanthomonadales > Ahniellaceae > 0-14-3-00-62-12. The sequence goes on along the minus strand of JANMUE010000018.1, from coordinate 2,066 downwards.
TCACCGAAGTACGCTCCGGCAAAAAGGTCTGCGGCGCCTTCTATGGCCATCCCGGCGTCTTTGCCTGGGTACCGCACCGCGCCATCGAACTGGCCCGCGAAGAAGGCTATGCCGCCCATATGGAACCCGGCGTATCCGCCGAAGACTGCCTCTACGCCGATCTCGGCATCGACCCCGGCAAATACGGCTGCGCCCACTACGAAGCCAGCCAGTTCATGTTCTACCAACGCCGCATCGACCCCAGCGCCTATCTGATCCTCTGGCAAGTCGGCGTCGCCGGCGACCAATCCCTGGCCCGATTCTCCACCGGCTCGGCTTATCGCCAAGTCCTCGTCGACGTCCTCGCCCGAGACTACCCGTTGGATCATGAGGTCATCGTGTATCAGGCGGCGACGTTGCCGATTCAGAAGGCAAGGATGGACAGGATGCGGCTTTCCGATTTGGTGGAGGCGAAGGTGGATATGCAGGTGACGGTGGTGGTGCCGCCGGCAACGATCAAGACACGGGACGACGGAATACGGCAACGTCTTACCAATCTAGCCATTGCAGAATCTGAAGTTCAGTGAACGCCGCCCTCTGCCCAGGCGAAAAAAAGCTCGCGACTTCACGCTTTACCCTGCGTGCACTAAGCCTGCAAGATGAGTCACTGTACCAAGAAATTTATTGCGACTCCGACACCATGCACTACGTTGGCTCGCCCTTGTCATCCGAGCAGGCAACTCGCAGCTTCCGTGCCGCGCTGCGCCAGACCGGTAGACCACAAGCCAAGGCGCTTCTTGTCGCGGTGATTGATAACTCGACCGGGGCGTCAATAGGTATTTGCGGAGCCACGCTCGGGGTGCCACGATTGGGGAGTGCGGAAGTTGGCATCATGCTTAAACGTGCTGCACGTGGAAACGGCTACTCGCGATACATTCTGGGTGGCTTCATCGACTCGATTTTTAAGTCTCTCTGCTTGGAGCAAGTGTGGGTCTGTTATGAGGCTAGGCAAGAGGCAGTAGTACGCTTGAACGAGGGATTAGGGTTCGTCGTATGTGATGAGTCTCCTTCGAAGTTTGCCGGTGGCCAGTCGGCTTACATTCATCGCAATGCCTGGCTCGGGGTGTGTTAAATCAATCAATAGGGGGTAGCACCATGTCCAATGTAATTCGGCTTTTGGAACGACTCGGGCAAGACGCGAATGCGGTCAACTCTACAAGGAAATCACTTGATCAAGCAGCCGAAGCCTCCGGTGTTCCGCTTGCAGTACTTGAAGCACTGAAAAACGGGAACCAGGAAACGTTGATAGCGCTGTTAGGAGCTAGAACAAACATCTGCTGCATGATTCTTCCCTCGAAACAAGACGATGATGATTCAGAGCAGCAGGATGATGACAAAGACGATCCAGATGATTCAACCGAAAAAGGACTCCAACAAAATTTGCGTCAAGTAGCCCTTGCTTGACGTCCGCCATCGCGAAGCTCTGAAGGCTCGCCCGACAATCTGGGCGAGCATTCTATTTTGCTGCGTATTTTTTTTGGCCGGTGGCGCCAATGCAATAGACCCTGCTGCCGCTGACCAACTGCTGTCGAAAGCGGAGCAGCTGAAGCGATCCGACTTTGATGAGTTCGTCAAACTTCTCAATAGCATTGATGGCGAACGAGCGAGCCTCAGACCTGCTCAACGCGATCACTTGACGTACCTCCGAGCGTGGGAGAGAACGTATGCCGGAGAATTTGACCTCGCCATACCTGAGTTCAAGTCCCTTATTGCCCGCCCGATCGACCCAGTATTACGCTCGCGTGCTACTGCTACCTTGGTAAATGCCCTTACAGTCGGACGACGTTACGATGAGAGTTTTAAGTATTTGACACAGTTGCTCGACCAATTACCCCAGATAACGGAAAAAGACGTTCGATCACAGGCACTTGGTGTGGCGGCGCTGCTGCACAATCAAGTCGGCCAGTACGACTTGAGTCTCGAGTATTCGGATCGCATGCTAAATGAGAGTGCAACGCCATGGGTTCTCTGCGGAGCTGCACAGTTCAAATTTGACTCCTTGCTGAAGAGCGGACGACTCAAGGATG
>JANMUE010000611.1:0-20965 GCA_031391205.1 Lysobacterales bacterium | reverse complement strand
TGCTCTATCTGCCCGACGGTCAGAGCAAGAGCATCGCGGCTCACGCCGCTCCTACATGTCTTATCGCTACATCAACGCCGCCAGCCTGTGCATCGCAACCCGGTATTCCTCGGCAATTCGGTCACGCGCTCTATGCCGGCCATCGCGTACCAGCCACTCGCCATCGATGATCACATCGCGCACCAGCGGTACATTGCCGGAGAAAATCCAGGTATCAAGCAAATGCTTTTCCTCGCGCGCGATCAACAAAGGATGCTGATCATCGAGTACTACGGCGCCTGACCAAATCGTTGTATCCGCCGCCACTTCGTGCTGAAGACGACCAGCTGCACGCAGGCCGCCGCGCCAGGCCTGCGCAAACAAATGTTGGCCAACACTGTGCTGGTGCGCGCCCACCGCGATATTGCGCCTCTGCGCACGCAGGCGCTGCCCATATTCCAGCCAGCGCAGTTCCTCCACCACCGAAATCGACACGTGGCTGTCCGAGCCAATGGCGATACTGCCATTGGCATCCAGATAGGGCTTGAGCGCAAACAGTCCATCACCGAGGTTTGCTTCCGTGGTCGGACAGATCGCCACCGTCGCACCGCTGCGCGCCAATCGCTGCACCTCGAGATCGTCGAGGTGTGTGGCATGCACCAGGGTCCAGCGCGCATCGATCTGGGCGTGATCCAGCAACCACTCCACCGGCCGCTGGCCGCGCAGCGCGATGCATTCGTCGACTTCAGGCATCTGCTCGGCGATATGAATATGAATCGGTCGATCGTGGCTGTGCTCGGCGTCCGTCAGGGCACGCATCGCCTCCTCGGGTACGGCACGCAGGGAATGCAGACAAGCGCCCACGGTCAGCGCTTCATCTTCTTCTCTGCGCAAATTCTGCAGCAGATTGAGATAAGCATCGACGCTGTGGCCGAAGCGCTTTTGCCGCGTGCCCAGCGCGCGGCCATCGAATCCACCGGTCATATACAGCACCGGCAGCAGCGTCATGCGAATTCCGACATCACGCGCTGCCGCAATCAACACCCGCGACAGCTCGGCCGGATCGGCATAGGGCGATCCGTCCGGCTGATGATGCAGATAGTGGAACTCACATACCGACGTATAGCCGGCTTCCAGCATTTCCACATAGAGCTGAGTCGCGATGGCACCTAGATCGTTCGGTCCGATGATATTGGCGAAGCGATACATGGTCTCGCGCCACGTCCAGAAGCTGTCGTCGGCATGCGTCTGATGTTCGGCCAAGCCCGCCATGGCACGCTGAAACGCATGCGAGTGTGCATTGCACATGCCGGGAACCACGAAGCGGCCGATAGGCTCGACGCGTTTCCCGGATCGATCGGCGCCGCCCGAACTGGCTGCAGCGATGCGCGCATCAGGGACAAATCCCGATTCGGTCCATAGAAAGTCGGCAGAGTATTCGGTCATGAGCGCGCGGCCAGTCGGGTAGCAAATGTTCTCACAGCCCGCACCCGCAGCGCGCGCCGTTAGAATGCACAAAACGGGACATCCTCATGAAAACCGGACGCGATCGCTGGGACCAGTTGTTGATCAATTGCCGTATTGCCAATCCGCTTGCGGATGGCAGCGGCTACGCCATGATCGAATCTGCGGCGATCGGCATCGCGGGTCATCAGATCGTATTTGCGGGCGCGCAATCCGATCTGCCCATGTCTCCGGAGGCCTGCGCTGCGGCGATCATCGATCTGGACAACGCCCTGGTGACGCCAGGGTTGATCGACTGCCATACGCATCTGGTGTTTGCCGGCAATCGCGCCAATGAGTTCGAAATGCGCCTGCAGGGTGCAAGTTATCAGGAGGTCGCGCGCGCTGGCGGCGGCATCAATTCCAGCGTGCGGGCTACGCGTTCCGCATCGCTTGAAGACTTGCTGGCGCAGTCGCTGCCGCGGGCGCGCGATCTTGTTCGCGATGGGGTCACCTGTATCGAGATCAAATCCGGCTATGGCCTGGATCTCGACAGCGAGCGACGCATGCTGCAGGTCGCGCGGCGCATCGGCGAACAACTCCATATCAGCATCAGCACCACCTTTCTCGGTATGCACGCGCTGCCACCGGAATGGCTGGATCACCGCGAAGCCTACGTCAGCGAGGTAATTGACCACTGGCTTCCCACGCTGCACGACGAAGGCCTGGTCGATGCGGTGGACGCATTCTGCGAGGGCATCGCATTCACGCCTGCCGAAACTCGGCGCCTGTTCGAGAAAGCCGAAGCTCTGAGCATTCCGGTAAAGCTGCACGCCGACCAGCTTTCCGACCTCGGCGGCGCTGCACTATGCGCAGAGTTCGGCGGCTGGTCAGCCGATCACATCGAATATTCCAGCGAAGCCGCGGTGCAGGCGATGGCAGTGAGCGGCACGGTCGCCGTGTTGCTGCCGGGTTCGTTCTACTGTTTGCGCGAAACGCAGATGCCGCCCATCGCCGCACTTCGTCGGCACGGTGTTGCGATGGCGGTGTCGACCGATTTGAATCCAGGCACTTCACCACTGCGCTCGTTGCGTCTGGCGATGAACCAGGCCTGCACCTTATTTCGGCTTACGCCCGCCGAGGCGTTCGCTGGCGCGACGCTGCACGCAGCACGTGCACTGGGCATGAGTCATCGCAAAGGCATGCTGAGCGCGGGCAAGGATGCCGACATTGCCGTCTGGTCGTTCAACAGCGCAGCAGAACTGAGTTACTGGATCGGGGGGCGCGGTCCGGAACGCGTCTGGGCCATGGGAACGCAGCTAGGGACCCTCTGAACAAGTCGCACGTGCGTGGGACTTGTTCAGAGGGTCCCTAGGCTTTCCGACTGATCAAAACGCAACGAGGCCCCGAAGGGCCTCGTCGTTGAAGCTGAACGCGAAGCGCTCAGGCTTTCTTTTTGGCAGGTGCTTTCTTCGCAGCAGCAGGCTTGGCAACCGTCTTGACAGCCGCAGCCGGCTTGGCGGTCGCGTCCTTCTTTTCGGTGTGCGGACGTACATTGCCATAACTGCGAATCGAAATCTTGCCCTTGCGGGTCTTGCGGTCACCCTTGCCCATCTTGGTACTACTCCGGAAATTCTTGGGTTGCGAAGGCTAGCAGCAATTGCGCGGCAATCAATGGTCGGTCCCTGTCAAATGCCCATGGATCACCGCATTGCCCCGTCGCCAGAGCGTCTGCGCATCGCCATGGGTACGGACAAAATGCCGATTGACCGCATGCGCACTGCCCAGGCTCAGGCCGCCAAGGACCATCAGCACCGCATGCATGATCGCTTGCTCATGATTGGCAACGCCTGCAAGCAGCAATGCCGCAGAAGCAAAATAAAGGCCCAAAATGGTGCTGCGACGACTACGCGACATGCCAGTACTCAGCACCACAGCGCCAAACACCAGCGCGAACACAACGAAACCCAGTTCGTAGACGTGGTTCGCCAGCAACTCAACGGTCGCCAGTGGCATCGCTACCGCGGCAATCGGCAGAAACGCGCAATGCAGTGCACACATGAATGCCGCAGCAGAACCGAAGGCATCGAGCCTCGGCAACCATCGAGCGTGCGCATGCGGATGCGCGTGATGTGGGCAGGAATGAATTTCCATGGTCGAGGTTATAGCGTAACAAAACTCAGTAGTTGCAAGTCCGGCGTGATGCCATCGGTACAGGTTGACGGGCTGGAATTGAAATACTATAACATGCTTGCCAACGCAATCAAGCCCACACGACACGCCGCCCTCGCCCTGCGGCCGGGTTCAAAACTGAAACCGCAGGCTGCACATTGCTCAACGACAACGTCTCTACATGCATTTTTAAGAGGACGGAAGGTGTGGGAAGTTTCGCCGAGGGCAACAACCTGACTAACCGCGAGGCGCACGTTCAGACTTCCTTTTTGAAGGAGGTCGCGCCCCAGCCCGGCGGGAACCTTCGATTTGGGGTCAGTATCTTCTTCTAAGAACGAACGGCCCGGCCGCCTGATCGTCCTTGAAACGCTGCTGGATAAACGCACTGGGGCGCGTGAACTCTTCACAGACCCCACGATAGCGACTGCTCCGTCTGTCAAAAATTGGCCGCCTTTCGTCGGCGTCTGCCACGGGCTGTGAAATCCGTGTCCTGCGTCAGGTTTTTGGGCAGTCCCGCTGCTGCAAAATGTCGAGGTCTTTCCAATGGGGATCCTTCATGCATCGCGGATTTGTTATGCGCTGTCTCGGCGCCTGTGTGGCGACTTTGCTCGGACTAGGCGCCGCCGGCATTACCCATGCAGGTGACCTCATACTTCAGGCCAGTTTCGATGAATCGCCCGAGGGCCCCTTCAACGACTACGAAGCTTCGCGCTTCCTTACCCAGACCACATTCGGACCGACGCTGCCGGAAATCCGCAGACTGCGCCAGATCGGCTACAACGCCTGGTTGAACGAGCAGTTCGCGATGCCGCTGACGTCGCACCGGGCTTATCTGCAAAACCTCGCATCGCAGACACCACCGGTCGATATCTATCACAACATTCGCCGCGAAGCCTGGATGCAGCGCGCCATCTTCGCGCCCGATCAATTGCGGCAACGCGTCGCCTTTGCGCTCAGCGAAATACTGGTCACCTCCGATTACAGCGGTTCGCTGGCCGGCGAACCCAATGCCCTCACCCACTATTACGATCTACTGGGCAGTGGCGCCTTTACCAACTATCGCGACCTGCTCGAAAACGTCACCCTGCATCCGGTGATGGGCCACTATCTTTCGATGTTCGGCAATCGCAAGCCGGATACTTCGATCAATCTGCGTCCCGATGAAAACTATGCCCGCGAGATCATGCAGTTGTTCACGATCGGTCTGGTGCAGCTCAATCTTGACGGCACACGCGTACTGGTCAGTGGAAATCCGGTGCCGACCTACAACCAGAACACCATCGCCGGATTCGCGCATGTGTTCACTGGTTGGAAGTGGTTCAATTGCCCGGTAGACAACTGGAACTGGTGCGGCCCCGGAGCCAATGGCGACGGCTGGTTCCAGCCTATGGCACCGAACGTCGAGTTCCACGCCGTCGAGGGCACCAAGCAGTTGCTCAATTATTCTGGCGTTGCGTTACCGGGCGGCGTGATGCCTGCGGGCAATCGACCGACCACTACCGTGCAGACGGTACGCAACAATATGGATACGGCGCTCGACAATATTTTCCGTCACCCCAATGTCGGGCCGTTCCTGAGCAAGCTTTTGATTCAGCGACTGGTGTCCAGCAATCCCAGCCCGGCCTATGTGCAGCGTGTAGCCACGGTCTTCAACAACAACGGTTCGAGTGTGCGTGGCGATCTGCGTGCAGTCATCCGTGCCATCGTCATGGATCCGGAAGCACGCTCACGTCCCGCAGCCAATACACAACTGGGCAAACTGCGCGAACAGCCGTTGCGCTGGACGCAGCTGTGGCGGGCCTTCGATGTCGTCGATGTGGACAATGGCCGGTTCGACATCTGGTACATCCATTGGCCCTCCGACTCGCCGGTATCGGTGCAAAGTTCCCCCACTGTGTTCAATTTCTATTTGCCCAATTACGCAGCTCCAGGCCCGGATGTCGCCCAGGCCGGATTGCTGTCGCCGGAGTTCCAAGTCGAGACCGACACCTATGTCACCCGTTTCAGCAACCGTATGGAATCGCTTGTTACGTGGGAACACGCCGGCAACCCTGATCTGGGTGAGGAATATCCGCGCGTGAACTTTGCACGCGAACGCGCATTGGCGGGCAATGTCGATCGGCTGCTCGAACATCTTGATGTGCTGATGATGGGCGGCACCATGAGCCCGGCCATGCGTTCGACGCTGCGCACCTACATCAACTCCATTCCGGTCGGCGACTATTTCGGAGCGGGCTATCGGCGCACCACCGATGCACTCAGCCTGATTGTCACCTCCCCCGAATACGCCATCGAGAAGTGAGCCCACTATGAAGCGTCGCGACTTTGTCCAAAAATCCCTGTGCGCAGCGGCTTCCACAGCGGCATTCTCTTCGCTCGCTGCCAAGATGAGCATGGCCCATGCGGCCACCCCCAGGATTATTCTTGGTGGTGACGATTACCGCGCCCTGGTGTGCCTGTACATGGATGGCGGCAACGACAGTTTCAACATGCTGATACCGCGGGATACCACGCATTACAACATTTACAACGCTACGCGGGCTTCCCTGGCCATCCCCTCGAATCAATTGATTGCGCTCAACTCGTTGAATGCAGCCTCCGATGGCGCGCTGTATGGACTGCATCCCGCGATGCCGGAACTGGCCGCGCTGTTCAATCAAACCACCGGCCCGACCCCGGTCGCCCTGGTTGCCAATATCGGTCCGCTGCTCCATCCGATCACTCAGCAGGAATTTCTGGCCGAGAGCGTACCGACGCCACCACAGCTGTTCTCGCATTCCGATCAGGGCCTGTTCTGGCAAACACCGACTGCGAACACCACCAGCCGCATCGGCTGGGGTGGGCGGCTGGCCGACCTGACCACGGTCGCCGGGCAAAATCCCACGCTGTCGATGAATGTGTCGATTGACGGCGAGAACGTTTTCGCAGCGGGTGAAGATGTGGTGCCCTACTTCATCAATCCCTACGGTGTCGAAGGCGTCTATATGGACTCCACGAACACCTGGCCGCCGGGACAGCAGGCACGGCGCGCAGTGTTCAATGCCTTGCTCAACGCCAGCTATCAACATCCGCTGGAACGCGCCCATGCGACGCAGACCAAGCGCACGATCAACGCCTATACCCAATTCGATACGGCGCTGGATTTGCCGTTCAACGCTGCAGCTGAGGCGCGATTCAACTATGCGCTCGATAGCGGGGGCAATATCAACGACTGGCTGGGCGGGCAGTTGCGCATGATCACCAGACTGATGAATGCGCGCGCCTCGCTGGGCATGGTGCGCCAGATATTCTTCGTGCGCATCGGCGGTTTTGATACGCATACCGATCAACTCGCCAACCATACGTCCATATTGAGCTCGGTATCCAAGGGCCTGGCCGCGTTTTACCAGGCAACGGTCGACCTTGGCCTGCAGAACAACGTCACCACGTTCACTGCTTCAGAGTTCGGTCGCACATTGACCCCCAACTCCAACGGCACCGATCACGGCTGGGGCGGCCATCAGATCGTCGTTGGCGGCGCCGTACAGGGACGCCGCTACTACGGCAATTTCCCCAGCCTGCTGGCCGAAAACAATCCGAACAGTACAGGCTGGGGTACGCAGATCATCCCGACCACATCGGTGGATCAGTACGCCTGGACGATGGCACGCTGGTATGGCCTGCAGGCGGGCGACCGCGATCTGGTATTTCCGAACGTGTCGCGGTTTGGCGGGGTGAATCAGCATCATCTGGGTTTTCTCGGCGCCTGATAAGCCTGTGGGTCCCACCTGAGGTCGAACGCCCTGAAAGCCGCGTGTTGGCGACCAAAAGCGTCCGGCCAAAGGTCGGACCCACAAGAGCCGACGTTCGTTTTCTACCCCTGGAGGGCGCGACGCGTCATAATCGGCGGCTCTGAACTGCCGATGCCCCCATGCCCGAGTTTGTTCCTGGTCAACGCTGGATCTCCAATGCCGAACCCGAGCTTGGGCTCGGCACTGTGTTGCGCGTCGAGGGGCGCATGCTGCAGATGCTGTTCGCACGCAGCGGCACGCTGCGTCAATACGCCCAGCAGTCGGCGCCGCTGACGCGCGCGCAATTTCGCGTCGGAGACAGCCTTGCAGCCCATGGCAAGCAGTTTCTGATCACCGAAGTCGAGGCGCGCGACGGGTTGAATCATTATCGACACCTGGCCGGTTTGATCAGCGAATCCGAACTCGATGACCTGCAGAACATTTCCAAGACCGAGGACCGCCTGGCGCAGGGTCGCGTCGATCGCAATGATCAGTTCGAGTTTCGCTACGAAGCCCTGCAACGGCGCGCAGACGCACGGCGCAGCGCCGCATTCGGTTTGATGAGCGCGCGTATCGACCTGATCGCGCATCAATTGCGCGTGGCCCAGGTCGCTGCCGAACGCCGACCGCCGCGGATCCTGCTGGCCGACGAAGTCGGCATGGGCAAGACCATCGAAGCGGGCATGATCATCGCCCGCCAAATCGCCACCGGGCGAGCCGGCCGCGTACTGGTGCTGGTGCCGGAACCTCTGGTCTATCAGTGGTTCGTAGAATTGATGCGTCGTTTCAATCTCAATTTCGCCATCTTCGATGCCGAACGCTGTGACGCCATCGCGCAGTCCGAGGACGGACGCAATCCGTTCCAGGACGAACAGCTGGTCATCACCGACAGCGCCTTCCTGGTGCATGATCCGGAACGCGCACGTCTGCTGGTCAGGGCCGGCTGGGATCTGCTGGTGGTGGACGAAGCCCATCATCTGGCCTGGTCGCCCGAGCATGAGAGTCCGGAGTATGTGCTGGTCGACGCCCTGGCCAAACGTACGCCAGGCCTGGTATTGCTTACTGCCACACCCGAGCAGCTGGGACGCAGCGGCCATTTCGCGCGCCTGCGGCTGCTCGACCCGGCGCGCTATCACGATCTGGAAGGATTCCAGGCGGAAAGTGCACGCTTTGCCGCGTTGTCGGCCATCGCATCGCGCATTCTTGACGGCGAAACCTTATTGGAAGAACAGACCAACGAGCTGAAGTCCTGGCTGGGTGAGGACGAGGCGCGGCTTCTGGAAGGAGACGCGGGATCCGAGTTGCTCGATGCGCTGATCGACCGCCACGGCACCGGACGCGTGATGTTTCGCAATCGGCGTGCCGTGGTCGGCGGATTTCCCAAGCGCATCGCGCATTTCGAGTTGCTGCCACTGGATAGCGAAGACGAAGAATTGCACGGACATTTGCTCGCAGAGTTTCTCAGCGACGTCGATGCCGAACCACACGCGCTGCCGTTGAATTTCGCCAAGGATCCACGACTGGATTGGCTGGTCGCCTTGCTCGATGCCCATCCCAGCGAAAAATTCCTGTTGATCTGCCGCACCCAGGCCAAGGTATTGGCACTGGAAGAAGCGCTGCGTCTGCGCACCGGCGCCGGCATAGCGCGCTTCCACGAAGGCATGAGCATCGTGCAACGCGATCGCAATGCCGCGTTTTTCGCGCAGCCCGATGGTGCGCGTCTGCTGCTCTGCGCCGAGATCGGATCGGAAGGACGCAATTTCCAGTTTGCACATCATCTGGTGCTGTGGGATCTGCCGAGTGACCCGGACCAATTGGAACAGCGCATCGGGCGTCTCGACCGTATCGGACAGAAGGGCGACGTCAACATTCATTTCGCCTGCTTTGAAGACACCGCACAACATGCGCTTAAACGCTGGTACGACGAGGGTCTGAATGCATTCCGATCTTCGCCTCAGGATGGGCGCGAGCTGCTGCGTCGATTCGGCGGCGCCTTGATCGAAGCGGCGCGTGCATTTGCGCTGCACCAATCAACCGCGGAGGAAACGCTGGAAAAACTCATTGCCGACACGCGCACTGCGCACACCGAGCTGGCCGCCGCCATCCAGAATGGGCGCGATCGTCTGCTGGAACTGGCGACTCAGCGCGCCGCCGGCGACTCAGGCCTGATGCACGCCCTGGCCAAGGACGACAACAGTCCCGGCAACGACGCCTTCGCGATTCGACTGTTCGAGCAGTTCGGCATCAATGCCGAAGAACTCAACGACGACGACTGGTTGCTCGATCCTGAATACCTCAGCACCGAAGCCTTCCCCGGTTTCGAAAATGGGCCGCGCCAGGCGACTTTTGAACGCGCCCGCGCGCTGGCACGCGAAGATCTGCTGTTTCTGCGCATGGATCATCCGATGATCCAGGGTGCGCTCGATCTACTGTTATCCGCAGAAACCGGCAACGCAGCGTTTCTTGTCGACCCCGAACTGCCACCACGCAGCGCCCTCATCGAAGCGATCTTCGTTCTCGAATGCATCGCCCCTGCAACGCTACACGTGGACCGCTTCCTGCCGCCCCTGCCGATACGCGTGGTGGTCGACAGCCGGTTGTCCGAGCGCGCCGACTTTCGCCGCTCCGACGAAGCGATGCGCAAGGCCAATGACCTCGCGGTGGATCTCGGAAAATTCCGCAAGGTGCTGTCACAGCTGGTGCCTTCCATGCTCAAAGCCGCGAGCTCCGAAGGCGAACGCCGTGCGCGCCGCGAAGTCGAGGCCGCCGCCGGTCATGCCGATGATCAGCTCGACGGCGAAATCGCACGGCTCGAAGCTCTGGCCCGGGTCAACCCGGCAGTGCGCGAGGAAGAAATCGCAGCGGCGCGCGACGAGAAGTCGCAGTTGCATGAGTTGCTGCCAGCTTCACGTATTCGACTTGAAGCGGCGCGCCTGATCGTGAGTCCGGATTTTCTCAACCTGGCGAGCCGCTGATAGACATTGTAGGAGCGGCGTAAGCCGCGATGCTTTTGCTCTGCTGTCCGGGATCAGAGCAAGAGCGTCGCGGCTAACGCCGCTCCTACATTGTTAGGTATCCATTCGCCACAGACTCGCATCCAGGTCATCGTCGCGCCAGGCGAATTGGACCTGGCTAACCCGCCCCTCGAGCACCTTCACTTTTTCGCGCTTCAACAGACGCAGCTGCTCGGCATACGACGCCGATCCCTCGGGGAATGCAATATGTCCACTCGAGCGCAGTACCCGATGCCAGGGCACCGGCGCCTCGGCAGTGTCCTGCTTGAGCGCCCAGGCAACCAGCCGCGCCCTTCCCTTCAACCCTGCGCGTGCAGCGATCTGCCCATAACTGCTGACACGGCCGCGCGGAATGGAACGCACGACCGCGAGAATCCGTGATGCTGCATCATGCATCGATCCTGAAGCGTTGGCGGCCATCGGCGTAGACTTTTTTGGCATCGCCCGTTAGGCATCGCGCGAAAATAACGTGTGCATCTTGCTGGTCCTTTCGCCCGCCTGCATCGTTGCACAAAGCGTCGCATAGTTCGACTATGCTGCACTTTGTGCGCCTTGCAAGCGAACGAAAGTCCTGCGCAATCTGTACACGTTATTTCCGCGCGATGCCTTAGCATAACGCGCATTCAGTCACGGAGTCCCTCATGCATAATTTTGAAGAAGTACGCGCCCATGTGCGCGCGTCGCAGGCGCTCAAGAACGACGATCCCTATCTGATCTCGTTCGAACTCAAGCTCAACGAGGGGCGCCGCCAGGGTATCTATCTCGCCGAGCTCGAGGCAGAGGGCGGACGCCGTTACCTGCGTATTTCTTCACCGATCTCGGCGCTGTCCAAATCCGACGCCGAACGCGCGCTGCGCTTCAACTGGGCGCAACGCGTGGGCTACTTCGCACTCGGCGATCTTGATGGCGAGCCGTATCTGCATCTGTGCGAGAACCGCCCTTACGATGGGCTCACCGACAGAGAAATCGATGCCGTCATTGGCGAGATCGGCTTGCTCTCAGATCGCCTTGAGCGGCTGATCAGCAACGGCCAGGACCTGCTCTGACTTGCATACGGCAGGGAAACAGCCCCTGCTGTACGCAAGTCAGAAAGAGCAAATGTCTCCTAACCCCTCCCCGGACATCGGGGAGGGAAGTAGCGGCTTCGACGCACAGCGCCTTCTTGCGGAAGTAATGCCAGAGTCAAAAGCGCGCGGGTCGGGCCCCGCGCCTATGACCGAAGGGTTCTCAACAGCGGAGCTGGTCAATCCCGTGGGACAACGCACACACCCTACCCGATCCAACCAAAATTCTTGCCGAGACGCACCAGTCCATAGGCAATACCGGCGGTCGCGGGAATCGTCAGCAACCATGCCCAGATCATGCGTTCAACGACCGTCCACTTGATGGCGTTCCAGCGCTTCGCACAGCCCACGCCCATGATCGCGGCAGAAATGTTATGCGTGGTCGACACCGGAATGCCTAATGCCGATGCCAATCCGATCATCGTGGCCGATGCAGTTTCCGCGGCAAAACCGTGAATCGGGTGCAGCTTGACCATTTTGTGGCCCAGCGTCTTGATGATGCGCCAGCCGCCTGCAGCGGTACCGGCAGCCATGACGATGGCACAGACGATCTTGATCCACAGTGGAATGCCACCCTCTTCGGTGCGCAGAAACCCCAGCCATGACGGCGCGGAATCCAGCGTACCGGCAGAAGTGGCGGTGACCAGCGCCAATGTGATGATGCCCATGGTCTTCTGTGCGTCGTTGAGCCCATGCATCAAACCCATGCCGGTAGCGGAAACGATCTGCGCTTTGCCGAAGAATGCATTCACCCAACGCGGTTTGGAAATGCGCGCGAGGAATCCCTTGCTGTTGTTCATTGAAGAGATCAAAAAAAACAGCAGGCCCATCATCGTCAAACCGAGCAGAAATCCGCCGACCGGCGAAGTGAACATCGGAATCACGACCTTCCAAAGCAGGCCTTTGCCCGTGTACCAGGGATCGGCCGGGACGGACCAGAGAATCGCATCCCAGCGATTGACCGTGGCGACTGCGGCGCCGCACATGCCGCCGACCAGCGCATGGCTCGAGCTCGAAGGCAGGCCCAGCCACCAGGTCAACAAATTCCAGGCGATGCCGCCGAGCAAGGCACAGATCAACACCTCCGATCCGATCTGCGCGATATTGGTGTCGATCAGGCCGGAGGAAATCGTCTTGGCGACTTCATCGCCCAGCAGCGCGCCGAGGAAGTTGGCACCCGCGGCCAGCATCACCGCCTGAGTCGGCGTCAGCACCTTGGTGGCCACCACGGTGGCGATCGAGTTGGCGGTATCGTGGAAGCCGTTGATGTATTCGAACACCAGGGCGACCGCGACCAGCAGCAGCACTACCGTCAAGGTCATGCCAGCGTACTCAGGAGTTCTTGAGGACGATGTGATAAATCACATTGCCGGCATCACGGCAACGGTCGATCGCCTTCTCCAGTATCTCGAACAGATCCTTGCGCAGAATCAGGATCACCGGATCCTTCTCGTTGTTGAATAGATCGCGATACAAATCCAGAATCAGACGGTCGGCCTCGTTTTCGATCGACTGCAGCTTATCGTTGAGCTGCTTCATCTCGTCTAGCTGCACGCCCTTGCGCAACTGCCTGGTCATGGTGACGATCACTTCGCAGGCTTTTTCCAGCATCGCGGCGCGCGAGCCGAAGTCGATGTCGCCCAGCCGCGACGAAGTGATGGTGTAACGCTCGGCGAACTTCTCGACGGCCTTGGGTATCTTGTACAGCGCTCCGCTCAGCGCTTCGATGTCTTCACGCTCGAGCACGGTAACGAAGGTATTGACAAGTTCTTCGCTGATGCGCGCGTGCAGCTGTTTTTCCTGCTGCCTGGCAAGCTTGAAATCGTCCAGCGAGGCGCTCTTTCCGCGCAGGCCGAGCAGCGCCGAAAGTGCCTTGGAGGCATTGTGCGCGGCTTCGGCGCTCTGCTCTAGCAGTCCATAGAACTTATCGCCTTTGCCGAAAATGGTCTGTAGTGAAAACATCCGGCAACTCCAGGTCGATAAAATCAGGTCTGTCACAATACGACAGAACGCCGACAATCTGAATAGCGCCAGGACGCCGACAGCATCACAATGCGGTCTGGTCCGGTGCAGAAAGGCATGCCGAAAAACATCTGCAACTCCTTGATTTATCGAGCAGAGATAGCCAGCCTCGGTCACGCCCTCGTAGCCTGCCTGTGTTAGTCTGCGGCTCAACAATGAGGGCCGGCCCTGGCGGGTCGGGTTGCTTGAGTTCTGGAACAGCTATGGATTCCGATTGTAGAAATTCGACATTGGCGCAGGTTCAGAAGCATCTCAGCGCCGCGATCGGGTTTGATCGCGTGTGCATTCGGTATGGCCGCTGAGCCCCGCCATGCCCATTGAAATCCTCGTTGTTTTCGCGCTGATCCTGCTCAACGGGTTCTTTGCACTGTCGGAAATGGCGGTGATGACTTCGCGCAAGACGCGACTGCGTCACCAGGCGCAGACCAGCCGACGCGCCAAAGTCGCCTTGGAACTTGCCGAAGCACCCGACCGATTTCTTTCCTCGGTACAGGTGTGGATCACCTTGATCGGAATTCTCACCGGCTATTTCGGCGGTGCCGCGATTGCCGATTCGCTGGCCAAGCAGGTGCAGCGCATCGATCTGGTGGCGCACTACGCAGTGCCGATCAGCGTGGCGGTCAGCGTCGGCACCATCCTGTTCATTTCGGTCGTGCTGGGTGAGCTGGTGCCCAAGCGCCTTGCCATCGTGCGCCCTGAATTGATCGCCACTGCCGTGGCGATTCCGATGCGCTTTCTGGCCAAACTCGCCAAGCCTATGGTGGTGATGCTGGCCTGGTGTACCGAATTTCTGTTCAAGCTGTTTCCGATCAAGCACGGCGACGAAGGCGACGTCACCGAGGAAGAGATCAAGATGCTCGTGGCGGAGAGCCATGAGCAGGGCGTCATCGATGTCGATGAACGCAATATGGTCAATCGTGTACTCAACCTCGGTGATCGCACCGTCGACAGCCTGATGACGCCACGCCCGCGCATGGTCTGGCTGGATACTGAGGGCAGCCTGGAAGAAAACCTCGCAGTGCTGCGCGAGAATCCGTTTTCGCGCTATCCGGTCTATCGCGGCAATGATCATGAAGTACTCGGCGTGGTACAGACCAAGTCGCTGCTGTCAGCGCTGGTCGAACGCGGCAGGCCCGAACTCTTCAAGCGCATCGTGCCTCCGCTCTATGTACCGGAGTCGTCCAAGGCAATGCAGTTGCTCGACAAGTTCCGCGATGCCGAGGCGGAGTTCGCCTTCGTCGTAGACGAATACGGCGATATTCAGGGCATGGTGACGCTCAACAATCTGATGGGCGCGGTGTTCGGCCCCCTGGCAAAATCCTTGGAAGCCGGCGATCCCACAGTCGTGCAACGCAGCGATGGCAGTTGGCTGATTGATGGCAGCCTTGGCGTCGATGACGTGCGCGAGTTGCTCGGCCTTTCCGAACTTCCGCAGGAAGAGGAACAGGAATACCGCACGCTGGCCGGTATGATCACGGCGCATTTTGCGCGCATTCCTGGGGTGGGCGAGTCGTTCGAACACGGTGGTTACAGTTTTGAGATCGTGGATCTCGACGGGGCGCGAATCGACAAGGTGCTGGTCAGCCAGCTGCGCAGCGAGCAGGCAACCTGACGTGAGTGATCGCAAGTTCCCCAAGCTGCCGGACCTGAAAAAGTTACGGGAGCTGCCGAAACCGCCGCGTGTTTCGGACCTGCTGGCAGATACGCTGAAAGCCTGGCCCGACGAACGCATCAGCTTCGGTGCACTGGTCGATGCAACGCAGGGGCGTGGCTTTGGCGCATTGGTGGTGCTGGTCAGCCTGCCCTGCCTGATTCCGCTCCCGGTCGGTTTTTCCGGGCCGCTGTTTGGCGGCATGCTGTGCCTGCTCGGCTTCCAGATGATCATGGGCTTCGAACATCCCTGGTTGCCAGCATGGATGCGTCGTATCAGCATGACGCGAGAGACCGCCGAAAAATTCGTGCACCGTATCGATCCCTGGCTGCATCGCCTGGAGAAACTCTGCCACCCGAC
Source organism: Lysobacterales bacterium (assembly GCA_031391205.1). GTDB lineage: Bacteria > Pseudomonadota > Gammaproteobacteria > Xanthomonadales > Ahniellaceae > 0-14-3-00-62-12. The sequence continues at coordinate 5,490 of JANMUE010000611.1, read as the reverse complement.
CTGGCCCTGGGCATTGACCAAGAACGGCCAACGTGTCGTCGGCGGGTTCCTGGTCTTGACCGGCATCGCACTGTCTTTGCCGGTGCCGTTGACCAATATCCCGATTGCGCTGGTGATGATCGGCTATGGCGTTGCGCTGATGGAGCGCGATGGCCGCCTGCTGGTCGCGATGGCTATTACCACGCTCGCCATCTGTTTTTCCTTCGGCCTGCTCGGCGATCAGATCGTGGCTCAGGTGCGCGCCTTCCTGTCCTGATCCTAAAATGTGAGAGCCGCCGCTCCTACATTGCCCTACCTGTCCAAATCGACAGCTCGCTGCCACAGCGCGGCAAGGTTAGGCTCGCCGCCACATTACGAGAGTGGCGTCATGACCGTAAGCGTAACCCTGGATCAGGTTCTGGAATTGGCACCCAATGCGCAGCCGGTATATCGACAGGCATTCCAGGATGCTCAGGCGGTTTTCGATCGCTGTGCAATTTCCGCATCGCCGCTGCGTGTCGCCCATTTCATGGCCCAGGTGCTGCACGAAAGTAGCGGGCTGACGATTCTGTACGAGAGTCTCAACTACAGCGCGCAACGTCTGCCCAAGGTCTGGCCAAGCCGCTTCAAACCTTCCGGCCCGCTCGATCCCAACGACTACGCGCATAACGCACAGAAGCTGGCCAACGAGGTCTACGGTGGTCGCATGGGAAATAACCAGGCGAACGATGGGTATACCTATCGCGGGCGTGGGCTGCTGCAGCTGACCGGACGCGACTGCTACGCCGAGGCGACGAAGATCATGCGTAGTAGCGATCCGGGCGCACCCGATTTCGTTGCCGATGCCGATGCGGCGATTGCTGCGCCATGGTGCCTGAGTCTGGCCGCGAATGAATGGGGGGCGCGCGGCTGCAACGGCTTGGCCGATCAGGATTCGATCAAGGCGATCACCAAGGCCATCAATGGCGGACTGATTGGCCTGGCTGAGCGCGCGGAATGGGCCAAGCGCACGAAGTTCATCTGGCCGATGGCGGCAGCGTAGCCGCTTTTGTGGGTCCGACCTGTGGGCGGACGCATTCGACAGAGCGGATCGAGTCGGCCAGGAGCGTCCGACCACAGGTCGGGCCCACAAGACCCAGTTTCATCCGACGTCCGTCAGGCGCCCATGATGCACCGCCGTCTCCAGCGTCTCGCGCGCCAGACGCGCACGGAATTCGTTGGCCGGCATGGGATGTCCAAACCAGTACCCCTGCGCGAACTCACAATGCAGCGAGCGCAGGATCTCGACCTGGGAGGCTTTTTCAACGCCCTCGGCAACCACGGTGATCTCCAGCGAGCGAGCCATCGCGATGATCGCGCTGGTCAATGCGAGATCGTGGCGATCGGACAGCAGATCGGCGGTAAAGCTGCGATCGACCTTGACGCCGGACGCCGGTACACGCCGTAGATGACTGAGTCCCGAGAACCCGGTGCCGAAATCATCGAGCCAGACCTGCACACCCTGCCGATCGAGTTCCTCAAGCCCTGGAAATGCCAATTGCTCGTTATCGAGCAGAGCGCTCTCGGTCATTTCCATATGCAGCCGGCTGGCGGGCAGGCCGCTTTCACGCAGTGCAGACGCTACTTTGGCTGGGAACCTGGCATCGCGGAATTGCTTGACCGAAACGTTCACCGCCACGAACGGCATGCGTCCGTCGGCAGTGAGCCAACTTACCGCCTCACGCGCGGCCTCGCGCAGTACATATTCGCCCAGCATATCGATCAGACCGACATCCTCGGCAATACCGATAAACAGGCTGGTCGGTACCATTCCGCGACTGTGATGATTCCATCGCAACAGGGCTTCTGCACCTCGAATCTTTTCATTCTGCAGATCGACGATGGGCTGGTAATAGACCTGCAACTCGCCATTCGCCAGCGCCTCGCGCAGATCCTGTTCCAGAGCCAGACGATCGTCCGCCAGCTTGGTCAGGTAGTTGGTGAAATAGCGGTAACAATTGCGACCATGCACCTTGGCCAGATACATGGCGATGTCGCCATTCTTCAGCAGCTGCTGTGCGTCCAGCGCATCCTCGGGATAAGAGGTAATGCCGATGCTGGCACTCAGATGCAGCGATTGGTTAAGTAACCGGAAGGGCGTCTGCAGCGAAGCCAGCAGCTGTTCGGCCACCATGCCGGCGCGACGCCGCGCATCTGCGCAGGCCACCAGAATGACAAACTCGTCACCGCCGAAGCGCGCGATGAAATTTCCTGCCGCATTGGCATCGCGATTGAGCACATCGGAAAAACGTTTACCGGTTTCGGCCAGCACGTCATCGCCGACATCGTGACCCAGCGTATCGTTGATGCGCTTGAATTCATCCAGGTCGATGAACATCAGCGCAAATTCGAGCCCACGATCGCGACACAGCTGCAGGCGCTCGCCGAGTTGCTGACGCAGTGCCAGGCGATTGGGCAGGCTGGTCAAGCCATCACGACTGATCTGACGCTGCAGCTCGGCCTCGACCGAGGTAATGTCGGCATCGGCGTGTGCCAGCGCAGCACCCAAGGCCGACCAACCGGGAAGATTTCCGGCGTCGTGCCCCGATCCGCGTCGACGCGACTGACTCAACCACAATGCTGTCGGCGTAACGAAACTGCGATCAATCCAGCGCGCCAGGATGAGCAGGCCAAGCGTCAACAGCACCAGAGACACCAACCAGCGCAGATCCCAGAGACTCGGCAACGCTGTAGCCGCAGCCGCGTTGTCCGCCAGGTCGAGATCCAGTCCAAGACGCAGAACACCCAGGCGATCGCCGCCCAGCATCAGCGGGTAGCTCGCCTCCATCCAGCGCTGCGACGTTTGCAGAATGGGTGTGCGTGTGGCGTAGGCCTTGGCCGCGAATTCGTCGCCCGGGCGCTCCGAAAACCGGGCGATGTCCGGTGTACCGTCATGCAGCACGCGTCCGTGTTTATCCAGCACCACGGCATATCCGATATCGGGCTGATTGCGGGCGCTCGACAGCAGTTGCTCAATGACCTGCAGATCGTAGAAATACACCGGGTTGATCAAAGAATCCGACAGCATCGCAGCCGTGGCGTTCAAGCGGGTTTCGACGGCGCGCCGGGCCTGGGTTTCGATCGCCAGCAGCCTGGACTCTGACTCCGCGACCGATGTGCGACGCTCCTGCCAAAGTACAGCGCCAGAGCCGAGCACAACCACCGCAACCAGCGCGGTCGTCAGCAGCCAATAACGCGTCCTGAGAATATCGACCCTCATTCGACTTCCCGCCTCAAGGCCAATACCTGTTCGCCGAGCTTTGCCAGTGATGCAGCAGAGGCCGGCTCAATCGGCACGAAGCGCGTGGTCCCGAAATACTCGTGCAACGCCGCACTGGCCTCGGCATCGTCGCTGGCGCCGATCAGCGCGGCGCTCAACGCAGCGCGGACCGCGGGATCGGCATCGGCACGCATCAGCTCCACCGCACGCGGCACATCCTCGCTCTGCGCGATCAAACGCATATGATTGCGAAACGATTCCGGCATGCGCGTCGGATTGCCCCAATCGCGATTGCTGAAAGCGCCGGCATCGGCCAGTCCTTTCTCTACCCAGGTCGAAATATTCAACTCGGAACGCGCCATCACAAACCCGATCTGCCCCGGCCCCGGGGCATCATCAGGCGAGGCCAGTTCTACGATCGGCAGGCCCGCATCGCGCAACATCAGCAGCGGCAGATAGAATGAACTGGTGGACGAACGCATTTGCAAGGCGATGCGTTTGCCGAGCAGCTGTTGGATATTTTCGATACCGCTGTCACGCCTGACGAAAATCACGCTGCGATAAGCACCTTCGTTGTCGCGCATTGCACGCAGCATAGGCTGCGCACCAGCGTCGGCGCCCAGCATCGCAGCCATGGCCGCAGTCTCGGTCACCCAATCGACGCGGCCACGCCGCAGATAATTGCGCAGTTGCACCGGATCGCGCGCCAGCAGGATTTCGCCGCGCTCTATACCGACCGAACGCAGCTTGGGCACGACATAGTCCAGCATCGGCCTGAGGCGTTGCACATCCGAACGCGGGTTATCGCTGATGCGCCCGATCACCAGAGTCGACGCACGGTCGCTGCTCGCCCACACGCCCGCTGCCGCCGACAGTAGCAAGCAGGCAAGGACGAGCGAAGCGGCATGCCGCCGCAGGAATGGTATTGAGGTTGGACTCATGGACTACTCTGGTAGCGACTCCGGCCCCCGCCGGTACAACAGTGCAGAAGTTAGCACGCCTTATTGCCATGCAGCCGGCTGCCGACATCGCGGGTTCAACAATGTTTGCCTGCTTTGGATTCGATGTCCGGTGTGGACATTTAGGGAACTCTAAACAAGTCACCTTTTCTGCTTCGATACAGAGCTTAGGAACCTCTGAATAAGTCACCACTTCGACTTCGCTACACAGCTTAGTGCTTGCCACACCCCGAAAAACCTGCGGTCTTTCGCCCCCTGACTCAGGGGGCTATCGTGGCTCCGGACTTGTTCAGAGGTTCCCTTATTGCTTGCCACACCCCGAAAAACCTGGGGTTTTTCGCCCCCTGACTCAGGGGGCTGTCGAGGCTCCGAATCTATTCAGGGGTTCCTTACGTGCCTGCACGCTCTGCTGCCAGCCGCGATTGACGCTGCGCGTCGCTGAGGATTCCGCGCAGTATCTGCACCTCGCGCTGGCTGGGTTCAGCGCGCAGAAACAGGCGGCGCAGGCGCTGCATGATGATGCGTGCCGAGCGCCCTTTGAGAAAGTCGATATCGGCCAGAGTTTGCTCCAGGTGACCAAAATAGCCTTCCATTTCGGCCAAGGTGGCCGCGGCGTCGCCTTCCTCATAGGCGGTTGGCGCAGCCGGCATTGCGACGGCACCACCCGACAGAGCGGCCAGGCGCAGTTCGTAGGCCATGATCTGCACTGCCTGGGCGAGGTTCAGCGAGGAAAACACGGCATCCGTAGGGATATTGATCGCCGCATCGCAGCGGCTGAGGTCGGCATTGCTGAGCCCGACCCGCTCCGATCCAAACATCACCGCCACCGGTCCACGTGCAACGGCTTCCAGCAAACGCTGTGCCGATTCCCGCGGCGTCAGCACCGGCATGCTGACCGAGCGGCTGCGCGCGGTGCAGCCCAGCACCAGGCCGCAGTCGCCCAAACCCTCAGCCACCGTAGCCGCCACCCTTGCATTAGCCAGCACATCGTCCGCCCCTGCCGCCAGGGCATTGGCACGATCATGCGGAAACGCCTGCGGCGCGACCAATACCAACCGCTCCAGACCCATCGCCTTCATCGCCCGCGCCGCCGAACCGATGTTTTCGGGCATCGAGGTTTCGACCAGGGCAAAATGGATGCGATCGAGGAGTTGCAGCGGATTCATGGTCATTTGTGCATTGTGCCGCAACCGCGCGAACGGCGCGTGGGAGCGGGGGGGGGGCCCGCGGGGGGGGGGGGGGTGGTTATAAAGCTTGGGGAGAAAAAAACCCGGGGGGCGCCCCCCCCCCCCC